>VBAK01000179.1 GCA_005882275.1 Candidatus Segetimicrobium genomatis
TGGAGCAGGCACTTCGTCTGGCCACTCGCTTCCTCGACGATATCCTCGACTACAACGCCGACAAACATCCACTCCCCGAACAGCGAGAGGCCAGCCTCTACTCGCGGCGCATCGGGGTCGGGTTCACCGGCCTGGGGGATATGTTGTGCAAGCTGCGGCTCAAGTACGACTCGGAGGAGGCGGTCGCGTTCGTGGACCGGCTCTTCGAGCGGATCAAGAACATCGTGTACGACGAGAGCGTCAACCTCGCGCAGGAGAAGGGCGTCTTTCCCGGGTACGACCGGGACCAGCATCTCCGCGGCCGGTTCGTCAAAGCGCTCGACCCGGCCGTGCAGGCGCGGATCCGCAAGCACGGACTGCGGAACGTGGCGCTCCTGACGGTGCCGCCGGTCGGCAGCGGGGCCTCGCTGGCCGGGACGACGAGCGGGATCGAGCCGATCTTCGACCTGGGATACACCCGCCGGAGCGAATCGCTCTCGCAGCAGACGTTCACCGTCTACCATCCGCTGGTCCGGACGTACATGCAGCGGTTCGCCGTCGAGCGCGAAGAGGATCTCCCGGAATTCTTCGTTACAGCCCACCAGATCCAACCCGAGATGCGGGTGCGGATGCAGGCGACGATCCAGAAGCACGTCGACCACTCGATCTCGTCCACCGTCAACTGCCCGGCCGACACCACCGAGGAGGATGTGGCCAAGATCTACTTCCTGGCCTGGAAGATGGGGTGCAAGGGGATCACCGTCTATCGCGCCGATTCCCGGGAGAACATCCTGACCGCCGGGACGCGCCGCTCGACCCAGGCGGCGGCCGCGTCCACGGCCCTCCAGGCGCCGCCGGCGTCCGCATCCGGGGTGCCGGGACCGGCTCCGGCGATCGCGCGCGAGACGCGCCCCAAACGTCCTCGGCCCAAGGTGACGGCCGGCCGCACCGAGCGGATTGAGACCCCGCGCGGGCGGATCTACGTGACGATCAATGAGGATGAGCAGGGGGTGTGTGAGGTCTTCGTGCAGTCGCTGGACGTCGAAGCCGATGCGATCGGCCGGATGGCGTCGCTGGCGCTCCGCACCGGCGCCGACCCGCGGGACGTGATCGAGCAGCTCTGGCGGGTGCAGTCCCGGGAAGTAGCGATCGACCGGTCCGCCGATGGGACGATTGTGCGGGTGACCACGGTCGCGCAGGGGGTCGCCCTGGCCGTGGGCCGCGCGCTCTACGGCCCCGGATTCCGCCCGGACCTGGTCTTCCCGATGGCCGACCGGCTGCCCGCGCCCAGGCCGGCGAACGGATACGGCAATGGGCACGGGGCATCCGCGCCGGCGGCAGACGCCGTAGTTGCCCCAGGAAGCGGCCCCCCCGGAACCGCGGAGGTCCAGGGTGGACCGGCCGGGGAGATCCAGCAGCCCCTGCTGACCTTCGCGGGGGTCTGTCCGGACTGCGGCAGTTCCCTGATCTACGAGAATGGCTGCAGCTCCTGCCGCTCCTGCGGGTACTCCCGATGCTGAGGCGCCTCGTGAGACACCTGAGCGTCCAGGGAAGGCCGACCGGCAAGTCGAGGATACGAAAGACCCGAGTGGCTCGGGGCGCCCCTCCGCGGGAGGCGCGCAACGGCCGCGCCCGGAACGGGAATGCCGCAAGGCCGGCCGGCGGCGGCCCGGCAAGCCCGGTCGTCGCCAACCCGGCAAGGCCGGCAGGCGGTAGCCTCCTCTCCGCAGATGCCGGCGTGCCGTCAGAACGCCCCGCTCCGTCCGCGTCCCCGATTCCCGCTTCGGCTTCGATGACCACGGGGGAACTCATCAACAGCCTCGCGCACGAGCGCTTGATGCTCTATCGTCAGGGCTCGGGCCATCCGCTTCCCCGCGAAATCCGGGCCCGGCTGGTCGAGATCGTCCACGAGCTCGACCGGCTGTGGGACGTGCGCCGCCACGAACTGGCGGGGCCGCCGCTCCAGCTCCAGTCGGTGATCCCGTCCGCGGCCCAGAAGGCTCCGCGCGCCGCCGCCGCGGCGAGGCCGGCCAGGGACCAGGTCGCGTAGGAGAGGCGCGCAGGAGAACCTCGCGAGACGACAGAACTACGGGCGAAACGCCCCCCTTCGGGGGCTCCAAGGGAGGCCTTCCGTGAGGACCCAACGATTCACGGCCATGGCGTGCGCCGCGGCCCTGGCCCTCGCGGTGCTGGTCTCGGCCGCCGCCCAGACTGCCCCGGCACAGGTCAAGCTGGTCATGGCGTTTGTGCCCTCCGGGGAAGCGCGCACCATCCTCGAAACCGGCAGTCGCGTCGCCCATCTCCTGGAGATCGCGACCGGCTACAGTTTCGAGTCGTTTGTCGCGACCAGCTACGCCGGCGTGATCGAAGCGATGGGCGCCGACCGGGCGGATATCGGCTGGCTGAACACGTTTTCCTATGTGATCGCCCACCAGAAGTATGGGGTCGAGGTGCGGCTGGTGACCGTGCGGTTCGGGCTCCCGTATTACAGGGCCGAGATCATTGCCCAGCCGAACTCCGGCATCAACTCCCTGGCTGATCTCCAGGGCAAGCGGTTCGCCTTCGTCGACCCCGCCAGCACATCGGGATATCTGTTCCCGCTCGCCGGATTGAAGAAGGCGGGGTACGACCCCCAGAAGTTCTTCGGCCAGACGATCTTCGCCGGCTCCCACAACAACGTGGTCCTCGCGGTGTATCAGGGCCGCGTGGACGCGGGCGCGGTGTACGAGGACGCGCGGGGCAGCGTCCAGAAGACGCTTCCGGACGTGATGCAGAAAGTCAAGGTCGTCTGGCGCTCCGATCCCATTCCCAACGACACCGTCAGCTTCCGCGGGGGCCTGCCGGCGGAGGTGAAAGACCGGGTGACCAAGGCGCTGCTGCGGTTCTCCGAGCAACCGGCCGGGCTGGAGGCGCTGAAGGCCTTGTACGAGATCGAGGCGCTGGCAGACTATGAGCTCCTCGTGAGCAAGTACAAGGTGCGCGTCCCCAGCCTGAACGCGTTCTACGATCCCGTCCGCGACGTGGCCCGCTACGCCGGGATCAACCTGGAGGAGTTGATCAAGCCGCGCTGAGCGCCGCGAGGGGTCCCATCCTTGCGATCGAGCACCTCACCAAGGTGTACGGGGGCGGCACGCGCGCCCTGTCCGATGTCTCCTTCGAGGTGGCGCGCGGAGAGTTCCTGATCATCATCGGCCTCTCCGGCTCTGGGAAATCCACCCTCCTGCGCTGCATCAACCGGTTGATCGAGCCCACGTCGGGGAGGGTGGTCGTTGCCGGCCACGACGTCACGGCGGCATCCCCCCGGCAACTCCGGGAGATCCGCCGCAAGATCGGGATGATCTTTCAACAGTTCAACCTTGTCCGCCGCGCGTCCGTCCTGACCAACGTGCTGACCGGGCGTCTCGGGTACCTTCCGCCGGCGTGGGCGCTCGCCAATTACTTTCCGGCGGCGCTCGTCGACCGGGCGATGGCCAACCTCGAGCGGGTCGGCATCCCGGAGAAGGCGTTCGTCCGGGGCGACGCCCTCTCGGGAGGACAGCAGCAGCGCGTCGGGATCGCCAGGGCGCTGATGCAGGAGCCGGAGCTCATCCTGGCCGACGAACCGGTGGCGAGCCTCGACCCGGCGACGTCGCATTCGGTCCTGCGCTACGTCGAGGAGCTCAACAAGCGGGACGGGATCACGGTGCTCTGCTGCCTGCACTTCCTCAGCCTGGCCCGCCGCTACGGCACGCGCAT
>VBAK01000011.1 GCA_005882275.1 Candidatus Segetimicrobium genomatis
CCGGATCAAAGGGGGGCAGCTGGCCCGGGCGGCCTCCCCGGCGCGCCTCGTCACGCTGGTGATCTCGGACATCGTGGGGAGCCCGCTCGACGCGATCGCGTCGGGCCCGACGGTTCCCGATCCCACCACCTTCGTCGACGCGCTCGCGATCCTGGCGAAGTACCGGCTCACTGACCAGGTGCCGCCCGCCGTGCTGGCGACGCTGCGCCGCGGCGCCGCCGGCGAGGAGCCCGAGACGCCCAAACCGGATGATCCCGCGTTCGCCCGGAGCCACGTGACGGTCCTCGCCGACAACGCGACCGCGGCCCGGGCCGCGGTCGCCGAGGCCGGCCGGCTGGGCTTCCACGCGCTGTTGCTTTCTACCTATATAGAAGGCGAGGCCCGCGAAGTCGGCCGCACCCTCGCCGGGATCGCCCGGGAGGCGGCGACGACCGGCCATCCCGTGGCGCGGCCCGCCTGCATCGTCGCCGGAGGCGAGACAACGGTGACGGTCACGGGCAACGGCCGCGGCGGCCGCAATCAGGAGGTCGCGCTCGGCGCGGCGCGCCCGATGGCCGGACTGCCGGGCACCCTGCTTGTCAGCTTCGCGACGGACGGCACCGACGGCCCGACAGACGCGGCGGGGGCGGTCGCCGACGGCACCACGCTGGCCCGGGCGCGCGCGCGGGGCTTCGATCCGGCGCGCCACCTCGCGGAGAACGACGCCTATCCGCTGCTCGATGCGGTCGGCGATCTCATCCGGATCGGGCCGACGAACACCAACGTCAACGACCTGATGTTGATCCTGTGCGGGGAGGCTCCCCGGGCCGGCGGTCCTACAGGCCCAGATACGCGCGCTTGATCTCAGGATCGTCGAGCAGGTCCGGCGCCGATCCGGACCGCACGATCCGGCCGGTCTCCAGCACGTAGCCCCGGTGGGCGATCTCGAGGGCCTGCCGGACATTCTGCTCGACCAGCAGGACGGTGACGCCGCGGGCGTTGATCTGCTTGATGATGTTGAAGACCTCGCGGACGAGGATCGGCGCCAGCCCCAGCGACGGCTCGTCCAGCATCAGGAGGCGCGGCCGGCTCATCAACCCGCGGCCGATCGCCAGCATCTGCTGTTCTCCGCCCGAAAGGGTGCCGGCCAGCTGGGTCCGCCGCTCGCCCAGGCGCGGGAACAGGGAGAGGACCCAGTCGAGGGTCTCCTGCCTCCGCGCGCGCAGCGCCGGGACGTACGCGCCCAACTCGAGGTTCTCGAGCACGGTCATCCGCGGCCACAGCCGCCGGCCCTCGGGGATCTGGACCAGGCCCGCCTCCACGATGCGAGGCGCCGGGAGGCGGTGGATCGCCTCCCCCGCGAAGGTCACCGTGCCCGATTGGGGCCGGAGCAGGCCGGAGAGGACCCGCATGGTGGTGGTCTTCCCGGCGCCGTTGGCCCCGAGCAGGGTGACGATTTCACCTTCCCCCACGGTCAGCGACACGTCCCAGAGGGCGCGGACCTGTCCGTAGGCGGCAACGATCGAGGCGACCTCGAGCAGGACGCTCACCGGCTACCCTTCCAGCCGCTTCCCGAGGTAGGCTTCGATCACCTGGGGAAGATCGGCCACGTGCGCCGGCGGCCCATCGGCGATGAGCCGGCCGTGATTGATCACCAGGACCCGGTCGGACAGCGCCATCACCGCCCGCATCACGTGCTCGATCATAAAGATCGTCACGCCGCGGGCTTTGACCTGCCGGACCAGCTCCACCGCGCGCTGGCTCTCGGCCGGGTTGAGCCCGGCGAGCACCTCGTCCAGGAGGAGCACGCTCGGACGGGTCGCCAGCGCCCGCGCGATCTCCAGGCGCTTGCGCTCCGCGAGGGTCAGGGCAGATGCGGGGAGGTCGCGCCGGGCGATCAGCCCCGTGAACTCCAGGACGGCCTCGGCCTCCGCCCCGGCGGAATGCCGCAGGCGGCCGCCGCTCCCGAACGACGCGGACACCAGCACGTTTTCCAGGACGGTGAGGTCCGGGAACGGGCGGACGATCTGATGGGTGAGGCAGATGCCCAACCGGCAGACGGCGTGAGGGCTCCACCCGGTGATCTCCCGGTCCCCGAACACGATACGGCCGGCCGTCGGCCGCATCGCGCCGCTGATGATCCGGAAGATCGTGGTCTTCCCCGCCCCGTTCGGGCCGATCAATCCCGTGATCTGGCCGGACGCGATCTCCGCGGTGACGTCCTGCACGGCCTGAAGCCCGCCGAAGCGCTTCGTGATCCCGGCGAGGACGAGCGCGGGTGTCATCCGGTCCGCCCCGCGCCGGCGCCGGCCTGACCTCGCGACACCGCGGCCGCCAGCGGGCGCCACAGCCTGCCGGCCAGTCCGACCAGCCCCCGGGGCTCGAACAGCAGGATCAGGATCAGCAGCACCCCGTAGACGAGCAGGTGGAAGGTGGGATAACTCGTCTGCAGGTAGTCCTGGACCGCGTAGAAGACCGCCGCCCCCAGCACCGGCCCCCACAAGGTGCCGATGCCGCCGATGAGCGTGATCAGCACGAGGCTGATGCTCTGGGTGAAGCTGAAGACGGTATCCGGGTGCACGAACTGGAGGTAGGTCGCGTACAGCCCGCCGCAGGCCCCCACGATGAACGCGCTCAGCGTGTGGGCGAGGTTCTTGAACAGCGCGGTCCGGACGCCGAGCCCTTCCGCGGCCTCCAGATCCATCCGCAGGGCCTGCAGCCCCAGGCCGAACGGCGACCGGCGGACCAGCGCGGCGACGGTGAACGCCGCGGCCGCGATCAGGAGCGCCAGGAGATAGAACCACGCCTTCGAAGGGACCGCCGTCGGGAGGTTCAACCCGGACGCCCCGCCGGTGATCCGGTCCAGGTTGAGCATGAGGATCCGCATCGCTTCCCCGACGCCGATCGTGGCGATCGAGAAATAGGGCCCGGTAAGGCGGAGCGTGGGCCCCCCCACGATCAGCGAGAACGCGGCGGCGACCAGGCCCGCCGCGGGGTAGGTCAGCAGGGGCGGCCAGCCGGCGAGCCAGAGCAGCGCGGTTGTGTAGGCGCCGAGGCCGTAGAACGCGGCATACCCGAAGGAGACGTAGCCGGCGAACCCGCCGAGGATGTTCCAGGCGACGCCCTGAGCCACATACAGAAACGTCAGGAAGCCGAGGTTGAGCAGTGTGATGTTCCCCGGGGCAAGGACGGGGACCAGGGCGAGGAGCAGGACCAGACCAAACGCGGACGGCAGGGAGGCGCGGGCGGCGGGCATGAGGGCGGACGCGTCAGGTTCGACGCCGGCTCAGCAGCTGGGCGACCCCGCCCGGCATCACGATCAGCGCGACGACGAGCAGGGCGTAGGCGATCACGTTCTGCAGGCTCGCCCGCATGAACAGCACGGCATACGACTCCGCGAACGCCAGGATCGCCGCCCCCACCGTCACCCCGGCGAGATTCTCCAGCCCGCCCAGGACAATGATCGTGAAGCTCTTGAGCTGGAACGTGCCGCCGAAATCCGGGTTGAAGCTGAAGAGCAGCGTGAGCAGGCCCCCGGCAAACCCGGCGAATGCCGTGCCGAGCCCGAAGGCCATCGCGTTGATCTGCTCGGTGTCGATCCCCACGAGCAGCCCGGCCACCGGGTCCTGCACGGTGGCGCGGAGCGCCTTCCCGAGGTAGGTGTGCCCCAGCGCGAAGTGGAGGATGCTCAGCACCACGAGGGCCACGCCGAACACGATCAGGCGCGTCACGGGGATCCTGAACCCCAACACCGGCAGCGCCTTGTACGTGTACGCCGTGATGATCGACTGATCCTCGCCGCCCCAGACCGCCAGGGCGAGGTTCTGGAGCACGAGCCAGAGGCCGAACAGCAGGAGCAGCGAGGCGATCGGCAGGGCCGTCACGACCCGCCGGACCAGCAGGCGGTGCACGATCCAGCCGGCGGCGAAGAAGATGGGCAGGTTGACGAACGCGCCCAGCACCGGGTCGAGATGCCAGCGCTGGAAGTAGACGAGGGCCAGGAACGCCCCCAGCATCAGGAACCCGGCGTTGCTGAGGTTGATGACCTTCATGACCCCATAGATGATCGCGAGGCCGTACGACATGATCGCGTACAGCCCCGCGGTCAACAGGGCGGCGATGCCCACTGAGATCAGGTTCTCGGCCGAGAACACCTCCGCTCGGTTCCGCCGGGGCGCCGGACCGCGTTACTGCGCGTGCGGCAGGGGCAGGATCGGGTCCCGAGACTCAGGCAACTTCTGGGGCCAGATGATGCGCACCGTGTTGCCGGGCGTGTTCTGGACCATCACGTACGGGGCCACGATCTGTCCGTCCGGGGCGAACCGGATCACTCCGCCGGGCAGCAGCGAGTTCCGCATGACGAGCTTTGAGAGCCGGTCGCGCACCACCGGTCCCTTGAGGCTGTTGGCCTCCCGGATCGCCAGGAGGAGCACCCGCGCGGTATCGTACGAAAGCGCCTGGAACCAGTCCGGGACCTGATGGTACTGCTGCGTGTACTTCTGGGCAAAGAGCTGGGAGGCCGGGTCCTTCAACGCGGGCGTCCACCACACCGCGGCGACCAGGTAATCGGCCCCAGGCCCGAGCGCCTGCCGGCCCTTTTGATCCGGTCCCCGGCCGCCGTAGGAAATGAACTGGTGGTACAGGCCCGCCTGCAGATACTGGCGGTGCATCGTGATGAAATCCGGCAGGTGGGCGTCGGAGAGGAACGCCTGCGCGTTCGCGGCCTTGACCTGCTGGAGGAGGGGGCTGAAGTCGCTGCCGTTGAGCTGGAACGCCTGGTTGAGCACGACCTTGAACGCGCCCGGGTCGGCCTGCGCCTCCTCCAGCACGGCCGTCTCGTAATCCTTGCCGTGATCGGTATTCTCCCAGACCAAGGCGATGGAGATCGGCTTCGGCAGCTTGCCGGCCGCCTGCTGCGCGGCGATGAAGCCCATGGTGAACTTGCCCATGTTGTAGATGCTGGCCAGGGTGCCGAAGACGTACTTGTACCCCCGCTTGAAGATCTCCGACGCCGCGCCGCCGCCCTCGACGTAGGGGATCTTGTACTGGTCGGGCACGACCTCCTGAGCCTCGATGAGGGACGTGTCGTACCCGCCGAGGAGGAAGTTCACATGCTGATCGGTGACGAGCTTCTCGACGAGGCTGCGCGAGCGGGTCGCGTCGCTCCCGTCGTCGAGGATCGTCAGGCTGATCATGTACTTCTGGCCCCCGACATCCAGGCCCCCGGCCTTGTTGACCTCGTCGATCGCCATGGTGTAGCCCTGCTTGAAGTAGGTGCCCGAGGCGACGAACGGGCCGGTGAGCGGCAGGACCGCTCCGATCTTGATCTCTGATGCCGACGTATACGCGCCCCAGGTACCCGGCGGCCGGCCGATGGCCGCAGCGCCCAACAGCAGCGCAGGGGCCAGCAGCACGGCGGACACCGCCCGCACGAATCGCTGCACGTCCATCCCTCCTTTGTTCACCTGAACGATCGCTCTCGACGGGCGGCACAACGCGGACCACTCGCCACGGGGTGACCGTCTCGAAAGACTGCCCCGTATGTTCCGGCAGCGGTAGATGACCTCCTTCAACTAGGGGGCACGGGAGGACCGGGTTTCGGAGGCGGCGAACTCCCGCCCACGTGGAGATCGAGACCGGACGAGCCTGGCGGGGAAAGGACCGCGGCATCGCCATCCCCAGGTGACCGATCTCCTCCGGGTCTTCGTGTGCACCTCCGAGGCGGTGCCGTTCGCCAAGACGGGCGGGCTCGCCGATGTCTGTGGAGCGCTCCCCAGGGCGCTGGCACAGATGGGGTGCGACGTCCGGCTCGTCCTGCCCGGATACAGGACGATCGACCGCGGCAAATTTGGATTTCGCAGCATCGGCCAGGCGGAGGTTCCGCTGGGGGCCGACCGCGTGACGGTGCAGTTCTACGAAAGCCGCCTGCCGGACAGCCCCGTCCCCGCCTACCTGATCGCGAACGACCACTCCTTCGACCGGCAGGGCCTGTACGGCGAAGGCGGCCGCGACTACCCCGACAACCTCGAGCGCTTCACCATCTTCGGCCGCGGGACGCTGGCCCTCCTCCGCCACCTCGACTGGGCGCCGCAGGTCGTGCACTGCCAGGACTGGCAGACGGGACTCCTGCCCGTGTGGCTCCGGGTCGAACCGCGCGACCGCGTGCTGGCGGAGGCCGGGACGCTGTTCACCGTGCACAACCTGGCCTACCAGGGGCTGTTTCCGGCGGACCGCCTGCCGCTGACGGGCCTGGGCGCTGAGCTGTTCACCCCGCGCGGCATCGAGTTCTACGGGAAGATCAACTTCCTCAAGGGCGGCCTCGTCTACGCCGACCTCCTCAGCACGGTGAGCGAACAGTACGCGCGCGAGATCCAGACCGCGGAGTTCGGCTGCGGCCTGGAAGGCGTGCTGCGCGAGCGCGCGGACGCGCTGGTGGGGATTCTCAACGGCGTCGACTACGGCGCCTGGGATCCGTCCAACGATCCGCTGATCCCCGCCCGCTACACACCCGACGATCTCGCCGGCAAGGTCGTCTGCAAGGAACAGCTCCAGCGCTCCCTGGGGCTCACCGTCGCCCCCCGCATCCCGCTCATCGGGATGATCACCCGGCTCGCCGACCAGAAAGGGCTCGACCTGGTCGCCCCCACAATTGAGACGATCCTGGGACGGGGCGCGCAGTTCGCGCTGCTGGGGAGCGGCGACCCCGCCTATCACACGCTCTTCCGGGAGATGGGCGCCCGCCAGAAAGGGCGCGCTTCGGTCACGCTGGGATTCGACGACGCGCTGGCCCACCGGATCGAAGCCGGAGCCGACATGTTCCTGATGCCCTCGCGCTACGAGCCGTCCGGGCTCAACCAGCTCTACAGCCTCCGGTACGGCACCATCCCGATCGTGCGAAGGACCGGGGGGCTGGCGGACACGATCGTCGACGCCGCCCCGGACGCGCTCGACCGCGGCGCGGCCAACGGGTTTGTCTTCGAGCCCTACACCCCCGAGGCGCTGCTCGGGGCGGTGACGCGCGCGCTCACCGCGTTCCAGCAGCCGGCCGCGTGGCGGCGGCTCCAGTCCAACGGCATGCGCCAGGACTTCTCGTGGAAGCGGTCCGCGGCGCGGTACATCGACGCCTACCGCCGGGTGATTGGAGGGCGCAGTCAGGGGGCGCGCCGCGTCTAAGATCCCGCCAACGCGTGCACGTATGGCTAGCAGAGAAAGGGTGTGGTTCGTTGCCTGAGCTGCGAAAGGATCCCATCACCCGCCGGTGGGTGATCGTCGCCACCGAGCGGGCGGCCCGCCCGACCGACTTTCCACCGGGGGAGCCGCTGCCGGCTCACTCCGCCTCCTGCCCGTTCTGCGAGGGCCAGGAGTCCCGGACGCCGCCGGAGATCACGGCCGTCCGGCGCCCCGGCAGTCTGCCCAACACGCCGGGCTGGGAGGTGCGCGTCGTCCCCAACAAATACCCGGCCCTGCGCATCGAAGGGTCGACGGCGTCGGTGCACGACGGACTCTTCGAGACGATGGGCGGCGTCGGCGCCCACGAAGTCATCATCGAGACCCCGCGCCACGATCTCCACCCGGCCACGCTGCCCCCCGGCCAGATGGCGACGGCGGCCTGGATGTACCGGGAGCGGTACCGCGACCTGGATCGGGATGAGCGCTTCAAGTATCTGCTGCTGTTCCGCAACCACGGCCGGTCCGCCGGCGCGTCCCTCACCCATCCGCATACCCAGCTCATCGCGCTCCCGATCGTCCCGAAGCGGGCGACGGAGGAGCTCGAAGGCGCTCAATCGTACTTCGCCCGGGAGGGCCGCTGCGTCTACTGCGACGTCCTCCGCCAGGAGGTCGCGGCGCGAATCCGGGTGGTGTGGGAGAACGGCGAGTTCATCTCGTTCGCCCCGTTCGCGGCGTGGTGTCCGTTCGAGTGCTGGCTGGTGCCCAAGCGGCACGAGGCGGCCTTCGGCAGCCTCACCGACGCCCAGATCCCGGCGCTCGCCGAGGCCATGCAGCAGACGCTCGGCCGGCTCTACCGCTGCCTGAGCGATCCCCCCTACAACTACATCATTCACACCGCGCCCTACGATGCGAAGGTGGGCCACTTCTACCACTGGCACATCGAGATCATCCCGCGCCTGTCCCAGGTGGCCGGCTTCGAGTGGGGCTCGGGGTTCTACATCAACACGGTGCCTCCCGAGGACGCGGCGCGGTATCTGCGCGAGGTGGTCTTCCCCGCCCCGCAGGGCCAGCCCGCCCCGGCCGACTGAGCCTGCGCCGCCCGCGCTCGAGCGCCGCCGGCGCAGGGGCCCGGGCGTCCCCGACGAATCATCCCAACCTGCCGGTGCATCCGGCCACGCACGTCAGGGGGGATGCCAGATGCGAACTGCGCCGCGCGCGTCGTGGGGGGTGGGAGTCGCTCTTCTGATCATCGCGCTGGCGGGCTCGGGCGGAGGGGCCGCGACGCGCGGGGGCGCCCTGACCGTCGGGCTGGACCAGGACCCGCCCACCATCGATCCGCACGCCTCGCCGTCGGCGGTGACCTATCAGATCACCTCCAGCGTCTTGGAGAACCTCCTGTTCCAGGGCACCGACGGCAAGATCGTGCCCTGGCTGGCCACGGGCTACAGGGTGTCCCCCGATGGAAAATCGTTTACGTTCACCCTGCGAAAGGACGTGACATTCACCGACGGAGCGCCGCTCACCGCAGCGGCGGTCAAGTGGAACTTCGACCGGATCGTCGATCCGAACTTCAAGGCCGGCGGCGCGCTGGTCGCATTGACCGGGTATACGGGCTCCAAGGTCATCGATGAGCACACGGTCCAGGTGAACTTCAAGCAGGCGTACGCGCCGTTTTTGTCTTACGCGGCCGGGAGCACGCTGGCGATGGTTTCGCCGAAGACGACCCCGACCCAGGGCGACGCCGTCAACCAGAAGCCGGTCGGGAGCGGGCCCTACGTCGTCACGGAGTACGCGCAGAAGGATCACATCACGATCGCCCGCAACGCCGACTACGATCGCAAAGCCCCCTGGAGCGACCACCAGGGGCCGCCGTACCTCGACCGGATCGTGTTCAAGATCATCCCAGAGCCCGGCACCCGGGTCGCCACGATCGAGTCCGGGGAGACCCAGATGATCAGCGCCCTCAACGCTCCGGCGGCGGTGCTCGGCCGGCTCGAGCGCAACAAGGGCCTGCGGGTGGAGCGCGTTCCCTACCCGGGAGCGCCGCGGATCTGGCTGCTCAACGTCACCGCCCCGCCCACCAACGACCTCCGGGTGCGCCAGGCGCTCAACTTCGGCGTGAACCGGGCGGCGTTCGTCGAGTCCGTCTACAAGGGCCTCGGCAGGCCCGCCTGCGCGCCGCTGACCCAGGCGATGCTCGCCGATCCTTCGCTGTGCGCGGCCTATCCGTATAATCCCCAGAAGGCGGCGCAGCTCCTGGATGAGGCGGGCTGGAAGATGGGACCCAACAACATCCGGATGAAGGACGGGAAGCCGCTCGTGATCCTGATCAACTCGATCAACTACGGCGCGGGCAACCTCCCGGAGATCGAGCTGCTGCAGGGACAGCTGCTCCAGCTGGGCATCGACGCCAGGCTCAAGAGCCAGGCCAGGCCGCCGTGGTACGAAGACAACTACCACTGCGCGACCAACGGCCCGGTGATGTTCCTGCGGTCCACCGACTGGGACGGGCTGTACGCGCTCTTCGACTCGGCCACCGTGCACACCAACTTCAACTGGTCGTGTTATTCGAACCCCGAGGTGGACCGGCTGATCACGGAAGGCAAGGCGGTGTTCGACCCGGCGAAACGGCGGGAGGTCTATCTCCGGCTCGAGAAGATCCTCGTCGAGCAGGCGGTCACCGTGCCCCTGGTGGACGAGTTCTCGGTCTGGGTGCTTCACGGCAACGTCCGGGGGCTCAGGTTTAACTATTCCGCCTACCCTGTGCTGAGCGACGTGTCGATCGGGAAGTAGCGCCGGGCGCCGGGGCCGGCCGCGGGGCGCGCGCCGGCCCTTGCCGGCGATTCCCCGAGAGGCGATTCGTGACCCGGTATATCTCGGCGAGGCTGCTGGCGACCGTCCCGGTCGTCGCCGGCGTCACATTCGCCGTCTTCGCGATGCTCTTCCTCATCCCCGGTGATCCGGTCAAGATGATGCTCAGCGAGTTCCAGACGAACCCCGAGCAGATCGCCAGGATGCGGGCGCAGCTGCACCTCGACGAGCCGTTCTACCGGCAGTACGGCCGCTTCGTCTGGGGCGCCGCGCACGGCAACCTGGGCGAATCGATCCGCGACCGGCGTCCCGTGACGGCGGAGATCACCGAGGTCCTGCCCGCGACCGCGCAGCTCGCCACGGGCGCGCTCGCCTTCGCCGCGCTGCTCGGAATCACGCTTGGGATCGCGGCGGCGATCCGCCAGAACTCCTGGTGGGACCTGGGCTCCACGGCGGTGGCGCTCGCGGGTGTCTCCATGCCCTCGTTCTGGCTCGGGCTGCTGCTGATCTTCGTGTTCTCCCTCCACCTGGGATGGCTCCCCGCCGCGGGGGGCGGCGGCGCGGGGCACCTCATCATGCCGGCGGTCGCCCTCGGCCTTGGGGCGGCCGCGATCATCGCGCGCCTCACCCGCTCCAGTATGCTCGAGGTGCTGCGGATGGAGTACATGACGACCGCCCGCGCGAAGGGGCTGGCCGGGCCGGGCATCGTGCTCCGCCACGGGCTCCCCAACGCCCTCATCCCGATCGTAACCATCTTCGGGCTGCAGTTCGGGAGCCTGCTGGCCGGCACGGTGATCATCGAGACCGTGTTCGGCCGGCCCGGGATCGGCCGGCTGCTGGTGAACGCCATCCTGGACAAGGACTTCCCGCTCGTGCAGGGCGTGGTGCTCTTCGTCGCCGTGGGCTACGTGCTGATCAACCTGGCGGTGGACGTGATCTACGCGGCGATCGACCCAAGGATCCGGTATGGCTGAGGCGGCCGTCCCGCGGACGGCCCGCGGTGGGCGCGCCCCCTGGGCCCGGGTGGTCCCGCGCGTCCGGCGGCACAAGGGCGCCGTCGTGGGGACCGGCATCGTGGCGGCGCTGGTCCTGATCGCGCTCGGCCAGAGCGTGCTCGCGCCCCAAAGCCCCACCAAGATCGATATCGCGGCGGCGCTGCGCGGCCCCGGCCGGGCGCATTGGATGGGCACCGACCAGTACGGCCGGGACGTCTACAGCCGGGTCGTCCATGGGTCCAGCATTTCGCTCGTCATCGGCTTCATCTCGGTCGGGATCGCCGCGACGGCCGGGACCACCGTGGGGCTCGTCGCGGGCTACGATGGGGGGCGGATCGACGCGCTCCTGATGCGAGGCATGGACGTGATGCTGGCCTTCCCCGGCATCCTGCTGGCGCTCGCGATCGTCAGCGTCCTCGGGCCCAGCCTGCGCAACCTGATGATCGCCGTGGGCATCTCCGGGATCCCCTACTATGCCCGCCTCGTCCGAGGATCGGTGCTCGTCGCCAAAGAACAGCTCTACGTCGAGGCCGCCCGGGTGGTCGGCGTCCCGATCCCGGTCATCCTCATCCGGCACATCCTGCCCAACGTGGTGGCCCCGATCATCGTGGCGGCGACCCTGGGGATGGGAGGAGCGATCCTCGCGGCGGCCGCCCTCTCGTTCATCGGCCTGGGGAGCCAGCCGCCCACCCCCGAATGGGGCCGCATGCTGAGCGAGGGACGGGACTACCTCCGGGACGCGTGGTGGATCTCGACGTTTCCCGGAATGGCGATCATGCTCGCCGTGCTGGGGGTGAACATGCTGGGCGACGGCCTCCGGGACGTGCTGGATCCCAGGCTGCGGATCTAAACGCGGATCGTCCGGCGGATCACCCGCCGGCTCCGAGAGGCAGGCGCGAGGAGGGATCCTGGATGCGAGACACCGTCCTGATCGAAGAGATGACCTGGCCGGAGGTGCGCGACGCCGTCGCCCGCGGCAAGCGGCGCGTCATCGTGATGCTCGGCGCGATGGAGCAGCACGGCCCGCACCTGCCGATCGGGACAGATACCTATCTCGGGTACGCGACCGGGGAGCGCCTGGCCCGGCGGCTGGGGGATGCCCTCGTCGCTCCGGTCGTGTCCATCGGCTACTCGGTGGGGCACCTGCCGATGGCCGGCACGGTGAGCATCGAGGAGCCGACCCTGGAGGCCGTCATCGTGGACATGTGTCGATCCCTGGGCCGCCACGGGTTCCACGAGATCATTCTCCTCTGCAGTCACGGCGGAAACTATCGGGCCCTCCGAAACGTCCTTCCCCGCCTCCGCGAGGAGCACCGGGACATCCGCATCTCGGCGATCACGGACTTCGACGAGTGGCTGGAGCACGCCAGGCAGTTTGCCGGGCGCTGGGGATTGGACATGGCGCGGATGGGCGTTCATGCCGCCCAGGGGGAGACATCCCTGATGCTGGCCCACCGCCCGGACCTCGTGCAGATGGACAAAGCGTGCGAAGGCTTCATCGGCGACGCGTCGATCCGCTGGCGCTCCAAGGTGCCGCCCCCGATGGACACGATGAGCCCGACGGGGATCCTCGGCGATGCGCGTGGGTCGGCCGCGGACCTGGGGGAGAAGATGTTCGCCGACCGGATCGAGCACGTGGCCCGGATGATCGAGCAGGGAGCCCTGGCGGGCTGAGAGGAGCGAGCGCGGTGGAGATGGTCGTCGGGTTCGTCGGGCTCGGGGCCATGGGCGGCGAAATGGTCAGGCGGCTGCTCGCGGCGGGGCGCAAGGTCGTCGGCTACAACCGGACGCGGTCGAAGGCGCGCCCTCTGCTCGACGCCGGAATGGGATGGGGGGACTCGCCGCGGGCGGTCGCGGAGGCGGCCGGCGCGGTGTTCACCATGGTGGCCGACACGGCGGCGCTCCACGCGGTCACGGAGGGGCCCGACGGGATCCTGGCCGGGCTCGGGCCGGGGAAGATCTACATCGACACGAGCACGGTCAGCCCGGCGGCGAGCCGGGCCCTGGCGGCGCGGGTGGCCGAGCGCGGCGCGCGGATGCTCGACGCCCCGGTGTCGGGGAGCACGGTCACGGTGCGAGAGGGCAGGCTGTCCTTCATGGTCGGCGGCGAGAAGGCGGCGTGCGACGCGGTGACCCCGATCCTGCTCGAGATCGGCGCGCGGGTGACCTACGTGGGCGGCCACGGCCAGGGCGCGTTGATGAAGATCGCCACCAACCTGAACCTGGCCGCGCAGATGCTCGCCTTCAGCGAAGGCATGCTGCTGGCCGAGAAGGGCGGCATCCCGCGCGAGCTCGCGGCGGAGGTCCTGCTGAACAGCGCGATCGCCTCGCCCATGCTCCGCTACCGCGGGCCGTTCGTGCTGCGCGATCCGGAGGAGGTGCTCTTCACGGTGAACATGATGCAGAAAGACATGCTGCTGGCGCTGGAGATGGGACGACAGCTCGACGTCCCCCTGCCCACGACCGCCGTCGCCAACGAGTTTCTGACGGCCGCGCGGGCCATTGGGCTGGAGGACAAGGACTTTGCCGCGATGTACGAGGCGCTGGCGCGGCTAAGCGGCCGGCCGCGTTGAACCCGTCGGGAGACTTGAGCCCGGGACGCTCTAACGGGCTGGTGCTGCGGGTTCTCCCAGCCAGGCCTGAAGTAACTGTTCTGCCCTCTCGGCCAGCTCGCGCACCACCTCGGCGGCGGGCGTGACCTCGCGGACCGATCCGACCGACTGCCCCGCGTAGAGCGCCATCGCCTCGATGGTCCCCCGGGTGGTGCGATCGGGGAGAAAGCCCGCGAACTTCGGAATGGATCTCGTGGTGCCGTTCGCCAACTGTAGTTCTC
>VBAK01000012.1 GCA_005882275.1 Candidatus Segetimicrobium genomatis
GATGCAGGCCGACCAGGATGGGTTGGCCATCTTGTTCACCCCGCGGAACCAGAACGGCACCGCGCCGTGGTCCACCGTCCAGGATGTCACGTTCACGAACAACATCGTCCGGCACTCGACGGGGGGCATCAACCTCATGGGGTGGGACGATCTCTCGACCGCCAGCGGGCAGCTCCAGCGGGTGCTCATCCAGAACAACCTGTTCACCGACATCGGCGCCTTCGCCGGCAACGGCGGCTACGCGGGGCTGCTGTTCCTCCTGCAGGACGGGACGGCGAACGTCGTCATCGACCACAACACCGCCCTCCAGACCGAGTGGCCGCTCTATGCCCAGGTGCACAACGCGGGGCGCGGGCCCCATACCGGCTTTGTCTTGACGAACACCATCACCCCCAACAACCAGTACGGGGTGAGCGGGGACGGGACGGTGGCCAACCCGATGGGCACCCTGACCACGTACTTCTCCGGCGCCGTGGTCGCCGGCAACGTGCTCCCGGGCGGGGCGGCGGCGAGTTATCCGCCCAACAACTTCTTCCCCGCGGCGCCCGCCGACGTGGGCTTCGCGAATCTCGCCGGCGGCGACTATCACCTGGCGGCCGGGAGCCCCTACAAGCACGCCGGCACCGACGGCAAGGACATCGGCGCCAATATCGACGCGCTCGGCACGGCGACCGCGTTCGCCGTCTCCGGGATCAACCCCGCCGCGCAGCCGGCTCCGCCCACCGTGTCGATCACCCCCGCGGGCACCGACTTCGGGACGGTCACCGTGGGCGGATCGGCCGATCGCGCGTTCACCGTCACGAACCTGGGAGGACGCACCGCGAGTGGCACGATCTCGAGCGGGGCCAGCCCGCCGTTCAGCGTGGTCTCCGGCGGCGCGTTCAGTCTCCCCCCCGGCGCCAGCCAGACGGTGATCGTGCGGTTTACCCCGCCCGCTGCCGCCGCGTATGGGGCGGCCATCGTCTTCGACTGGGGGACCGGGTCGGCGGCGCGGCTCGTGACGGGCACCGGACAGCAAGAGCCGCCGCAAAACCGGTAGGGCCCGAGGAGGGGCGGCGCCGGGCGCCGCCTCCCGTCCACCGAGGAGTCCGCGGCGCCCAAGGGCGGCCCGGGGCAGCCCGATCCGGCCGATGTGGCTTGGCCCGGCCGCCCGCGCCCTCCGCCTGTTCCGCCCGCCCTGCCCTTGCCCGGGTCTCCCGCGTATGTTAGCATGCTAACAGAGGTGATCATATGGCGCAGCCGCTGCGCAACACCACGCTGTACCTGCGGGGGATCCCCCCGGACCTGGTCCGTGAGCTCAAAGCCCGGGCGGCGCAACAGGGGCTGACCCTGACCGCGCTGGCGACGACGGCGCTCGCGCGTGCGCTGGGGGCGCCGCCGCAGGACGACCTCGGACCTCTCGAGGCGGATATGGCGTGGTACGACGCCCGCAAACGTTCGCTGCTCCGCCGGTACGCCGGCGAGTATCTCGCCATCGCCGACCGGCGCGTCCTGGACCATGACGCGGACTTCAGCGCCCTGGCGGCCCGTGTCTTCGCCAGAGTCGGCGTCAGGCCCGTCTTCATGCCGCAGTGTGTGGGGACCAGCCAGATCGCGCACCTTCGCTCCCCCCGCCGGGTCCCGGCCTAAGTGCCGCGCTACCGGTACGGCAGGCAGCACACCCCGCCCGCGCCCGTCCTCCCCGTGCGCGTCGGCCGGCCCGGGGCGGCGCCGGAGATCTTCTTCTCGGCGCTCGTGGACACGGGGGCGGACATCAGCGTCCTTCCGCTGGGGCTGCCGGCGCAACTCCACCTGCCGGCCGTGGGACGGCTGACCGTCGCCGGGGTCGAGGGTCCTCCCCGTTCGCTGCCGCTCTATGCCGTCGAGGTCTCCGTGAACGGGGTTCGCCTGATCGCCAGGGCCGTGAGCCTCGGCACGACGCCGCTGATCGGGCGCGAGCTGATCAACAAGATGCTCATGCGCTTCGACGGCCCCAAGGCGCTCCTGGAGGTGAGCTTCCCCTGAGCCCGCGCGGGAAGCCGCCTGCCCGCCGGGGTCCCGCGCCGTTCCGCGTGCGGTGCCGCGGAGAGCGGGGGATCGCGATGATCGCGCTGCTGGCGGCGCTCCTGATCGTCACGGTGATCAGCATCGCGCTGGTCGGCATGATGGACACGGACCTCAGCCACGCCTCCATCCAGTTCGCGGTGGCCCGCAGTTTCTACATCGCGCAGGCGGGCCTGGCGGAGGCCGCGGTGCAGGCCTCGGCCGCAGCCGATCCGGCGGCGTACACGACCCCGGACGAGGGAGTGACGGCGTCCTTCGGGAGCGGGCGCTTCACGTACTGGGTGGACGCCGGCCCGGCGGCCGGGTGCGGACCGGGGCTCAAGACCCTGGAATCGCACGGGGAGGCCGACGTTCTCGGGCGGACGATCGGGGCCCGCGTCCGGGGATGCGCCGTGGGAGGCGCGCCGTTCCTCGCGGCGCTGTTCGGGGTGGGGCCCGTGCAGTTCCGGGGAAGGGCCTCTCGCGTCTACCTCGCGCCGTATCAGGTGGGGACGCCCGGGGGCGGCGGCAACCTGGGCTCATTTGCCGAGATCAACTTCGCGGATGCGGACACGCGGGTGAACGCCTTGAGCGAGACCACCACCGATATGGTCACGCTGCGGGACGGCACGTTCGCCGACTACCAGCTGTTCGGATTTCCCACGGCGCCCGAATACAATGCCGACCCGGAGGCGGACCCGACCCCATGGATCTCATCCGCGTTCGGAGACCTCATCAAGGCCAGGTCGGCGACCGACGTCATCCCGAACCGATGCGGCACCGACCGCGCGTGCGTCACCGTGGGAGACAACATCACGGATGTGCCCGGCATCTCGGCGCTGCGCGGGGCCAATTACCTGCGGCACGTCTACCTGAAGGACATCCGAGAGGAAACGCTCCCGCGGATCGCGCTCGATCCCGCGACGCTCAGAGCCTGGGCCGCTCAAAATATCGCAAACGCCGCCCTCAACCGGGCCGCGCACGTGCGCGACGTGCCTACGAGCGACAAGACAGATTCTGTCTACACCCGCATCCAGTTCTACCAGCTCCTGTTCTACCTGCGGCTGCACCCGCAGCCGCAGCAGTTCCTTCAGGGCCCGATCTATGTCGATGGGTCGTTTGAGTTCCTGTCGTCCGTGGGGACCGCGCAGGCCCTGGGGAGTGTCCCGGGAAACGTCACGCTGGCCGTGGCGGGCGATGTCATCATCGACAGCAGGATTGCGGTCACGCTGCGGCATGACCTCTCCACCGTGGCCGGCCTCAGGACCCCGGGCATCCTGGTGCTGGGGTCTCCCCACCCCGTCGACCGCCCGAAGGAAACGTGTGGGGGGCAGCACGTCACCGGGTCCGGCCGCCTGGTGCTGTGCGGGGGCAGCACGCTGACCGTCGACGGCCTGGTGTACACGCAGGACGGCATGGCGGTCGAACCCGGGGCGCTGGTGGACCAGGTGGGGGCCATGTACCACAACAACCGGGGGACCCCGAATCCCAGCTTCATGACCCAGGATGCCACGGTCGTGCTGCGGTTTGAGCCCCTCGCGCTCAGCGCGCTCGGGACGGGCATCGCGATGCTCTCCTGGCAGCAGGTGCCGTAGGACGCGGCTACGGCACCGCGATCGTGGCCACCACCTGCTGCTGCTGGTTCCGCGGGTTGCCGCCGTCGTTGTAGGTGCTGGCGACGCTCGAATAGTCGATGAGCGTCCCGCCCCGGCCCGCGCCGACGGCGTTGCCGAAGTAGTCGCCGATGAAGGTTTCCAGGCCGGCGGCGCTCCCCGGATGCGGGGCGTTGAGCTGGGGATCCCAGGTGTTCGCGGTGAGCCGGATGTTCTGCCCCTTCGGGGTGAGCATGGGGTCGTAGAACTGGATGCTGGCGTTGACGCAGTAGTTGGCCGCGCCGTAGGGCGGCAGGCGTCCGCTGTAGTTCGGGTTCACCGTGTCCAGCGCCAGCCCCGCGTTCACCGCCTCGGGCGTTCCCGCGGCCGGACAGGCCAGACGCCGGTCGTAGAAGTTGACGGTCACCGTCCCGTTCGGGGCGACCGCCAGGTTCGGCTGGAACGCGTCCACCCGACTCGGGTTGTCGTTGACCTGGATCGGGGTCGCCCAGGTCGCGCCCCCGTCGTAGGACGCCGTCAGCAGCACGTTGCCGGCGCCCGCGCTGAAGTCCTCGTAGGCCACGTACAGCGGGGAGAAGCCCCGGCCGTCCAATTGGGCCCCCACGGCGAACGTGTTCTCGATCCCGTCCCGGAACGTGGTGTTGGGATAGCGCAGCGGCGGCGGCGTCACGCCGGCGACCGCCGTCCCCGCGACCGACCAGGTCACGCCGCCGTCGGCCGACCTGTCGACGAAGATCGAGACGCAGCACACCTTGGAGCCGAAGTTGGAGAAGTTGGTCAGCGTGGTGTAGACCGTGCCGCTGGGGTCCACGTGCGGCAGCAGGTAGGTCACGCCCTGAGGGTTGTCGGGGGTCACGGGCAGCTTCTGCGGCGCCGACCAGTCGGTGTGCGTCCCGTCCGCGTTCGCGTCCGCAAAGGACACATAGGGCACCGGGACCCGGTTGTGGAAATCGACCCACATCGCGTAGATGCGGTTGTAGTGCGGGCTCTTCGGGTTGTTGTCGATCGCAATCCACTGCTTGTCCGGCTCGTTGCCCACGCTGTCATAGGTCGCGATGAAATCCGGGTGGCCCCCGTGCGTGGCGATCCACTGCGTGGCCGTCGTGGACCCGTGCGGCCGGACCGCAACCGAGATGACCTCGGACGCCTGGGCGGGGTTGGGCTCCAGGTGCGTCCCCACGGTGAAGTTGTGCGTCCCATCGCTGTTGTAGAAGAACTGGTAGGCCAGGATGAGCTCGTAGAAGTTGCCGAACCCGTCGAACGCCCCCACCGGATCGGTATTGTCGGTCCACCCCTCGTAGCCGGGGATGTGCCCCTGGGCCGGCCAGGTCGTGCCGCCGTCGAAGGACTCGTAGAAGCCGAGGAGGTGGTTGTAACCCTCGGGGCTCACGATCCACTTGACCGAGCCGATCAGGTGCCTCGGGTTCGTCGGGTCGACGCGGATGTCGGATTCGGAGTGGTCCTTGACCAGTTTGGGGTTGGGGGCGGGGTAGCCGAGGTTGCTGCCGGCCTGGGTCGGATAGAGACCACCGACCCCCGTGACCTCTCCGGTCGTGGCGCCCGGGCACGGGGATTCGCCGCTGTAGCCGTCGGTGGGCCCGTTGTTGACCAGGTACTCCACCTCGGGGCGGTAGCAACTGACCTGCCCCGTCGTCGCGGTGGTGTTCGTGACGTGGTTGGCCTGGAAGCTCGCGGCGTAGCTGCCGTCGCTCTGCGTCAACTGCGGCACGTTGCCCACCCCCAGATCGAGGCTGGCCGTAGCGGGCACGGTCCCGGTGGCGAGCGAGACGAAGACGGGCACCATCAACGCGATGAACCGTCGCATGCTCAATCCCCTCACTCCTTCCCCGGCATCTGAAATGATGGAGCCGCGGGAGGCGCACGTACGGCGCCGGGACCAGACTATCAAAGGAGCGTCCATGGAAGAAGGGGGGAAACTCCTCAGAGAAATGCGGAAAAACTCCCATGTGCAGGGCCGCGAGGCTCCTCTGACAAACGTTGTTGATCTCGAGATGGTCGAGTCGGTCTCGCTCGGGATGCCCTCCAAGGAGAAGCGCCGGATCGCCCTCACGTCCGTGCTGGCGTCGGCGTTCCTCGTGGCCACGAAGGTCACCGTCGGACTCCTGACCGGCAGCCTGGGGATCCTCTCAGAAGCGGCGCACTCGGCCCTGGATCTGCTCGCCGCGGCGATCACCTTTTTCTCTGTCGGCGCCGCCGACGTGCCCGCGGACACCTCCCATCCGTTTGGTCACGGAAAGGTGGAACAGTTATCCGCGTTCATCCAAACCGGCCTCCTCTTCATCACGAGCGGATGGATCGTGGTCGAAGCCGCCCACCGGCTCTTCTTTCAGGAAGTCCACGTGACGCCGTCCCTGTGGGCGTTCGCGGTGCTGCTCGCGTCCATCGTCATCGACATCAGCCGGTCGCGGGCCTTGGCCCGGGCGGCGAGAAAGTACGACAGCCAGGCGCTCCAGGCCGACGCCCTGCACTTCTCGACGGATACCTACGGCACAGGCGCGGTGACGCTCAGCCTCGTCCTGCTCTCCGCCGCGCAGCGAGGCCTGCCCTCCTGGCTGCGCCACGCCGACCCCGTGTCCGCGCTGGTCGTCGCCGGGATCACCTTGTACGTGGGACTGCGCCTGGGGCACGAGACGGTCGACGCGCTGCTCGATGCCGCGCCCAAAGGGGTGTCCGAACGGATCGCCGGGGCCGTCGCCGGAGTACCCGGGGTCCTGCACCAGGATCGGATCCGAGTCCGCAGGAGCGGCAACAGGCTGTTCGTGGACCTCCGGCTCACTCTGGAGAGCAACATCGCCTTGGAACACGCCCAGGCTGTGATCGATAACGTCGAGTCCGCGGTCCACATCCTCTATCCGACCGCCGACGTGGTCGTCGATGCGGCGCCTCGGGCGCCGTCTCCGGGAGACCTGGTGGACCGGATCCGCTCGATCGCCCACCGGGACAACTTCCAGATCCACGACGTGACCGCGTTCACGGTCAACGGCCGGGTCAGCGTGAACCTCGACCTGGAGATGGAGCCGGCGCTGCCGCTGAGCGCGGCGCACGACCGGGCCACCGAGTTGGAACGCGCCATCGAGCGGGAACTGCCCGAAGTCCACGACGTCAACGTGCACATCGAGCCGCTGCAGACGCGCGTCGGCAGCGCCAGGGAGGCTCCGGATGCGCAAACGGATGTCGAGGAGAAGCTGCGCGACATCGTCCGCGCCACCCCGGGCGTCCTGGGGTGTCACGCGGTGGAGGTCCGCAGGCTCGATCAGAACATGATCGTGACGGTCCACTGCACGCTGCGGCCCGGCCTGCCCGTGGCGGAGGCGCACGACATCACCGAACGGATCGAACTGGCGTTGCGCAAACGGCTCCGGCGAAACGTCGTGGTCAACATCCATCCCGAGCCGCAGTGAAGCGCGGACGGCTCCCACGACGCCGTCGGCCCGGAGCGTCTGGAGGACGAACGGGGACGAATCCTCATTTGAGGGCGATGCTGCTGAAAGGCTGAGCCAGCACGGCCGCATCGCGCAGCGGGCCCTTGTCGAATACCCGGTCCGCCACCGTGATGTAGGAAGAGTTAGTCCAGAGCAATCGGTTGCCGGCATTGAACGTGAAATACATCACCCGCACCCCAACCGGCGATTTCGTGTAGACGATCACCAATGGCGACGCATCAAAGAGGAAGAACGGTTGCTGTCCCGTGATCGCCGCCTGATACCTGCCGCGCTCGGCCTGGTCGGCCGTCGCAAACCATTCCTTCACGCGTCTTGCGCCATCGGGAGTCAGGCGCGCGGCGAAGTCATCGATCCCCCGACCGGCAAGGGCCGATTTCAAGTCTCTCATTGCCGCGCTCACCCGCGAAACGAGGGTGGCCAGCCGTCCCGGCGTGTCGAGCGATGCGCCGACGAGAAACAGAGAGCTCCGGGGCCCAGCCCAATTCGCCGTCCCCGAGGACGGCACGAGCGAGACTCGATGCGTGGCCCGCTTGATGTCTTCACCGGTGCAGTACGCTGGATTGGCCGTTGCCGCCGGTCCCCACATTGAATTGAACCAATCGTCCACGAGCTGATAGGTCACCGTGTCCGTCCGATAAGGAAGAAATCCAAATGATCCGTCATCTTCGGACGCAAAGATGAACGGCGCGAAAAACGTCTGTTGCTTGAACCGAATCTTCGCGAAAAACACCGCCAGTCCGTCGAATTCGTAGGCCCGAGGCACCGCGGAAAGCTCAAGCGCCTCAAACTGCTGAAAAAAAGCCTTCGCCTGGTCGTCGAACCGCTTGGGATCTCGGCCCAGTGTGGGGTGGGAATGCTGATAGAGCGCGGTCCGATCTCTTCGCTTGATGGCCGCGATCACGGCCTGGAGAGCGCGCTCAGGCGCATCCAGTGTGCTCCTGGTGTCTTCCCACCAGGCCGATTGGGGGTAGGTTCGCTCGACAACCTGCAGGCATGCCGTGGTTCGGATGCTCTGACTTTCCGCATGAAAGGTCATCGGCAGGTACGCCGGGTGACCCGGCCCCGCCGCTGCCGCGCCGCATCCCAGGCTGAGCCCGACAACGATCAGCATAAGCGTGCGGACCAGGCCGAACGCCCGCACGATTGCGGGGTACCTCTCTTCAACTGTCTTCATGGCCACCCCACCCCATAGAGTCCTCGCCTCGCCTCGCCTCGCCTCAGCATGGGATACCCGTGTGATGCTGAGGGTAGACACCTAGCCGGCCGGAGCCGCCAGCGCGCGCTCCAGCAGGCGGGCGCCTCCGAGGCGCTCGCTGCATGCCGCGAAGGCCTCGGTGGGGCCGCGCCACCGCAGTTCGTCGACATCGTGGAAGAGGCGCGCGCCGGTCCGGAGCGTCGCCAGATCCTTGAAGAGGAGGGCCATGCCGCGCCGGTCATCGCCGAGGACGGCGGGGGGGAAGTTCTCGATGATGCCGTGGCGGTTCAGCAGCCGGGCGGCGGTTTTCGGACCGATCCCCTGAATGCCCGGATAGCCGTCCGCCGGGTCGCCGACGAGCGCGAGGAAGTCGGGAATGAGGACGGGGTCGACCCCGAACTTTTCGCGAACGCCTTCCGCATCGAGGATCCTCCGGCTTCTCCGGTCTACCTGCACCACCCGGTCGCCGTGGACGCACTGCGCCAGGTCCTTGTCGGGCGTCCAGATGCAGATTTTCTCCACGTCCTCATTGCCGGACGCGATCCGCGCCGCGGACGCCAGCCCGTCGTCGGCCTCGAGCTCGGTCATGGGCCAGACGGCCACGCCCATCGCCGCGAGCGCGCGTTCCAGCGGGTGGAATTGTCCGAGGAGCGCGGGGTCCACGCCTTGGCCGGTCTTGTACCCGGGCCAGAGATCGTTGCGAAAGGACTCGATGACGTGATCGGTCGCGACCCCGAGGTGGGTCGCCCCCTCCTCGATCGTCTCCAGCACGGTATGCAGCACACCGGTGACGGCGCCGAACGGCGGATCCTCGCCTTTGGTGAACCGGCGCAGACCGTAGAAGTGGCGGAAGAGTTCGTATGTGCCGTCCAGGAGATGAACGATCATCGCGGAGACGTGCCTGCGAACGCACAGCGCCCCCGCCGATCACACGGCGGTGTTGTCGACATAACACCACCGCCAGTCCTCCCCGGGCTCGAAGGATTGGATGATGGGATGGCGCGTCCCGTGAAAGTGCTTGGTGGCGTGACGATTCTTCGAATCATCGCAGCATCCGACGTGACCGCATGTCAGGCACAATCGAAGGTGCACCCAGGTGTCGCCCATCTCCAGGCACTCCTTGCACCCCTTGCCCGAGGGGGTCACCTTGCGTATTTGATCGAGATGTTTACAGGTCGTCGCCATGCCGGCCCCCCGGTTATCAGCCGTCTCCACTCGATGACGATCTCGATCGCGGCGCCACGGCGCGGCCGGACTCCCGGGACGGCGGCATCGTGGGCGCTTCCGCACTCAGCCGGCGGCACCATCGTCGAAACGACGGATCGGGGGAAACCACCCGGACGGCCTGCCGGGCAGCCCGCCCGGCGGCGGGTGTCTGGATGCCGGCGGCGTTGATCGCGGCCCCCCCCAGGAGCATCGCCGCGGCAACGAGCATGGCGAGACGAAAGGCGCCGGTGGACGCCTCGCGCGCCGCGCGCCGGACGGCCTCCGGGGTGCCGGGGCCGGGCAGATTGAGGGGCGCGACCTCCGCGCGCACCGCCGGAGACGCGACGTCCAGCCCCGGGACCTGGCCGGCCAGGGCGGTGTAAAAATGGACGGTCAGCAGGACGAAGAGGGCCGCGACGGCCAGTTGGGGACCCACATCCGCAATCGCATTATTGATGGCCGATGCCACGCCCGCGTGCTCGACCGGCGCGGAGGCCATGACCGTCGTGGTGAGGGGGGCGACCATCAGCATGCCCCCGAGGCCGAACAGGAGGAGGCCGGGAAGGATCGCGGTCACGTAGCCGGCAGGCGGCGCGAACGTATCGACCGCCGACAGGTTCAGGGGCCACGGCGGGCTTGAGGCCGGGATCCGCGCAAACCAGAGGACCCCGAGGGCCATCAGCACCGGCCCCGCCGTCATGAACCACCGCGGGCCGTAGCGCGCCGCGAGCGCGCCGAACCGCGCCGAGAACAACGCCATGAAGATCACCCCGGGAGCGGTGGCCACGCCGGCGGCCGCGGCCGAATACCCGAAGGTCCCCTGCAGCAGCAGCGTCAGATAGTAGAACGTCACGGCGAGCGCCGCGTAGATGACGAGGGTGGAGAGGTTCGTCACCGTGAAGTTTCGCGACCGGAACAGCGACGGCGGGATGAGAGGATGAGGGGCGCGCATGATCCACCACGGCAGCAGGAGTGTGGCCGCGGCGCCGATGCCGAGCGCGGCGAACGCCGCCGGACTGTGCCATTCCCGCTGCTGTCCCGAGATCGTCCCGACGACCAGCCCGCCCACGGCCAGGGCCGTCAGGAGCGTGCCGGGCACATCGAAGACTTTCGCCGCGCCGGCGTCCCGGCTCTCGCGGACGAACCGCCCGGTCATCCACAGCGTGATCAGGACGACCGGGACATTGATCAAGAACACCGCCCGCCACGACACGGTGTCCACCAGCAACCCGCCCACAAAGGGGCCGAGGATCGACAGGCCGGCGGTGGCGCCGGACCAGATCCCAAACGCCCGGCCCTGCTCCTCGCCGGAAAACGTGGCCGTGATCAGCGCCATCGACCCGGGAACCAGCAGGGCCCCCGCCACGCCCTGCAGCACGCGAAACACCACCAGCCATTCCAGCGTGGGCGCCAGCCCGCTGAGGATCGAGGTCACGCCGAACCCGACGAGCCCCAGCGCAAACATCCGGCGGCGTCCGTACGCGTCGGTCATCCCGCCGGCCAGGATCAGGAGCGCGCTCTCCGCCAGGAGATATCCGCCGTAGACGTAGGACTGGCCCTCCAGCACGCCAAGGAGATGCGCGGGCAGCTCCTGCCCGATTCGGGGCAGCGCCACCGACACGACGCTCCCATCCAGGAACACGATACACGACCCGAGAATCGCCGCCCACAGCGTCCCGCGCGCGCTGCTCACCATGTGATCCTCATGGCGTGGAAACGACGCCGGGCTATGATCTCTTCCGGTTACCGATGCGCGGGGTGTGGCGGGCGCAGAGCCATCGTCAGCGCGGCGGCGTGCGTTCGAGGTTTTCACGATCCCATCGTCCAAGGGTCGCGGCCGCCTCGTACGTGCTCTGCAGAAACTCCAACACCGCCGCACGCGGGTCCGCCGCGGATCGCACATCATCGTACATCAGCAGGAAATTGTTGAACTCCGCGCTGTAGAATGCCTGCGCCGGACGGATCGGCGCGTCTTTGAATCCGGGGGGTTCGGGCGCCGCATACGAGTAGAACGCGGGACCGGTGAGGCTGCCGCTCCCGGGCCAGAAGCCGCAGCTGCTCACCTCATGCGAGTACCCCTCGCGGGTAATGGCATCGGCGCCCTCGGAGACCGGCGCGCGCCGGCCCGAAAAGCGGGTCACGGCCATGTCGAAGCCTCCCCAGAAGAAGTGGACCGGGCTCGCCTTGCCGATGAAGCGCGCCCGGAACTCCTTGAGGATGAGGTCGACCCGGAGCAGAACCCGCCAGAACCGATGCGCGGAGGCCGCATCGTAGGACGCGTGCCGGCGGTCCTCTTCGAAGCGAATCGGCGCCTGCACTTCTGACGGCATCGTCCAGATTCGGACGCCGATCCCGAGCCCCCGGAGCGCCTCCATCACGTCGTGATAGAAATCGGCGACCGACCGAGGCCGGAGTGGGATGCGTTCCGTTTGCCCTTCGCTCGTCTGGAAGATCAGCGCATGGTCGATGAAGTCGAAAGTCGCGTCGAACGCGCGCTCATCGAACGGGATCGGTGTCGTGGTGAGGCCGCGGGAGGTCAGATAGAACGGGACCTCCCACCAGTGATTGACGAGGGGCGTGAGCTTGAGCCTGATCTTCCCGACGATCTGCATCCACATGTGGAGCGTATCCCGGGTCTCCCGCCATGCCTCCAACGGCAACGCGGGCCACGCCTCTCGGGGAGACTCGGCGTGCGATGATGGCCGGACAACGTCAGGGCGCATCGGGATCCCTCCTACCGCGGACCGGGCTGTGGCACACGGAGCCTGGGCAGGCGGGCCGTGAGGGCCTCACGCTCAGACTCCAGCCACGGCGGCAGCCGGAGCTGCGCGCCAAGAGCGTCGGGGGACTCATCGACCGCGAAGCCGGGGCCGTCGGTCGCGATCTCGAACAGCACGCCGCCGGGCTCGCGGAAGTAGATCGACGTGAAATACCGGCGGTCCCTCACCGGCGTCACGCTCAACCCTTCTTCGAGGATCTTCAGGCGCCACCCCTGCTGGGTCTCCTCATCCGGCGTTCGCCACGCGACGTGGTGAACCGTGCCGGCCGCCACATGGCCCGGTGGCGCGTCCGGAGCGTTGACCAGGTCCACCCAGGCGGCCGGGCCTCCCTCCCCCACGGCGTACCGGCGGCGGTGACCGACGGACCTCACCAGACGGAAACCCAGCACCCGGGTCAGCAGCGCTTCAGTATCCTCGTAGCCATGCTCGAGCAACGCGACACTGTGGAATCCCCGGATCGCCTGCGAGACCGGGACGGGCGCGGGCGCCCACGGATGGCCCACGGCCGGCCTGGGGTCCGCGACGAGTTCGAGCTGCAGCCCATCGGGGTCTTCGAACACCAGCATCGGCTCATCGAACAGGGACTCCAGCCGCTCCACCGTAACCCCACGACTGCGCAGCCGATCCTCCCAAAACCCGAGTGAGCCGGCAGGGACGGCAAATGAGACGGCGGTCGCCTGCCCTGCCCCGTGGCGCCCGCGGGGCGCGCCCGGCCAGGGGAAGAAGGTGAGAATCGTCCCGGGCTGCCCGAGTTCGTCCCCGAAGTACAGGTGATAGGTGCCGGGATCGTCGTAATTGACCGTCTGCTTCACCAGGCGCAGGCCCAGGATCTCCGCATAGAACTCCACGTTGTGCTGGGGGTCGCCGGCGATG
>VBAK01000130.1 GCA_005882275.1 Candidatus Segetimicrobium genomatis
ACCCTCGGGGAGTTCATCCTCGAGATGCCGCGCGGAGCCCAGGTGATCTATCCCAAGGATCTCGGCGCGATCCTCATCGAGGCCGACGTGTTTCCCGGATCGCGCGTGGTCGAGGCGGGGACGGGATCCGGCGCTTTGACGATGGCGCTGCTGCGCGCGGCGGGCCCGGCGGGCCGGGTGACCAGTTACGAATTACGCGACGAGTTTGCCCGAATCGCCGAACAGAACATCCGCCGATACCTCGGGGCCACGGATGCGCTGGTGCTGCGCCGCGCGGACATCTACGCCGGGGTGCTGCCCGACGATCGGCCGGTCGACCGTCTCATCCTCGACGTCCCCGAGCCGTGGCGTGTGGTCGGGCACGCGGCCGCCGCGCTGGTCCCGGGCGGAATCTTCCTGTGCTACGTCCCCACGGTCCCCCAGGTCACCCAGGCGGTCGAAGCGCTGCGGACCTCGGGCGCCTTCGCGATGATCGAGACGATCGAGGTCCTGGTGCGCCCGTGGAACATCGACGGGCTGAGCGTGCGGCCGGCCCACCGGATGGTCGCCCACACGGGATTCCTCACGACGGCGCGGCGGGTCCAGCGCCAGGCCGCATCCGGCAGCGGCCCCCAGGACGGGGAACGGACCGATGCGGTCAAGCCGGATGATGAGGAAGAGACGGTGGACGAAGTAAGCGGGTTCGGCGAGGGCGAACCGGCGTGAGTGCCCGACGGATACTTCTCGATCGAGACGCGCCGAGAAAATGTGAACGCTTTTCTTACAGAAGGATCAGCCTAGCACCCGCGCCGGCGCCTCCGTACCAAAAGGCTGCGATAGCCAAACATCATCCCCGCCCCCATCCCAATCAGGGTCCCCGTAGGGGGCTCAGGGACGACAGACGCAGCACCGAATGTGAACTGCGTCACCAGTCCAATAGTGTCGGCGGTCCCTGTGGAGGAAGACACAGTCGAACCAGGCCAATCACTAAGGACGCGAGAAATGGAGTCTCCCTGAGTTATCTGGGCATCAAGAAATGTGGCCGTGCCCCCGGAAAAGTTCCTCACGTCAAGCAAGAGGTTCCCTTTGGTAGGGTCATATAGAAACGGGGTCGAGAGATTGACCACGATGTCGAAAGCCTTTGGTCCAGCTGCAGGACCACTGTTGCTGCTGGACAGGGCGAGCGGTCCTCGCGGAAAAACGACTGTGTCGTTCGCTCCGACGTTGTCCGCAAAGGTGGTGCTCAACCCATCGGGGGCTTTGGATGTCGTCGAAAGGTCGATTTGGATGCTGAGCAGCGTAGACGAAAAAGCTCCCCCGGCTGAAGCGTCGGGCCTAAACGCGATCTGCGTGATGTTCTGGGGGGTGGCGACACCACCGAGCACAAAATCGGTTGCTCCATAAACTTGCTGATATCGCATTGACGAATTACCGATGTTAAATGGAAAACCATTATTGTCGTTCCCCTCAGTGGTCGTATCGAAAAATGGGACGACAACCATGGTGGTGGCTTCGGCCACACTGATCATTGAGCCGAGCACTAAGACGATCAACCCAACAAAAAGGGCAGTCCTCATAAGCCACCCCCCACGTGGCAAGTTGACGGGAACTTCCATACAAATTCTAGGGGTTGGCCTGCCGAGGCATCTATCCTGCGGCCTGAGGGTTTGTCTGGCATTAACGGACGAAGAACAGGGGTTTGGGTGCCTCTCCATCCGTCGTATAACAGCGCTGGCCGGGGAGGGTTGGTGGGGACCGGTCCGCAGGAAGCCCGACCTGAATAGGCGGCACGTCGCAGGGGTCTTACCGGTTCATCACACGCGCTCCACCGCCAGGCTCACCGCTTCGCCGCCGCCGAGGCAGACGGCCGCGACCCCCCGCCGGACCTCGCGCTCCTGCATGGCGCTGAGCAGCGTGGTGAGGATCCGCGCCCCGCTTGCGCCGATCGGGTGTCCCAACGCGACCGCTCCGCCGTGGATGTTCACCCGGTTCATGTCGAGCCCGACGTCCCGGGCGACCGCGATGACGACGGAGGCGTACGCCTCGTTGATCTCGTAGAGATCGACCGTCTCCTTGGTCCACCCGATCTTCGACAGCAGACGGCGGATGGCCCCGGCCGGGGCGATCGTGAACCACTCGGGCGCGGTCGCCACCACCGCCTGCCCCACAATGCGCGCCAGGGGGCGCGCGTCGAACTCGCGGGCGACGTCCGCCGACGCGAGCACGAGCGCGGCGGCCCCGTCGCTGATCGAGGACGCGTTTGCGGCGGTGACGGTTCCGCCTTCTTCAAACACCGGCCGGAGCGCGGCGAGTTTGCCCGGATTGTAGCGGCGCGGTTCTTCGTCCTCCGGCACGACCCGGGCCGCCCCGCCTTCGCCGGGCACGTCAACGGGAACGATCTCGCGGCGGAAGTGACCGGAGTCCATCGCCTCGAGCGCGCGGCTGTACGAGCGCCGGGCGAACTCGTCCTGCTCCGCCCGGGAGATCTTGTATTCGCGCGCCAGGAGTTCCGCGCAGTTCCCCATGTGCATTTGGGTGTAGACGTCCCACAGGCCGTCTTTGATCATCGAGTCGACGAGCGTCCCGTGGCCGATCCGGTACCCGGCCCTGGCGCGGTCCAGCAGATACGGGGCGGCGCTCATGTTCTCCATGCCCCCCGCGACGATGATGTCCGCATCGCCGGCCTGGATCGCCTGGGCGCCCAGCATCACGGCCTTGAGGCCGGAGCCGCACATCTTGTTGAGCGTCGTCGCAGGGACGGTGTTCGGCAAACCGGCGTAGATGGACGCCTGGCGCGCCGGCGCCTGGCCCAGCCCGGCGGCGAGGATGATCCCCATGTAGACTTCGTCGACGCGTTCGGGGGGGACGTGCGCGCGCCGGACCGCCTCGGCGATGGCGACGCTCCCCAGCCGGGGCGCGGCAACCGTAGATAGCCCCCCCATGAATCGTCCGATCGGGGTCCGCGCCGCTCCCAGGATCACAACCTCGCGTGTCTCTCCCATTTCATCTTAAGGTACGATGGATGCCCGCCGGGGATTCCCATGGTTCGAATTGACACCCCCTGGAGCCCGTGTTATCTTGGGTTCCGGCGCCAGCCTGGTCTACCGGGCCGGCGCCATCTTCTAGGGGGAGGGTGACCGTGGACGGCCGGGTGGCGGTGGGTCGGACGGGGCCTCTGCTGCTGGGTGAAGTCGGCGAGGGCGAATGGGTGGTCGGCGGCGTCGGCGCCCGGCGCCTCGCCCGGGAGTATGGGACGCCCCTGTACATCATGGACGAGGCGCGTCTCCGGGCCAACTGCCGGGCCTATGTCACAGCGCTGCGGGACGCCTACCCCAACTCCCAGGCGGTTTTCGCCAGCAAAGCGCTCTGCTGCATGGCGGTCTGCCGTCTGGCGTACGACGAAGGCATGTGGATCGACGTCGTCTCCACCGGGGAGATCCGCACCGCTCTCCGGGCGGGCGTTCCGGCGGGCGCGCTGCTGCTCCACGGCAGCAACAAGACCGCGGAGGAACTAACCGTGGCCCTGGAGGCCGGCGTCGGACGGATCGTCGTCGACAATGTCCACGACCTCGATCTCCTGGATTCGCTGACCCGGGAATCGCGGCGGCGGGCCGATGTGCTCCTGCGGCTCACCCCCGGCATCGAGCCCCACACCCACAAGGCGATCGTCACCGGGGGCGTCGACAGCAAGTTCGGGCTCGGCATCGTGGACGGCAGCGCGCGGGAGGGGGTGCGCCGCGCGATGGAGATCCCGGGCCTCCGGCTGCGGGGCATTCACTGTCACATCGGATCCCAGGTGATGGAGCTCCGCCCGTTCGAGATCGCCGCGGAAGCGATGATGGAATTTGCCGCCTGGATGGCGCGAGATCTGGGGGTGCGGGTCGAGGAGCTCGATCTGGGGGGCGGCCTCGGCATCCGCTACCTGCCCGAGGATGAGCCGCCGGCGATTCGGGACTACGTATCGACGCTGGCGCGCATCGTCAAGGAGCGGGCGGCCTCGGCCGGCCTGCCGCTGCCGACGCTGCTGGTGGAGCCGGGACGGTCGATCGTTGGGGATGCCGGCGCGACTCTGTACACGGTGGGGGCCGTCAAACGGATTACCGGGATCCGCACCTATGTCTCGGTCGACGGCGGGATGTACGAGAACCCGCGCCCGGCCCTGTACCAGGCCCGGTACGAAGCGGTCCTCGCCGGCCGCCTGAACGAGCCCACAGACCAGACGGTCACGATCGCAGGGCGGTGCTGCGAGTCGGGGGATATCCTCATTTGGGACGCCGTCCTGCCCGAGCCCCGGTCGGGCGACCTGCTCGCGGTCTTCAGCACCGGAGCCTACAACTACGCGATGGCGGGCAACTACAACCGGTACCCGCGCCCGCCGATCATCTTTGTCCGCGACGGCCGTGCCCGCGTGATTGTGAACCGCGAGACGGTCGACGACCTGCTGGCCAAGGACGTTCCCCCGGCCTGATCCGGAGATCGCCGCCGTGCTCGGGCTAAATGATCTGCCCACGCTGCTTGTGCTGCTGCCCGCGGTCGTGGTGGCCACGACCTTCCACGAGTATGCCCACGCGCTGATCGCGGACCGCCTGGGCGATCCCACGCCGCGCCGGCTCGGACGGCTGAGCCTGAACCCGCTCGTGCACCTCGACGTGCTGGGGACGCTGTTCTTCGTGCTGTTCCGGTTTGGGTGGGCGAAGCCGGTCCCCGTCGATCCTCGGAACTTTGCCCATCCCCGTCAAGGGATGCTGCAGGTGGCCCTGGCGGGACCGCTGGCCAACATCACGATCGCCTTCGCGATCGGGCTGCTGCTCAAGTCGCAGCGGGTCGCGGATACTCCCTGGGCCGCCGCGGCGGACATGCTCGTCTTGATCAATCTCGTGCTCGCCGTCTTCAACCTCATCCCCATCCCACCGCTGGACGGATCGCGGATCCTCGAGAGCCTCCTCACCGGCGAGCAGGCGCGCGCATATGCGCGGATCCAGCCGTACGGCACCGTCTTGATCCTGGGATTGCTCTACACGGGGATCGTGGGCCGCCTGATGACCCCGGCGGTGGAATGGCTGTACGGACTCTTTACCGGCGCGGGGTCCACGCTGTAGGGCGCTCGGGGGCGCCCCGCGACGGGGCCGTGGGGCGGCCCGGCGCGCAGGAACCGGTCGGGGCGCGACGAATACCCGACCCAGGAGTGGTAAGGAGCCGCGGACGCAGCAGCCGACGCACTCGTGAGCCGAACCAGCGACCGGAGGACCAGTCGTGGCCTACCACGTGCAGGTTGAGGGATTCAGCGGACCGCTAGACCTCCTCGTCAGCCTCGCGTATCGGGGGCAGGTGGATTTGGGGACCGTATCCCTCCGCGCCATCGCCGAGGACTACCTGGAGGGTACCCGCGCAGGTCTGGATCTCGACGGCGCGACGGAGGTGCTGGTGCACCTGGCCGCGCTCGCCGACCTCAAGGTTCGCACGCTCGTGCCCCACGCGCCGCCGGCCGATGCGCCGGTCGAAGAAACGGACACGCCCTCGGACCTGCGGGACCGCCTCGGCGCCCAGATGGCCGGCTACCTCAAGTTCCGCGAGGCGGCGCAGGCACTCCGGGCGCTGGAGGAGATCCAGAGTCAGGTATTCCTGCGCGCGGCGGACGCGCCCGATCCGCACGGGGAGGTACTGGTCGAAGGGATCACGTTGCAGGATCTCTTTGCCGCCTTCGCGCAGGTCCTGCGCCGCGCCCGTGAGGCGCCGCAGCAGATTGCCGGCGAGGAGTTCACGGTCGAGGAGAAAATGGAGGCCTTGATCGGGGCGCTGCGTCAGGAGGGCGGGGTGGTGTTCGAAGCGCTGTTCCCGCTGGGGGTGAGCCGCCTGGAGATCATCATCACGTTCCTGGCGATGCTCGAACTGATCAAACAGCGGCGGATCCGGGTGCGGCAGCAGCAGGTGTTTGGGGAGATCCGGGTGACGCTGGCGGACGCCGCATGAGCGACGAGACCGAGCGCGTGCGGACGCCGAATCCCGCCGGTCGCGGCGCGGGGTACCCGGAATTCCTGGCGCACACCGCGGATCCGGAGGCCGGGGCGCCCGGGGCGAAGCCGGCGGCTGGCCCCGGCTCGAATGGGGAAGGTAATACCGATGTGCGCAACGTCATCGAATGCCTCCTGCTGGCCCGGGGCGGCCCGGTGCGGCTCGAGGAGATGCGCCGGGTCCTCGACGTCGGCGAGGCCGAGCTGATCGCCACGCTGGCCGCGCTCCAGGTGGAGTACGCGGGGCGGGGGCTCCAGATTCAGGAAGTGGCGCAGGGGTATCAGCTCTGCACGCGCCCTGAGTACGCGGCCTACGTCCAGCGGCTCCTGCGCGTGGGCGAACTCGAGCCCCTGACGCGGGCGACCCTGGACGTCCTCGCCATTGTCGCGTACCGGCAGCCGGTGACGCGCGCCGAGATCGATGCCATTCGCGGCGTCCAATCGGTGCACCATCTGGTCAAACTCGAGGAGCGCCGGCTGATCAACCAGGTCGGCCGCCGCCCCGGGCCCGGGCGGCCGATCCTGTACGGCACCACCGAGGGCTTCCTCAGGTACTTCGGGCTCAAGGATCTCAGCGCGCTTCCCCAGATCGGAGACCATGAGTTCTCCACCGTGCTTGCCCCACCTCGTCCGTAAGACCGGCGACCAGTCGCGTCGTCCCCCCCGCCCTGATCGTTGGGCGGCGTCCGCGCGGCACGCTGCACGAACCCGTCACGTGGGGTCCTGGGGGTGGGGCCTCCTGGCGCTCCTGGTCGCCCTGGCGCCGGCATCGGCGGCGGCGCCGGTTCGCTCGCCCTCCCCGCAGCCGCCGCGGGCGAGCCAGGCCGGGCCGTTTCGCCTGACCGCGACCGCCGCCGTGCTGATGGACGCCGAGTCGGGCCAGGTGCTGTTCGGCCGGAATCCGTCGCTGGTGTGGCCGCCCGCCAGCACCACGAAAATCATGACCGCCCTGGTGGCCTTGGAACGGGCGCACCTCGACACGCCGATCGGCATCACTTCCGCCGCCGCCGGGTTCCGCATCGGATCGGTGCTCGGCCTCCCCGCGGATGCCAAGGTCCCGCTCCGCGATCTGCTCTACGCGATGATGCTTTCATCCGCGAACGACGTGGCGGTCGCCGTCGCCCAGGGGGTCGGCGGCTCGGTGCCGGCATTCGCCGCCCTGATGAACGAGCGGGCGGCCCAACTCGGAGCCACGCAGACCCACTTCACCTCCCCGCACGGCCTGTACGATCGAGACCACTTCTCGACCGCCTACGACCTGGCGCTGATCACCCGGGCGGCGATGCAGAATCCGACCTTCCGCGAGATCGTCCATACCCGCCGATGGATGTTCTCGGTCCCGGGCCGCCGCCCGAGGTGGCTGATCAACCATAACAAACTCCTTGCCTGGTACCCGGGCGCGGACGGCGTGAAGACCGGCTACGTGCATCAATCCGGCCACACCCTGGTCGCCTCGGCGACCCGCAACAACCTGCGGTTGATCGCGGTGCTCCTCAATCCCCGCGATCTCTGGGGGGACGCCGCCCGGCTGCTCGACTACGGATTCACCCATTTTCACGCTGCACCGGTCACATCGGGTCCGTCCGTTTCACCGCCTCCCTGATCGGGCCTCTCATCGCCCATGTCGGGCGCGCCGTGGGTGCTGCGCAGCCTCCTGTTCGTCCCGGGCAACCGGCCCGACATGATCGCGAAGGCGGGGCGATACGGCGCGGACGCGCTCATCCTCGATCTTGAGGACGGCGTCGCGCCGGACGAGAAGGCCCGCGCCCGTCAGGTCGTCGCCGGGGCGTTGGACGCGGGGGTCCCCGGATCCCCGATCGTGTTCCTGCGGGTGAACGGCTCGGGCAGCGGGCTCCTGGCGTGGGACCTTCGCGAGGCCTTCCGGCCCGGGGCCGCGGCCCTGTGCCTGCCCAAGTGCGAAACCCCGGAAGCGGTCCTCACGCTCGACGCGTCCCTCCAGGCGCTCGAATCCCAGCATCGGCTCCCCCGGGGCGGCATCCGGATCCTCCCGATGATCGAGAGCGCCCGCGGGGTCGTCCAGGCCGCCGCGATCGCCGGGAGCCACGCGCGGGTGTGCGGGCTGGCGTTCGGCGCGGAGGACTACACCGCGGATCTCGGGGTGGCGCGGACGCGGCAGGGCGCGGAACTTGCCTACCCGCGGGCCGCGGTCAGCGTGGCCGCGCGCGCGGCCGGCGTCGACGCGGTGGACGGGATCTACGCGGACTTTCGGGATGCCGATGGGCTGCGCGCGGACACGGGGGCGGCGCGCGCGCTCGGGTACACCGGCAAGATGCTCATTCACCCGGCCCAGGTGGCCCCGGTGCACGCGGCGTTCGCGCCGGAGGCGGCGGAGGTGGAGCAGGCGCGGAGGATCGTGGCGGCATTCGAGGCGGCTGAGGCGCGCGGATCCGGCATCGTCGTGGTCGACGGCGCGATGGTCGACCGGCCGGTGGTGCTCCGCGCCCGGCGCACGCTCGCGATCGCCTCCCGTCCCGCTGCTGGCCGGGAGCGGGACTGATGCCCCTCCTGAGGTTGGGGAAGCCTCAGGCGGGGCGGAGCCGCCGCGCGGGGCCGCCCACGTCCGGGCGCCACCGGTACGGCGCCAGGCGCGGCGCGGGATGCCCCGAAAACCGGCGGCACCAGATGAGGTCGAGGGTGCGGATCACGACCCCCCGGCGCATCAGCGGAACGCTCGGCCCCACGTCGAGGGACTCACAGACCTGCTCCAGATCGATATCGTAGGTCTGCCGGTTGTCCCTGATGAACAGCCCATCCCGGCCCCGCAGCGTGTCCAGGCGCGCCCAGAACCGGTACTGGTCGTCGCCGGTGATCGTCGTGGACGGGACGCGGCCGCCGGTGCTGAAGTCGAACGGCGCCATCACCTGATACCAGTCGCTGGTCACGAAGAACGATCCGCGCGCCTCTCGCTCGGCGACCGCGGCGATCGCCGGCCCGGCCTCCGACCAGCCGTAGTAGTTCATCGCGGGGTCGAGCTGCGGGGGGAGGAGCCACGACGCGAGCCACGGCAGCGCATGGAACACGATGGCGAGGGCGGCCGTGATCCCCGCCGCGAGGCCCGCGGCCCATGCCCCGGCGCGCGACCAGGCCTGGCGCGGGCGCTCCGCGGCGATCGCGGCCAGGGCGATCACCGCCGCGAGATACCCCGGCGCCGACCAGTGGGGTTTGGCCTGCACCAGCAGGCTGGCCGCGGCCGTGCCGAGAACGACCGGCCAGCCGGTCACCGCGAGGAAGCGCCAGCCTTCGCTCCCCGCATCGGCCGGGGTGGTGCCGGCGGCGTGACCCAGCCCGCGGCGCGCGGCGACGGCGAGCGCCCCCACGAGGGCGGGGAAGAGCACCGGCCCGAGGTAGACGAACTGGGTGGAGAGGAAGTACCTGGCGTCCCCGCCGGTCGTCCATCCCGACGTCCCCAGCGCGGTGAAGACGAACGAGATCCAGTGATGCCTCGCGTTCCACCAGACGACCGGCGCGAAGAGGGCCAGCGCCACCGCGCCCGCCGCGTACGGCTCCGGCCGGACGAGCCACCGGCGCCGCGCGGGGGACAGCGCCAGCCACAGCCCGATCGAAACCGGCAGGGCCGCGGCCATGTACTTGCTCAGGAGCGCGAGGCCGAGCCACACGCCGGAGGCGAGCCACGCCCGCAGCGCGCCGCCGTACGCCGCCCGCCAGGCGGCGAGCAGGGTGAGGACCCAGAAGAAGAAGAGCGGCGCATCGGGGGCGGTCACGAGCGCGGCGGCGTCGAACACCGGGATCAGATTCAGCAGCACCACCGACCAGCGGGCGGCGGCCTCGCGCCCGGTGATCTCTCGAGCCAGCGCGTAGAGTCCGAGCGACGTGCCGAACGAGAGCAGGACCGCCGCGGCGTGCACGGCCAGCGGCGTTCGCCCGAGGGTGTGGACCGCCGCCCAGACGAAGTAGGCGACCGCGGGCGGATGATCGACGTAGCCGGCCGCCAGGTGCCGGGACCATTCCCAGTAGTAGGCTTCGTCGTCTCCGATGGGGAGGGTCGCCGCGATGCCCAGGCGAATGGCGGTGAGACACACGAGGCCGGCGAGCAGAGGGCGTGGAACGCGTGGCATTTCTGGTCGATGGTACGGGAATTCCCCCCGGGCGTCAATCGACGGGAGCGGTCGCAGCGGTCGACACCCGTGCGCGCTGACCGGATCCGATGGGACGCCCGCTATGCGGCGGGGGACTGCCGCCACGACGTCGATCCCGCCCCGCTCCTCGCGGCCTGGATCCCGCGGCTCCGGCCCGCCCGCCCCGCGCGCGCGCTCGATGTCGCCGCGGGACTGGGCCGGCATGCGCTGCTGCTGGCGCGCCAGGGATGGACGGTGGATGCGGTGGACATCTCGATGGAAGGACTCCGGATCCTGCGGCGCCGCGCCGTCCTGGCCGGGGCGCGGATCAATCTGATCCTGGCCGATCTCGACCGGTTCGAATGCCGGCCGGCGTCGTACGACCTGATCGTGCACACCTTCTTTTTGAAGCGTCGGCTCATTGCCCGCCTGTGGCGGTGGCTACGGCCCGGCGGCGTGCTGTACTTCGAGACCCACCTCGCCGTCCAGGGCGGGGGAGGCCACAGCCGGTTTGCCCTCCGGCCCGGCGAGGCGGCGGGCCTCTTTGCCCGCTGGGAGATCCTCGAAGCCTCCGAAGGGCCGGTCGGGGAAGGGGACCGGGAGATCGAGACGGCGCGCCTGGTGGTCCGCAGGCCCGAGGCGCGCGGGCGGGGCGCGCCGGGGTCCGGTGGACCGTCGCCCGGCCGCGCGCAGGCCGGCGGGGCGCGGGCGGGCGCGTAGGAACGGCCGGTCCCGGCACCGAATCGGTGGCTGCGTGGAGGACAAGCCGGGCCTCGCGATCGCGATCGATGGACCGATGGGCTCGGGAAAGAGCACGGTGGCCCGCGAGGTCGCCCGGCGCCTCGGGTCCATGTACATCGACACCGGAGCCATGTATCGCGCGGTCACGGTGGCGGCCATCCGCCGCGGGGTGTCCGCGGACGACCCGGCCGCCCTCACCGCGCTCGCCCGGGCGATCACGCTCTCCTTCGATCCCCCATCGAACGGGGGGACGCGTGTGCTGATCGACGGGGAAGATGTGACCTCCGAGCTGCGGAGCGTCCGGGTCAATCAGATCGTGGCGAAGGTGGCCCGCGCCCCCGGGGTGAGGGAGGTGCTCGGGGCGCTGCAGCGGTCCCTCGGCAGCCGGGGGACCGTCGTCATGGAGGGCCGCGACATCGGGTCGGTCATCCTGCCCCACGCCGGGGTGAAGGTGTTCTTGACCGCGTCCATGGACGTGCGGGCGCAGCGGCGCCAGATGGAACTGGCGGCGTCCGGGACGCCGTTGCCCCTCGAGGCGGTGCGCAGGATCATCGAGGAAGACGACCGGATGGCCACCACCCGTGAGGTGGCTCCACTGCGCATCGCTCCCGGGGCGGTGGTGATCGACAGCACCGCCCTGACCGTGGGACAGGTCGTTGATCAGATCGTCGCTCTGGCGGAACGCGCGCGTGGTCTATAGGATCTCCCGGCGGCTCGTCTCGATCTTCCTGCGCCTGCGGTTTGGCCTTCGGGTCGAAGGGCGCCAGCACGAGCCTCCGACGGGCCCCCTGATTGTCGTGAGCAACCACGTGAGCGAGTTGGATCCCCTTGTGGTAGGCTGCACCCTTCGCCGCCCCGTCCGCTTCATGGCGAAGGTCGAGCTGTTTCGCCCGCCGCTGCTCCGGTGGTGGATCACGGCCTGCGGCGGGTTCTCGGTGCGGCGCGGCGCGCCGGACCGCCGGGCCCTGCGCACGGCCCGGCAGATTCTCGAGCAGGGCGGGGCGCTGGTGATGTTCCCCGAGGGGACCCGGGGCTCCAGCGTGCGGGATCTGCGGCCGCCCGAGCCCGGCGCGGCGCTGCTGGCGCTGCACACCCGCGCCGTCATTCTCCCCGTCGCCATCATCGGCACCGACACGATCCTCCCCCGGGGCGCGCATCGTCTGTCCCGCGGGACGATCCGCGTTCGTATCGGGACGCCGATTCGGGTGGACGGCACGGAGGGCGGACCGATCCATTCCCGGGCCGACCGCGACCAGATCGATTCCTTGGGCCGCCTCTACATGGGCATGATCGGCCGGCTGCTCGCCGGGACCGGCCAGACCTGATATCATGAGGTGAGGGCGGCGGGCGCGACGGCATGGCCGCGGGTGGGCGGCCGCTTCCGGAGGATTTTCATTGAAGATCATCGTGGCCAAGCACATGGGATTTTGCGGCGGCGTCCGCAGGGCGGTGGACATCGCGCAGAAGACCGCCGCGACCGCGGGAGGCCCGGTCCAGACGTGGGGCCCCCTGATCCACAACCCTCAGGTGGTCCGCGGCCTCGGAGAGGCCGGGGTCGCCGTCGCCGAGCGCCGGGAGGATGTGAGCGGGACGGCGTTTGTCGTCTCCGCCTACGGGGTGGAGCGCGCCGTGCTGGATCAGGCCCGCGCCAAGGGCATGGCGATCGTCGATGCCACCTGTCCCGTCGTCATCCGGGCGCATGCCGTCACCGAGAAGCTGGCGGCCGAAGGGTACCAGGTGATCGCGATCGGGGACCACGGCCACCCGGAGATGGTGACGCTCAAGGAACTGCTGGGCGACCGGGTGACGATCGTGCACACCCGCGAGGAAGCCGCCCGCGTCAACATCACCGGCAAGGTCGGCGTCGTCTCCCAGACCACCCAGTCGCAGGAGAACTTCCGGCAGATCGTCGGCGACCTGGCGCTGCGGGTTCGAGAACTCAAGGTGCTGAACACCCTCTGCCCCGCCATCACCATCCGGCAGGAAGAGACGGACGAGATGCTCCCCAAGATCGACGCGCTGCTGGTCGTGGGCGGCCACGGCAGTTCCAACACCACCCGGCTCGCGGAGATGGGGCGGGCCCGTGGCGTGCCTACCTATCACATCGAGACGGCCGCGGAGATCGCTCCCGCGTGGCTGGAGGGCATCGGCACGCTGGGGGTCGTCTCGGGGGCCAGCACGCCCACCTGGATCATCGAAGAAGTGATGCTCCGGCTCCAGGATCTCGGAGGCTCCTGACCCGCGGCCTCCGGCCGCGCAGGGAGCGCAGGGCGCTTCCCCGGGAGGGGCGCATGCGGCAGCATCGCGACGGCGCGGCGACGACCGGCATGCCCACTGTGGCCATCGTCGGCCGGCCCAATGTCGGGAAGTCCTCGCTGTTCAACCGGCTGCTCACCCGCCGCCACGCGATCGTCTCCGACGTCCCCGGCGTGACCCGCGATCGCCTCGAGGCGCCCTGCCAGTGGGCCGGGCGCGAGTTCGTGCTGATCGATACCGGCGGGCTCGTCCAGGGCGCCGCCGAGCCGCTCGTCGTGCAGGTCCGGCGGCAGGCCGAGCGCGCCATCGCCGGGGCGGGGGCCGTGCTGTTCGTCGTCGATGCCGACGCGGGGCTGACCCCGCAGGACGAGGAGATCGCGGGCGTGCTCCGGCGCAGCCGGCGCCCGGTGCTGGTCGTCGCCAACAAAGTGGACACCCCCGAGCGTGCCTCCGGGGCGTACGAGTTCCATGCCCTCGGCCTCGGCGAGCCGATCATGGTCTCGGCCACGCAGGGACTCGGCATCGGCGACCTCCTGGACGCGGTGCTGGCGATCCTGCCCGAGGGGGGAGTCCGCGGGGGGGAGGGGACGGAGGGAGCAGCCGGGCCGGGCCCGCACCCGGCGGCCGCGGGGGAGGCGGAGGCCGCGATCGGGGTCGTGTTCCTCGGCCGGCCGAACGTCGGCAAGTCCTCCCTGGTCAACGCGCTGCTCGGCGAGGACCGCGTGATCGTGGACGCAATCCCGGGGACGACCCGGGACGCCATCGATACCCCGCTGCGCTATGACGGCCGGCCCGTCGTCCTGATCGATACCGCGGGGCTGCGCCGGAAGACCCATGTGGAGGCGGGGGTCGAGTTCTACAGCACGCGGCGCGCGCACGACGCCGTCTCCCGGGCCGACGTGGGCGTCCTCGTGGTGGACGCCGTCGAGGGCATTACCGATCAGGACCAGCGCATCGCCCGTGAAGTGTACGAGGCGGGTCGCGCCGTGGTCTGTGCCGTGAACAAGTGGGATCTGCTGAACGGCCACACGCCGGAGCAGATCCACCGCGTGGCGCAGCAGCGTTTGCGATTCGTGCCGGACGTCCAGGTGTGCCTGACGGTGGCCACCCAGGGGCGCGGGATCGCGAAGCTGATGGCCGCGGTGTTTCGCGCCGCGGGGGCCAGAGCCTCCCGGATCGCCACAGGGCCGCTCAACCGGGCGCTCGAGGAGGCGCTGCGCGCCAACCAGCCGCCGTCGGACGCCACCGGCCGGAAGCTGCATATCTACTACGCCACCCAGCCCAGCACCCAGCCCCCCACGATCGTGCTGTTCGTCAACGATCCGCGACTGCTGACGGTGGAGTACCAGCGCTATCTCGAGCGGCGGTTCCGAGGAGCGTTCGGTCTCGCCGGGACGCCGATCCGCTGGGTGCTCCGCAGGAGGAGGCCGGGCACGCCCGCGCGAACCATGCCGTGACCCGAGGAGGGGGCATGCCGCTCGCGGTCATCATTGTCGGGTATCTCATCGGCGCCATTCCCACCGGCCTCATCGTCGTCCGCCTCCTCTCCGGCGAGGACATCAGGCGCCACGGCAGCGGCAACATCGGGACGGTCAACGTGCTCCGCGTCGCCGGCGCCGGCACCGCGGCGGTGGTGCTCGCGGTCGACATCCTCAAGGGGATGGTTCCCGTCATGCTCGCGGTTCGGATGGGATTCCCCCCGTGGACGGTGGTGGCCGGCGGGTTGGCGGCGATCGCCGGACACAACTGGTCGGTGTTCCTGAAGTTCCAGGGCGGAAAGGGCATCGCCACCTCGTTCGGAGTGCTGCTGGCCCTCTCGTGGCCCGCGGCGGCCGTTGCCGCGGCCGTGTGGGTCGTCGCGGTCGCCATCACCAGGTACTCCTCGCTCGGCTCGCTCCTGGCCATGGTATCCGTGCCGCTGAGCCTCCGGTGGCTCCGTCAGCCCGACGCGTATGTGTCCTTTGGAATCATCGCGGCGCTCTTCGCCGTCTACCGCCACCGGGCCAACATCCGGCGGCTGGTGACGGGGACCGAGCTGCACATCACCGATCGAGAGCCGATCAAGAAATAGGATGCACGTCCTCTGCTTTGGCGCCGGGGCGATCGGCTCCCTGGTCGGCGCCCGCCTGTCGCTCGGCGGGGTGGATGTGACCCTGCTGGGCCGCCGCGCTCACGTCGCGGCGATCCGCACCTCTGGGCTGGTCCTCGAGACGCCGCGCGGGCGCCTGACCGCGAAGCAGGTCGATTCCATCACCTCGCTCGATGATCTGCGCAGCCCTCCGGATCTGGTGCTCCTGACGGTGAAAGCCTACGATACCCGGGAGGCGCTCCAGGCCCTCCGTCCCGTGCTGCAGGGCGGCTCGAGCATCATGTCCCTGCAGAACGGCATCGGGAACGAGGACCTGATCGCGATCGCGGCGGGTCCGGAGCGCACACTCGCCGGCTCGATCACGATCAACGCCGGCCAGCCCCGTCCCGGGGTCGTCCGCCAGAACACGGAGGCCGGCGGGTTGGGCCTGGCGCGTGTGGATCGCCGGCTGGGCCCGGCGGATCTGGTGGCGCTCTTCCGGGGGGCCGGGATACGCACCGAGCCCTATCCGGATTACCGGGCGATGAAATGGAGCAAGCTCCTCCTCAACATCTTCACGAACGCCACCTCGGCGATCCTGGATCTCTCTCCGGCGGACATCGTTGGCGATCCAAGTCTCTACGGCCTCGAGCGGGAGGCGTTCCGCGAGGCCCGCCGGGTCATGGGAGCGCTCGGGCTCCGCCCCGTTGCGCTCCCGGGATACCCGGTCCCGTGGCTGGCCGCGCTCGTGGCTGTGCCCCCGTGGGCGGCACGGCCGGTCCTGCTCCGCGTCATCCGCCGGGCCCGGGGGGAGGGAGGCAGGCCCTCGCTCTGGCATGACGTCCGGCGCGGCCGGTCCCAGACCGAGGTGGACGTCCTCAACGGCGCCGTGGTCCGCGAGGGGGCGCGGCTCGGCATCGCGACCCCGGTCAACGCGGTGTTGACCGAGGCGGTCGAGGGGATTGCGGCGGGCCGGCTGGATCCCACGGAGTTCCGCGGGCGGCCGCAGGCGCTCCTTGCGCTGCTGGACAAGCGCCGCAAGTAATCGCCCGATGCGCACCGCCCTGCGCAGGTGCTATAATGACCCCGGATCAACGGGCCGTAGCGCAGCTTGGTAGCGCACCTGAATGGGGTTCAGGTGGTCGTCGGTTCAAATCCGACCGGCCCGACCAGATGTATCGCCGTCCCACCGTCGTCGATTCCACGTCTCTCGCCAGTGACTGCGGGTCTTTTCCGTCGCGTTGTGCAAGAAACCGTGGATCGCCGCTCGGGGATAAACCTGAGAGACTCTCTCGGGTGAGGGGAATCTTTTAGGTTTGATTCTGGGTCGACGTTGAGATGAATTACTCGTGGCATTTCGGGGTTTCCGCTGATCGCAAGTAAGAACTCTAGGGCGTATCCGAAGGGGGAGAGGGTCACCATCGAAGTCTTCTTCGGGACACCTTCATTCGGCAACCGATATGAGATCCTGGCCAACGTGGGCCACGAGACGGCAGGGGGAAATGGCAACTCGCTGGAGGAGGCCCTGCGATCCGTGCACTGGCAGCATCTCGATGCCGGATGACAATCACGCAACGGGCAAAACAGGCGGTCGAGGCGTAAGGCCGCCGATCGAGGAGTAAGGGAGCGGGTGCCCCTGCAGGCGTCTATTCTCAAGCAGCGGGACTACCTCATCGCCAACATTCAGGCGGCGCTCGCGGACGATGACCTCAAACGCCTGCGGGACGCGGTGGTGGCGGAGGTGGGCGTGCATCGCGCCCGGGGCGTCATCGTCGATGTGTCCGCGCTGGACGTGATGGATTCCTTCGCCGTCTGGACGCTCCGCGAGCTGGCGCAGATGACGCGTCTTCGGGGGGCGGAAACGGTGGTCGTCGGCATTCAGCCGGAAGTGGCCTTTGCGATGGCGCAGCTGGGCGTGCGCCTCGAGGGGGTGGCGGCCGCGCTCGACCTCGAAGAGGGTCTCGCCTACCTGGACCGCCGGGCCAAGCGCCCGGCGGTCCGAGGCGTCGGCCCGAACCCAGGACGTCGCGCATGATTGCGCCCCGCGGTGCAAATGCGACGAAGGGGTCGCTTCCACCGGCGGACCAGGAGATCACGGTGCCGATCGCGTCGCATCTCGATATCGTCGTCGCCCGCGAGCGCGGACGCATCCTGGCGGCCCAGCTTGGATGCTCGCCCACCGAGGCCACCCTGATCGCGACGGCGATCTCGGAACTGGCGCGGAACATCGTGCTCTACGCCAGTCACGGCGAAATCGGGCTGACGGTCGCGAATGGCGGGGGGAAGCTGGGGATCATGGTGGTGGCGCGCGACAAGGGGCCCGGGATTGCGGATGTGTCCCGGGCCGTCGCCGACGGCTACTCGACCTCCGGCGGTCTGGGGATCGGCCTGTCGGGCGTGCGGAGGCTGGTGGATGAATTCGAGATCTCCTCCGAACTCGGCAAGGGCACGACGGTCACCATCAAACGGTGGAAACGCTGACACACCCGTCGAAGAAGATGCGGCCGCGTTCGCGTGGCGTCGATTTATGTAGGCTTGATTACCGGCGCCGGCGGGCCGATGGCGGGCTCCTGAAGGCGTAAGCGGCCGGCATTCAGGGAAATTCCCCAATTCCGTACAGTTTGCGGCCAATTTCGCACTTGGACCCGGGGCCGTAGAATGGGCACACGGGGATTGGCGTGCCGCGCGGGACCCCAGGCCGGTATTCGATCGTGCCGCGCGAGATGCGGGAGGAATGTGTGTTGCCGGATGCGGGCAAGAGCCCGGTCGTCGCCCATCTGGAACGAGACAAATCGAAGGTCGCGCTGCTCATGGAACTCGTGGCCCACCTCCGGGTGAACCGCGCGCAGCTGCGGGAGGAATGGGCGCGGCGGATCACGGAAGCGAAGCTGCTGACGGCGATGAGTCCGGACGAGGTGTTCGCCGAGGCGGCGGCGGTGTACGACAACTACCTGGAGGCGCTGGAGACCGGCTCCAGCGAGGCGCTGGAAGCGTACGCGCGGAACCTGTCGGAGCGGATTATCCCGCGGGGTGTGGAGACGGTCGGTGAGGTCGTCGGGATCCTGCTGCTGCTGCGCGACGTGCTGGCCCGGTCCCTGTTCGCCAAGTACCGGCAGAACTTCGATCTGCTCAGCCGCGTGCTGGACGCGTACGAGCCGGCGGCCAACCGGATCGCTCTCACGGCGGCCGTGGGCTTCGTCCAGGAGGGGGAGCGGGTCATCCGCCAGCAGCAGGAGGCGATCCGGGAGCTGTCCACGCCGGTGCTGCCGGTGCGGGAGCGGCTGCTGATCCTGCCGATCATCGGCATCATCGACCCCCAGCGGGCGCGGCAGCTGACCGAGCAGCTGCTGCACGGCATCCGGGTGAACCGGGCCAAGGTGGTGGTGATGGACATCACCGGCGTGCCGGCGATGGACGCCACGGTGGCGAACCACCTGGTGCAGACGGTGGAGGCGGCGCGCCTCTTGGGCGCCACGGTGATCGTGACCGGCCTGTCGCCGGAGATCGCCCAGACGCTGGTGAACATCGGCGTGGACCTGGGGAAAATGAATACGGTGGGGGACATGCAGGGCGGCATCGAGGAAGCCGAGCGGCTCTTGGGCTACCGGGCGGCCCCGGTCGGGGATGCGGCGCCGGCGGTCGAGGAGTAGCTACGGGGAAGCAAAGCGAAAATTGCCAAACGCGGCATCGAGCGTCGCGTCGAACTTGGCCGCGTGAAGCACCTGCTCCGTGAGCACCCAGACCCCGTTGATGAGTGAGTACCGCTGCTCGACATCAATGGCCCCCCACGCGTACTGGAGCGTCCCGTCGATCACCAGGCCTCGATCGTAATCGATCCAGGCGATCAGTCCCCGGGGGTTGTTTTTGGGATCCCGGGCCTTGCCTTCGACCAGATAATAGCGGTTGTCGTCCACGAGCTTCTCCCCGAGCACGGTGAGGTCGAACCTCGACAGAAACGCCCCGACCGGCTCGCTGGCTTCGAACAGCCGGCCGACGACGTACTGGTTGACCGCCCAGCAGAACGTGCCGGCCGTGCGCTGATCGATGCCGAGCGCCTGGCGCCCCTGGTCGAGGCGCAGCGTTCCGCTGAACACGCAGTTCGACCGCTCGGTCAGAGGCTTTTTGATCCATAGCTTGAAGACGGCGTCCGCGGTGCCGGAGATGCTCGCGCTCGCCGCCGCCACGCGGGCCACGATCTCCTCAGGAGGGGGGACCTGAGCCGCGGCTCTCTCGCCCGGCAGCCCAACGGCGGCCATCAGCACCGCGGCCGCTGCCGCGGCGGCGGGCGATCCGAAGGGGAATGCGCACCGGCCGCGGGATGTCTGCCGCGGCGCCGTGGGCGGCCACATGGAGAACGAACATATGCTTCCTCCCCCTCGTTCTCCTTCAGGCCTCCTTCATGCCCGGCCGAAGAATCTGGTAGATGAGAATGGCGCCGAGGGCCCCCAGACCGAGATTGTTGATCTCGAAGGCCCCGGACTTGACGGCCGATCCACTGGCCGCGAGGATGAGCGGGATGGCCGCCGTGGCCAGGTTGGCGCGGTTGGAAAAATCGACACGACCGTCCACCCAAATCTTCCCCCCGATGGCGGCGATGAGCCCGAACAGATATAATTCGATTCCGCCGAGGACGCTCACCGGAACGCTGTTGACCAGGCCGCCGAATTTCGGGATGAAGCCGAGCAGGATCGCGACGACGGCGGCCGTCACGTACACCGGAATCGAGAACACCCGCGTCACGCCCATGACCCCGATGTTCTCGGCATAGGTGGTTTCGCCCGTCCCCCCGAACAGGCCGCTCAGCATCGTTCCGATCCCGTCCCCCATGAAGGCCCGGCCCAGGTATCCGCTGAGGTCGCGCTTCATCAGGCCGCTGATGGCGTAGACGTGGCCGGCGTTCTCCGCCACCAGCACGATGGGGATGAACCAGAACAGGCTCACGGCCCGGGCGGTGAACTGGGGAACGCTGAACTGAGGATGGCCGACCCAGGGCGCCCCGGTCACCAGGCCGAAATTGACATGGCATCCCGACGTGGCCGCGCCGCAGAGAGGATCGATCAGGGCGACCACGTAGCCGACGACGATCGCGATCAGAATCGGCAGCAGGCGGGCAAAGCCGCGCAGGTACACGCTGGCCACGGCCGCGGCCAGCACGGTGACGGTGGCGGTAAAGAGATCCTTCGAGTAGCTGGCCCAGGCAGGGTTGGCGAGGGCCAGGCCGATCACCGCCACGACGGTGCCGGTCACCACCGGTGGCATGAAGAACCGGATGACGTTGGGACCGGCCCGGTGGACGCCCAGCCCGACGAGGAAGTACAGGGCCCCCGCCACGAAGATCCCGGCGAAGGCCAGCGATTGATTGTGCCCGGCGCCGCCCTGGATCGCCAGCACCGACCCGATGAACGAGAACGACGAACCGAGGTAGCTCGGGATCTTGCCGCCGGTCCATCCCAGGAAGATCAGGGTGGCGACCCCGCTGAAGAAGAGCACCGTGTTGACGTTGAAGCCCAGGATGAGCGGGACGAGAACGGTGGCTCCGAACATGGCCATGACGTGCTGGATGCCGAGCAAGACGGTCTGAGGCCAGGGCAGACGATCTTCGGGATAATAGATGGCTTCGTGCTCACCCGCTCGGACGGCCGTGACCATACCCCCCTCCTTTGGACAACGTGTGACAGTAAAATGCAAAGGGGCAGGAGGATTTCCCTGCCCCCCGGATACGGCTGCGGCCGGCATCTAGCCCTTTGGCGCCCGGTAGGAGGCTGTCCCCCCCCTGCGCATGGCCGCTACTGGCCAGGTGGGCGGTATCTCACCGTCTTCTTCGCGGCCTTGTCGATCTCTTCTGGCGTAAGCAGGACCGTGGTCTTTGTGCGAACGGCGCCGCTGGCGTTGATCGCCAGCGAGGCGGCGGCGAGGCTCGCATTGTCGGGGGCGTCGATGATGACGAACGCGTCGTCCTCGCCGAAGGCAAAATAGAACGCTTCCATCTTTCCGTCCACACTCTCGATCGCCTGCTGTGCCGCAGCCCGGCGGGCGGAGCCCCCGCTCTTGAGGATCCCCTTCGCGCCCTCCGCAGTGTAGGAAGCCTGGATGAGGTACTTGGGCATGTCACACCTCCCGTAAGATGTTGTTGTGGGACGTGACCACGAGCCGCAAGAAGACGAGCCGTTGCCGTTGGGGTGTGCCAGGTCGTGAAGAGAACGAAAAGAACTCCACACTTGACTATGGCAGACCGGATGTCGAATGCAAAGCCGAATGGGTGTATCGCGAAAGTTTGTGCGCCCGGCGACGAGGATTGCCCCTGTCCGGAGGGAATACACGTACGATGCCGGTCTTCGAGTCGCAGGTCGACACCCGCTCTCAGGAATTCGCCGCCAACTACGCCCACCACGAGGGACTGGCCCGGCTGCTCGCGGAACGCCTGGCCAAGGTGCGGGAGGGCGGCGGCCCGCGCGCCCAGCGGAGGCAGCAAGAGCAGGGGAAAAAGACCGCCAGGGAACGGATCGATCTCCTGCTGGACCCCCAGTCACCGTTCCTGGAGATCGCCCCCCTGGCGGCCTGGGAGATGTACGCCGGGGAGGCCCCCGCCGCCGGGATCGTCACCGGCATCGGCCGCGTGCGGGGCGTCGAGTGCATCATCGTGGCGAACGACGCCACCGTCAAGGGCGGGACCTACTACCCGCTCACCGTGAAGAAGCACCTCCGCGCGCAGCAGGTGGCGCTCGAGAACCACCTGCCCTGCCTGTACCTGGTCGACTCCGGGGGAGCGTTCCTGCCCCTGCAGGCGGAGGTCTTTCCCGATCGCGAGCATTTTGGACGGATCTTCTATAATCAGGCGCAGCTCTCGGCGCGGGGGATTCCGCAGATCGCCGCGGTGCTCGGGTCGTCCACCGCCGGGGGCGCCTACGTGCCGGCGATGGCCGACGAGGCGGTGATCGTCCGGGGGACCGGAGCGATCTTCCTCGGAGGCCCGCCGCTGGTGAAGGCCGCGACCGGCGAGGAGGTGTCGGCGGAAGAGCTGGGCGGGGCGGAGGTCCATACCCGGCAGAGCGGGGTGGCCGATCACTTCGCCGAGGACGACGCGGAGGCGATCGCCATCGTGCGCGAGATTGTCGGGACGCTGAACCGGGTCAAGCGGGTCGCTCTGGACGTGGCGCCTCCGGAGCAGCCCCGGTACGACCCTCGGGAGATCTACGGCATCCTCCCCCAGGACCTGCGGCGGCAGATTGACGCCCGGGAGATCATCGCCCGCCTCGTGGACGGCAGCCGCTTCCAGGAGTTCAAGGCGCGCTACGGGCAGACGCTGGTCACCGGCTTCGCGCGCCTGCACGGGATCCCCGTGGGCGTTCTGGCGAACAACGGGGTCCTGTTCGTCGAGAGCGCCGAAAAGGGCGCGCATTTCATCGAGCTGTGCGGGCAGCGGCGCATCCCGCTGCTCTTCCTCCAGAACATCACCGGCTTCATCGTCGGCCGCCAGTACGAGGCCGCCGGCATCGCCCGGGCCGGCGCCAAGATGGTGCACGCGGTGGCGACCGCGGGCGTGCCGCGGATCACGGTGATCACCGGCGGGTCCTACGGCGCGGGGAACTACGCGATGTGCGGCCGCGCGTACGAACCGCGCTTCCTCTGGATGTGGCCCAACGCCCGGATCTCCGTGATGGGGGGCGAGCAGGCCGCGACCGTCCTCCTGACGGTCAAACACGATCAACTGCGCCGCGAAGGCAAGGCGATGACCCGCCGGGAGGAGGAGGCGGTGACCGCTCCGATTCTGGCGAAGTACGAGGAAGAGGGCAGCGCCTACTACAGCACGGCGCGGCTGTGGGACGACGGCATCATCGATCCGGCCGACACCCGGACGGTCCTGGCGCTCAGCCTGTCCGCCGTCCTCAACGCCCCCCTCAGGGGCATGCGGCCGGGCGTCTTCCGGATGTAAGGGTGCGCAAGGTCCTCATCGCCAACCGGGGCGAGATCGCCGTCCGGATCATCCGCGCGTGCCGGGAGCTCGGCCTCGCCGCGGCGGCGGTGTACTCGGAGGCCGACCGCGACGCGCTGCATGTGCGCCTGGCGGACGAGGCGCTGCCCATCGGCGCGGCCGATCCGCGGGAGAGCTACCTGAACATCGGCCGCCTCGTTGACGCGGCCGGGGCGTGCGGCGCCGACGCGGTGCACCCGGGGTACGGGTTTCTCGCCGAGAGTGCCGCGTTCGCCACCGCCGTGCGGGACGCGGGGCTCACCTTCGTCGGGCCTCCGCCCGAGGTCATCGCGGCGCTCGGCGACAAGATCGAGGCCCGGCGGACCATGGAGCGCGCGGGGATCCCGGTGATCCCCGGGTACGCCGCTCCCGACGCGTCCGACGGCGCCCTGACCGCGGCCGCCCGGCGGCTCGGGGCGCCGCTGCTGGTCAAGGCGGCCGGCGGCGGGGGAGGGCGGGGCGTGCGCCCGGTCGAGCGCCTGGACGATCTGCCGGAGGCGCTCGAGTCCGCGCGGCGCGAAGCCGGTGCGGCGTTCGGGTCGAGCGCGCTGTACCTGGAGCGGCATCTGCCCGAGGTCCACCACATCGAGATCCAGATCCTGGCCGATCGCGAGGGGACGATCTGCCACCTCGGCGAGCGGGAGTGCAGCGTCCAGCGGCGGCTCCAGAAGCTGATCGAGGAAACCCCGTCGCCGTTCGTCGCGCCGCCCCTGCGCGCGCGCCTGGCCGAGGCGGCGGTCGCGGCCGCCGAGGCCGTCCGGTACGTCAACGCGGGCAGCGTGGAGTTCCTGGTCGAGCCGGGCGGGCAGTTCTTCTTCCTCGAGGTGAATACCCGGCTGCAGGTCGAGCACCCGATCACGGAGGTCGCGACGGGCGTGGATCTCGTCAAGTGGCAGCTCCGGATCGCGGCGGGGGAATCGCTGCCCCGGGAGCCCGTCGTCCCGCGCGGGCACGCGATCGAATGCCGGATCTATGCCGAGGACCCGGCCCAGGATTTCGCGCCGTCGCCCGGGCCGATTCTGGCGCTCCGGGAGCCGGGCGGCCCGGGGATCCGGGTGGATTCCGGCGTGTACGAGGGGTGGCAGATCCCCGTGGCGTACGATCCGCTGCTGGCCAAGGTCGTCGCCTGGGACCGGACCCGGCCCGAGGCCATCGCCCGGTTGCGGGAGGCGCTGCGCCGGTACGTGCTGCTCGGCTGCCGGACGAACCTGACATTCCTCCAGGACGTGGTGGGGCACGAGGCGTTCCGCAGCGGACACACGACCACGCGGGTCATCGAGCAGCACTTCCGTGGGTGGCGTCCCGCGGTCCCGGATGAGATCGTCGCGGTGGCGGCCGCCGTGGCGGCGCTCGGCGAGCAGGATCCCGCGATCCTCGTCCGCGGCGCCGGTGGGGACGGTGGCCGCGTTCCTCCGCGCGGTGAGCCCCAGGCATTTCAGGATCCTTGGGAAGGCGTTGGACGGTGGCGGATGGGCGCGGGCCGTGGGTGAGCTGACGCTCCACCTCGGGGACCGCGCCGTCACGTGTGATGTGGAGCGGGAAGGCGATGACGTCGTCGTGCGGGCGGGCGGCGGGACGCACCGCGTGCGGCTCAGCCCGCTCGGCGCGGGAGTGCTTCGCGTGCGGATGGGGGACCGCTCGGCGATCGCCACCGTCGCCCGGCAGGGGGAGCGCTGGTACCTCCATCTGGAAGGGCACACGCTCGAGTACCGGGTCGCGTCCGGGGAGCGCCGCGGCGCCCCGCGACCGTCCGGGGCCGGCCTCGTCGCGCCCATGCCGGGCCTCGTGACTCAGGTGCTGGCCGGCGTGGGCGATTCGGTCACCGTGGGGCAGCCGCTGGTGATCATCGAGGCGATGAAGATGGAGCACGTCATCAGGGCCTCGCTGGGGGGGCGGATCCGGGCGATCAACGTCCGTTCGGGCGACCAGATCGAGGGGGGGACGGTCGTGGTCGAGATGTCTCCGGCGGAGGGCGCGGGGGGGAGCGCGCCGTGAATCCCCTGGACCGAGCGCCGCGCCGGGTTCGAGTGGTCGAGGTCGGGCCGCGCGACGGACTTCAGAACGAATCCGCGGTCGTGTCTGTGGACGTGAGGGTGCAGTTCATCATGGGGCTCGCCGCGGCCGGGTGCCCGGTGATCGAGGCGGGCGCATTCGTGCGTCCGGACCGGATCCCCCAAATGGCGAACACGGAAGAGGTGTTCCGGTGCCTTCAGGGAGTCGAGGGCTCGGTCTTCACCGCCCTGGTGCCCAACCGCCAGGGGATGGAGCGGGCCCTCCGGGCCGGGGCGCGCGAGGTCGCCGTCTTTACCGCGGCGTCGGAAGCCTTCGCCCGGCACAACATCAACATGGGGATCGAGGAGTCGCTCGCCGCGTTCCGCGAGGTCATGGCGCTGGCGGCCTCGGCGGGGTGCCGCGTCCGCGGCTATGTTTCAACGTCCTGGTGGTGTCCCTACAGCGGACGCGTGGCTCCCGAACGGGTCCGGTCGGTCGCCCGGGCCCTTGTCGAGATGGGATGTTATGAGGTCGCCATCTCAGATACGATCGGCGCCGCGACCCCGGCCGAGGTGATCTCCCTCTTGGAGGACCTGTCCCGGGATCTCCCCGCGGGCGCGATCGCGGTGCACTTCCACGACACCCGCGGCACCGCCCTGGCCAACGTGCTGGCCGCGCTCGCCTGCGGCGTCTCCACCGTGGACGCCGCAGCGGGGGGCCTGGGGGGATGCCCGTACGCGCCGGGAGCGTCCGGCAACCTGGCGACCGAGGACCTGCTGTATATGCTGCACGGGATGGGCATCGCCACCGGGATCGACCTCGAGGCAGTCGCGGCGGCGTCGCGGGCCCTGGCCGGACCGCTCGGGCATCCGCTGCCGTCCCGCTATCTCGAGGCCGGCAGGCTTCCACCGCGCGGGAGTTGATGGGCGGACCGCCGCAGCGGGCGGCCGGCCGGCGCGGCGCCCGGGGCCCGGTGGGGCGGTCTTACTCGCTGGCCCCGCTCCCGAGCGGGGCGGGGAGGACGGCCACCTCGATGGAGCGGAGGTTTCCAAGCTGCGCGCCGGCGAGCAGGCACAGGTGCTGCAGGTACTCCCAGTGCTGCCGCGGCGTGAGCTTGCTCTGGCCGGCGCTGCGGATCTCGAAGCTGTAGGGGACCTCGACGACGCGGGACAGGTTGCCCCGAACGAGGATCTCCAACAGGATCTTGTACCCGATGGGTCTCAGCCGGACGCCGTGCACCGCGGTCCGCCGGAAGGCGAAGAATCCGGACAGCGGATCCGCGACGCGCCGCGCCCGGTGGAGCAGGATCTGGGCGGCCCGGGTCGCCACCCGGGAGACGGCCCGCCGCCAGGCCTCGAATGTGACATAGCGGCCCCCGGGAACGTACCGGCTCGCCACGGCGAGGTCGGCTCCCGACCGCTCCAGCGCCGCGGTGAGCAGCGGCAGGGTCTCGGGGGGGTGCTGGAGGTCGGCGTCGAGGACGCACACCACGCTCCCCTGGGCGGCGGCGATGCCGTCGGCGACCGCGGAGGCCAGACCGCGACGCCCGTCGCGGTGGAAGACGTGGATCCAGGGCGTGAACCGCGCCAGATCGGCCAGGACCTGCTGGGTGCCATCCACGCTGTCGTCGACCACAATGAGTTCGTAGTCGGCCCCCGCGAGCGCGGTGTGGACGCGCTCGACGAGCCGGGTGATATTCTCAGCCTCGTTGTATGTGGGGACGATGACGGACAGCGATGCCATCCCGTGCCCTCCGTGCGGCGGTGTCCTTCTGTGGTTCGACGGCACATCGCCCGGGCCTGCCGGCGGAGGTCAGAGGGAAATCTTCGAGTCGTCGCTCACAAACACGCGGAGCGCCTTGGGGCCGTCCGCGGCCCTCGTGATGGTCACCGCGCGCCCGAGCACGCTGTCCTCGAGACGGTCGACCCCTTCGAGACGGCAGCCGTCGAGGACAACCGAGTGCTGGACGCTGCTCTGCGTGACGACGGTGCCGTCTCCGATCGCGCTGTAGGGGCCGATAAAGGCCCCCTGGATCCGGCAGCGCTCGCCGATGACGGCCGGTCCCCGGATCGTGCTCCGCTCCACCGTGGTCAGCCGCCCGATCGCCACCCGACCGGTGACCGTGCACTCGTCGCCGACGTCGCCCAGGATCTCCCGGCGGGTGAACTCATCCAGCACGGCCCGGTTGGCCTCCAGCAGGTCGTCCTTCTTTCCGGCATCCAGCCACCAGCCCTCGAGGCGGACGGTCTCCACCCGGCCTCCCGCGCGCAGGAGCTCCTGGATGGCATCGGTGATCTCGAGCTCCCCTCGGGCCGACGGCCGGATGCGCGCGATGGCCGCATGGATGGCCGGGCGGAAGAGGTAGACGCCGACGAGGGCCAGGTTGCTGGGCGGGGTCTGGGGTTTCTCGACGAGCGCGTGGACGCTGCCGTCGCCGTTGAGCACGGCGACCCCGAATTGCCGGGGATCGGCGACCTCCTTCAAGAGAATCAGCGCGTCGGCCTCGCTGCCGGCGAATCGCTGCCGGAGCGCCTGCACGCCACCCTGGATCAGGTTGTCGCCCAGGAACATGAGAAACGGGCTGTCCTCGAGGAACGAACGCGCCGTCAGCACCGCATGGGCCAGCCCGCTGGGAGCGTCCTGGGTGATGTAGGTCGCCCGCAGCCCCCAGCGCTCCCCGGTGCCGATCGCTCCCTGGACCGCCGCGCCGGTCTCAGGCGAGATGATGATGCCGACATCCCGGATCCCCGCCTCCGCGACCTGATCGAGGACGAAGTGGAGGATCGGCTTGTTGGCCACGGGGATCAGCTGCTTTGCGCTCGTGTAGGTCAACGGCCGAAGCCGCGTCCCCCGTCCGCCGCAGAGGACAAGACCCTTCAGGTCCTTCATCGCCGTTCGCGACCCCCTCCGGGCCCGAGCATCTCGCAGAGTATCTACGAGCCTCGGCCCCCGGCACCTGCTCGGCGCCGCTCCATCCGTCCGGATAGTGCCCAGGAAGACCCCGGTAGTGGACGCGACAGGGCGCGCCGGGACTGCGCCCGCCGGCCGGGCGGCGCGGCTCCCGGCACTCCCGCCGAGCGCGTTTGACACTCGTTCTCCGTCCGTGCTATCGTGGCCCCGCGCCAGCCTGGGCTCCCCGGGCCGGCGCTGTCTGCTGCGGAACGTCCGAGGTGGACAGCCTCGTGGGTATTGACGAGGGTAGACAGCGGGCGGAGACGCCGGAGGAGGGCGGGGCTGGGCCGTGCCGTTTCGATTCTCGCGGCTTGAGATTCCAGAGGTGATCTTGGTCCAACCCCAGGCCTTGGAGGATCAGCGAGGCTTCCTCCTGGAGACCTACAAGCGGTCCGAATTTGCGGCCGCGGGGATTCCCGACGTCTTCGTCCAAGACAACTACTCCCATTCCAGTCGCGGCGTGCTCCGAGGCCTGCATTATCAAAAGCCCCCCAAGGCGCAGGGGAAGCTCGTCACCGTGTTCCGGGGAACGATCTTCGACGTTGCGGTCGATATCCGCCGGGGCTCGCCCACCTACCGTCGCTGGGTCGGCGTCACGCTATCGTCTGGAGATCGCCGGATGCTCTACATCCCCGCGGGGTTCGCGCACGGGTTCTGCGCGATCAGCGATGAAGCCGACGTGATCTACAAGGTGACGGAGGAATACGCGCCCGAGCTGGACCGCGGGATTCTCTGGAACGATCCGGAACTGGGGATCGCCTGGCCGCTCCACCGGCCCATCATCTCCCCCAGGGACGCGCAGCTCGCCCCCCTGGAGCGCGCGGACAACAGCTTCGTGTACGGGGGGAGCCGGGCGTGACCGGGGAGCCTGTGCTCCTCACCGGCGGGTCGGGAACACTCGGAAGCGAGCTTCGCCGGTTGGTGCCCAATGTGATTGCCCCGCTTCGGTCGGAGATGGATATCACAGACGGTGCGGCGATCGAGCAGGCGCTCGACCGATACCGTCCGGATCTCCTGATCCATGCCGCAGCCTTCACCGATGTCGCGGCGGCCGAGCGCGAGCGCGATCTCTGCTGGCGGACGAACGTGCACGGAACGCGAAACATCGTCCGCGCCGCCGCGGCGCGCGGCGTGTTCCTTGTGCACATTTCGACGGATTATGTCTTCGAGGGCAGCCGAGGCATGTACCGGGAAGACGATACCCCAGGACCTGTCTGCAATTACTACGCGCTGACCAAACTGGTTGCGGAAGAAGCGGTCCGCGGTGCGTTACGCTTCCTCATCATCCGCACCAGCTTTCGCCCCCGGCAGTGGCCCTATGCGGTCGCGTTCACCGACGTCTATACGAGTCAGGATTATGTCGACATCGTCGCCCCTGAGATCGCCCTGGCCGTCCGGCACCTCTCGGACATTCCCTACGATACCCTGCACATTGCCTCCGAACGCAAGAGCGTCTTCAGCCTTGCCCGGCGGCGCAGCCCCGACGTTGAGCCGCGGTCAAAATCGGAGGCCCCCGTCGCCTTGCCCGCCGACATCTCGCTCGATGCGTCCCGGTGGGAATCGCTGAAGCGGCGATGGCAGCGTGAGGAAGGTCGTGGCTGACGCGCGGCGCGTCCTGATCACCGGCGGGGCGGGGTTTATCGGGAGCCACTACGTGCGGTACGCCCGGCAGCACCATCCCGAGTGGGAAATTGTGGTGCTGGACAAGCTGACCTACGCGGGATCCCTGGAGACCCTCCGTGACATTGCGGATCAGATCTCGTTCGTTCGGGGGGACATCATCCGTCCGGAGGACGTCGCCAAGGCGATGATCGGGGTGGATGCCGTGGTGCATTTTGCGGCGGAGACCCACGTGGACCGCAGCCTGCTGGCCCCGCACGCATTTGTCAGGACGAACGTGGAAGGGACGCTCGTGCTGCTCGAACACGCGCGGCGGGCGGGCGTCAGGCGCTTTTTACACGTGTCCACCGACGAGGTCTACGGGGATCTGTCGGGAACCGACCGGCACTCCGCAGAAACCGATCCGCTCGATCCGCGGAGCCCCTATGCGGCGACCAAAGCCGCCGCCGAGCATCTCGTGTTCAGCTACGGGAGCTCGTACGGCTTGGATGTTGTGGTGACCAGGGGATCCAACACCTACGGCCCCTACCAGTACCCGGAAAAGATCATCCCGCTCTTTATTACGAATGCGCTGGAAGATCGCCGGCTGCCTGTGTATGGGGATGGGAGCGCGGTCCGAGACTACCTCCACGTTGAGGACCACTGCCGTGGGATTGATCTGGTGCTCCATCACGGGAGGAGCGGCGAGGCCTACAACCTGGGCGGCCGGCTCGGGATCTCGGGTCTCGAGGTGGCGAGGCAGGTGTTGGCGTTGTTGGCCAAGCCGGTTGATCTGATCGAGTACGTGGCCGACCGGCCCGGGCATGATTATCGCTACTGCGTGGATCCAGCCAAGGCCGAATCGCTGGGGTGGGTGAGAGTGTGGGCCTTTCCTGAGGGGCTCGCCCACACGGTGGCATGGTACGTCCACACCCCTGGATGGTGGAAGCCGATCAAGCAGAGCCTCGATTTTCAGCAGCACGAGCGGCAGGGGTCAAGAAACGCGACGGCGTGATCCTCGCCCAGACCGCGGAGGCTGCCGCCCGGGACCTCGATCTTCGTGCCGGCACCGGGTGTGTCGGTCCGGGAGACGCCCCCGCCCGGCGCGCGAGGTTACGGGACGCTGAGCTGGTGCGATGACGGGGTGGCTTCGGCGAGAATATAGTACAGTTCGAACCCGCCCGTCGCGGTGGGGCCGAGGTAGAATCCCTTGACCATCCAGATCCCCGACCGGTAGGTGATCAGGTCGCCGACACGGTGCAGGCGCGTTCCATTGCACAGCCGCGCCTGGACGCTGATCTCCACGGGTGCGTAGAGCGGCTTATCTGTCTGATGCCGAAGGCCCTCCGACTCGAGCATGCGCCCCTCCATAGCTATCGCATGATGCCCTTGCGCAGGAAATAGGCCACCGCGTGCGTCCGGTTGCGGGCGCCGAACTTCCGGAGAATCGCGCGGATGTGGCTCTTGACCGTGGACTCGCCGAGGGACACCTTCTTGGCAATCTCGCGGTCCGTGGCCCCCTTCGCCATCTCCACGACGATTTCCAACTCGCGGGCCGACAGGCCGGCGGGGTGGCCTCCCTGGGCGCTCCCCCGTTCGCGCATCAGCACCCGAAACCGCTCGATCAGCTGGCGGGTAATGTACGGATTGGTCATCGTCCGCCCATCGCGGACCCCGTGGATCGCCCGGACGAGATTCTCGGGACTGATGTCCTTGAGCACGTATCCGCTCGCCCCCGCTTCGAGGGCCCGGAGCGCCCGCTCTTCGTCCGGACTTTCCGAGAGCACGATGACTTCCACCTGGGGACGCTGCTGCTTGAGGAGAAAGATCGCCTCCGAGGTGTCCAGTCCGGGCAGGTCTTGATCGAGGAGGACGACATCAGGATCGGTCCGGGCCATGAGCCCGGTCGCCTCCGTAAGATCCGAGGCTTTGCCGATGATCTCGACGGACTCCCGCCCATTCATCAGGCTGTGGATGCCTTCCCGCACGAGGGTCATGTCGTCGACGACCATGACTCGGACTGATGTCATAGGTGTCCCCATTGGTGTCGCCATATATCCGGTTGTTTCCCGGAGGTGATGTCCGGTCCCTTGATCTCTTTCGATGGAATTTGATCCTTCGTTCGGATGATCGCGGGGTGATCATCTGTGAGGACGGATCATCCATCCGATAACAAGGCCGCCGGAGAACACCGCGCCGCCTGGCCGCGGCCGGATCCGAGCTTCCGCGCCCCGGCCGCGGCCGGGAGCCGATGCCGGAAGGGGGTGGGGATGGGCTAGCCCGGCGGGAAACGGGGCATAGTAGAGGTACAAACGCGCCACGCATTCCCCCTGATTCCGGCTCCGGGACGCGGAGAGTTCGAAGCGGCCCCGGGAGGGCCGGGAGTCTCTGGGCGGGACCGAGGAGGCGGAGACACAGTGCCGGTCCGGGTCATGCTGGTCGACGATCACGAGATCGTAGCCGCCGGATTGAGGGTGATCCTGCAGGCCGAGCACGATATCGCCGTGGTCGGCAAGGCCAGCGGCGTCAAGGAAGCCGTCCGGCGGGCCACTGAGCTCAAACCCGATGTCGTCCTGATGGACGTGAAACTGTCGGACGGCAGCGGGATCGACGCCACCAAGCAGATCAAAGAGGCCTGCCCTGAGACGCAGGTGCTCATGCTGACCGTCTACGACGATCAGGAAACCGTCCTCAAGGCCGTCCAGGCCGGCGCCATCGGGTACGTGCTGAAGGACATCCCTCCCGAGAACCTTATCCGGGCCATCCGGTCGGTCCACTCGGACCGCACCATGATCAACCCCGTCATCGCCCGCAAACTCGTCGAGCGCCTGGCGGCGACCGAGCGGGACGCGGTGTTGTTCAACTTTCGCCGGGGGCCGGGCCTGACGGAGCGTGAGCTCGACGTCCTGAAGGGCGTGGCGGCCGGGCTGAGCGACAAGGAGGTCGCGCTGAAACTCTTCCTCTCCGAGCCCACGGTGAAGAGCCATCTCCGGTCCGTGTATCAGAAGCTGCGCATCCACAACCGCGCCCAGGCGGCGGCGTACGCGGTGAAGAACGGCCTGGGCACATAACCCCCCCTTCGGGGACTCCAAACCAGAAGGATCTTCACTGCCCCACCGTGCTCTGGTACAATGACGCAAACGACACAGGGGGAGCATTTGTGCGGCGCGACAGCCCGCCCCAGCCACCACCGACCTTTTTGACCCAGCAGGGCCGCGATCAGCTCGAGGCGGAACTGCGGCACCTGCGGTCGACGAAGCGCCGCGAGGTCGCCCTGCGGATCAAGCGGGCCGCGGAGCTCGGCGACCGCTCGGAGAACTCCGAGTATGAAGACGCGAAGAACGAGCAGGCCTTCGTCGAAGGCCGCATCCAAGAGCTCGATCTGCTCCTGCGCAACGTCCAGGTGATCGATGAACCGGGCCGGGGCCGGTCGGAAGTGGTCACGATCGGCCACACCGTCCACCTCATCGACACGACGACGAAGGAGCCCATGGTCTACACCATCGTGGGGCCCGTGGAGGCGAGTCCGTCCGAGGGCCGCATCAGCCATCTGTCGCCGGTCGGCGCCGCGCTCCTGGGGCGCGCGGTCGGTGACACGATCCGCGTCGCCGTCCCTGCCGGGACTCTGGAACTCCGGGTGAGCCGCATCACGTAACGCCGCCCCGGGATGCCCGCCAACCTTACCCCGCAATACCTCGACGCGGAACGCCGCTTCCGCGAGGCCGCCACCCCGGAAGAACAGCTGGCCGCCCTGAACGAGATGATGGCCACGATCCCCAAGCACAAGGGGACCGAGCACATGCGGGCGGACATCCGGCGGCGCATGGCCAAGGTGCGGACCGAGGCGGCCCGCAAGCGCACCTCGGGGCGCGGTCCCACCTGGCACCATGTTCCCCGCGAAGGAGCGGGGCAGGAGGTCCTCATCGGCGCCCCCAATGCGGGGAAGTCACGCCTCCTGGCCGCGCTCAGCAACGCCACCCCGGTGGTGGCGCCGTACCCCTTCTCGACGCGCACGCCGCTCCCCGGGATGGTCCCCTTCGAGAACGTGCAGATCCAGCTCATCGACCTGCCGCCGATCGCCGCGGAGACGGCGGAGCCGTGGCTGTTCGCGCTGATCCGGCAGGCCGACGGCGCGCTCCTCGTCGCAGACCTCGCCAGCGATGATCTGCTGTCCTCCATGGAGGAGACGCTGACCCTGCTCGAGCGCTTCAATGTTCGCCTCGGGCGGGGCGGCGCGCCCTCCGAGGGCGACGGGGACCCGGGGGGGCGCGGGGGATCTGAGGGCGCGGGGGCCTCCGAGGGCGGCGCGCCGGAGGGCGCCGCGTCCGGCAGCGTCCCGACGATCCTCGTGGCGGCCAAAGCGGACGCTCCGGGGGCGGAGGGGCGGCTGGACATCCTCCGCGAGCTCTGCGCGGGCCGGTGGCCGATCCTGGCCGTGTCGGCCGAGACCGGGGTGAACGTGGACGCGCTGCGGGCGGAGATGTTTCGGCTCCTCGACGTCATCCGCGTGTACACGAAGGCCCGGGGCCGGCGCGCGGACCTGTCGGTGCCCTTTGTCTTGAAGCGGGGGACGACCGTGCAGGACGCGGCGGCGGTCGTGCATAAGGATTTTGCCGACCGCCTCAAGTACGCGCGCATCTGGGGAACGCGCATGTTTGAGGGCCAGATGGTGCAGCGGGAGCACGTGCTCGAAGACGGCGACATCCTGGAACTGCACGCCTAGGCCCCGGGGAGGCCTGTCGCATGGCGCAGGTGGAGGGGACGGTCCTGATTCGGGCGCCGCTGGAGGCGGCGTACGCGCTGGCGAAGCGCGTCGAGGATTTTCCTCGGTTCATGCCCGATCTCGAGCGGCTCACGGTGCTGGAGCGGCGCGACGGCGTGCCCGTGCTGACGGAGTGGGTCGGGATCGTGGAGGGACGGCGGATCCGGTGGATCGAAGAGGATGCCTGGGACGACGCCCGTCACCTCTGCCGGTTCCGGCAGCGCGACGGGGACTTCGACCGGTACGAAGGCACGTGGACGTTCAGTCCGGAATCCGGGGGCACCCGGACCACCATCGTCGTGGATTTCGAGTTCGACATCCCGCTCATCGGAGGATTGCTCAGCACGCTCCTGCGGATGAAGATGAAGGAGAACCTCGAGCGCATGCTGGGCGCCCTGCAGCGCCGGTTGGAATCGCCGGCGCAGGCGTAGCGCCGGTCCACCGGGCCGCGCCGGATCGCCTCCGCCCGGCGCGCCCGCGCGCCTTCGTTGCCCGCGCAGCAGGAAATCTTTGCGCTGTCAAGAAGTACAAACTGATGCCCGTCTCGGGAGGGTGAGATCAGCCTGGGCACGGACGTGCAGACGACGTCGCAGCCGACGATCCCCATCGCCGCACCCCTCCTCTCCGACGAAGACAAGCGCCGGGTTCTTGCGGTGCTTGAGTCCGGGCACCTCGTCGCAGGCCGGTGGGTCCGCGAGTTCGAGCGGGCGTTCAGCGGGTATCTCGGAGCGGGCCACGGCGCCGCGACGTCCTCCGGCACCACCGCCCTCGAGGTGATCCTGGAAGTCGCCGGCCTGGTGCCGGGCGCCCGGGTGATCACGACGCCGTTCTCCTTCGTCGCCACGGCCAACGCCGTCGTTCGCCGCGGCTACACCCCGGTGTTCGTCGACATCGATCCCGAGACGTACAACCTGAGTCCCGACGCCGTTTCGGACGCGCTGCGCCGCACCCCCGGCGTCCAGGCGCTGCTGATGGTGCACCTCTACGGTCTGCCGTGCCGGATGGGGGCGCTGATGGAGATCGCGCGGAGGCACCACCTCATCGTCATCGAGGACGCCGCGCAGGCCCACGGCGCGTCGGTGGGGACCCGCAAGGTGGGCACGTTCGGCGCCGCGGCCGCCTTCAGTTTTTACCCATCCAAGAACCTGACGACCGGCGAGGGCGGGATGGTCGTCACCGATGACCCCGGTCTGGCCGAGCGCGCGCGGATGCTCATCAACGTCGGGCAGTCTTCCCAGTACGTGTACGAGACGCTGGGCTCGAACTATCGCATGACCGAGATCGCGGCCGCGATCGGGGTCGGGCAGCTCGCCCGGCTCGACGAGCACAACGCGCGGCGCCGGCAGAACGCGCACTCCTTGACCGAAGGGCTCCAGGACCTGGAGTGGCTGACGCTGCCGCGGGAGCCGCGGGACGCGACGCACGTGTACCATCAATACACCCTGCGGGTGCCCCACCATCGGGACCGGCTGGCGCAGCATCTGACGGCGTGCGGCATCGGCACCCGCGTCTATTATCCGACGCCGATCCATCGAAGCCCGCTGTACCGGCGGCTCGGGTACGGCGAGGCGCGCTGTCCGGAGGCCGAACGGGCGGCCGAGGAAGTCCTCAGCATCCCGGTGCATCCGGCGCTCGGGGAGGAACAGATCCAGAGGATTGTTCACGCGATCCGCCGGTTCGATCCCAGGCACTGAGGGGGGGCGGTGTCCATGGCTCGGCCGATCCGTGTCGGCGTAGTCGGCCTGGGGCAGTGGGGCCAGCACCATGTCCGCGTGTACCATCACCTCCCCGATGTCACCCTCGCCGGCGTCGTTGACAAGGCGCCGGCGGAAGTGAACGCGTTCGCCAAGCGCTACCAGACGGCGGGCTATCGCGACTACCGCATGCTGTTCGGCAAGGTCGACGCGGTCAGCCTGGCCGTCCCCACGGCCTTCCACTACGAGATTGCCCGCGAGTTCCTCCAGCACGCCGTGCACGTGCTCGTGGAAAAGCCCATTACCACGACCGTCGATCAGGCCGTCGAGCTCGTGGAGCTCGCCCACCGCGCCGGGGTCACCCTCCTGGTCGGCCACGTCGAGCGGTTCAAACCGTCCGTGCACGCGCTGAACGACCTGGTCGGCGAGCCCCTGTTCGTCCAGGTCCGGCGGGTCCGCCCCTGGAACCCTTCCCGGGTGATGGATGTCGGCGTGGTGCTGGACCTGATGATCCACGACCTCGACATCATTTTGAACCTGATGCGCTCGCCGGTCGCGCGCGTGAGCGCGTTTGGGGCCGCGATCCACGGGGAAGACGAAGATCTGGCGGTCGCCCATCTGGTCCTGGAGAGCGGATGCCTGGCCAGCTTCGTCGCCAGCCGGGTCTCCCCCGTAAAGGCCGCGGAGCTCGAGATCACGCTCCCCGACGGGCTGATCCATCTGAACTACCTCCGTCAGCAGATCACGGTGCGGCGCCACGGGAAGCAGCACCGGACGGTGGTGAAGGGCGAAGAACCGCTGCGGGCCGAGCTGATGCACTTCATGAGCTGTGTGCGCGGCGAGGCCACACCGCTGGTCCCCGGCGAGCACGGCGTGCGCGCGCTCGAGGCCGCGCAGGCGATTCTCAAGAAGATGACCCTCATCTCGTCCAAGGTGCCTGTCTAAGGACCGCAGCGCGGAGACGGTGCGGCTCCCCATCGGCAAAGTCCCCGCGGACCTGCTCGCGTCGGCCGTCTATCCTCACCTCGGGACGCGCCGCCCGGACGTCCTCGTTCACGCCCAGTTCGGCGAGGACTGCGCCGCGATCGAGTTCGGCGAGGAGGTGGCCGTGCTCACCACCGACCCCATCACCGGCGCGGATGCGGATCTCGGGTGGTACGCCGTCTGCGTGGCCACGAACGATCTCGCGGCGGCCGGAGCGGAGCCCGTCGCCCTCGCGCTGACGCTCCTGCTGGCCCCCGACCGCGCGGAGGACGATCTCGCGCGGATCATGCGGGACGCCTCGGCGGCCGCGCAGATGCTGCGGGTGGAGATCGTCGGCGGCCACAGCGAGGTCACCCGCGGGATCGACCGGACGATCGTCGTGGTGACGGCGGTCGGTCGGGCCCCGAGGGGCCGGGCGCTGCGGAGTGGCGGGGCGGCGGTCGGCGACGCCCTGCTGCTGACCAAGGGCGCGGGCATCGAGGGGACGGCCATCCTGGCGGGAGCGCTCGAGCCCCGTCTCGCGCCGGTCCTCGGCGCGGCGCTCGTCGAGCGGGCCAAAGGCTTCCGGCAGCAGATCAGCGTGCTCCCTGAGGCGCGGGCGGCGGCCCGGGCCGGCGCCCGCGCCATGCACGACGTCACCGAGGGCGGGGTGCTGGGCGCCGCCTACGAGATGGCGGCGGCGTCCGGGATCGGGGTCCGGATCGATGCCGACCGCATCCCGGTGCTGCCGGAGACCGCGGCGGTCTGCGGGGTGCTCGGGATCGATCCGCTGGGCCTGATCGGCAGCGGGGCGCTGCTGGTGGCGACGCCCGACGCCGCGCGCACCGCGCAGGCGATTGCCGGCGACGGGATCCGCGCCGAAGAGATCGGGCGGTTCGTGCCCCGGGACCGCCTGGTCGTGCGGGGCGGCCGCGAGCTCCCGCTGCCCCCGCCGGCGGCCGATGAGTTGTGGCGGGTCCTTGCGCGCGAGGCATGACCGGCGCTGTGGTATACTAGGGACGTATCACCCATAGCAGTGGGGGAGCTTGGGGAACCAGGCTGAGAGGACGGCTACCCTGCCGTCGACCCCGGAACCTGATCTGGGTAATTCCAGCGGAGGGAGAGTCGATGCGCCGCCCCGGTTCCGGGGACGGCGCTTTTTGCTTGCGGCGGCGCAGCGCCGGCATGACGCCGAAACTGGTCATCACCGATCTCTCGAAGCGATTTCCCCTCGCCGGGTCAGGCGGGAACGGCGGCGAGGGGCTGGAGGTCCTGCGGGGCGTCTCGCTCCAGGTCGGCCAGGGAGAGTTCGTCGCCCTCCTCGGCCCGAGCGGGTGCGGCAAGAGCACCCTCTGCAACATCGTGGCCGGGCTGTTCCCCCCGGACCATGGCGAGGTACGGCTGGACGGGGCGCCGCTCGCCGCCTCGCGCGGCCGGGTGGCCTACATGCAGCAGAAGGATCTCCTGCTCCCCTGGCGGCGGGTCATCGACAACGCGATCCTCGGGCTGGAAGTCCAGGGCGCCCCCCGGGCGGCGGCCCGCAAGGAAGCCCGGGACCTCCTCCGCCGGTTCGGCCTGGAGCGCTTCGAACTGGCCTACCCCGGCCTGCTCTCCGGGGGGATGCGCCAGCGCGTCGCGCTCGTCCGCACGCTCCTGTGCCGGAAGGACCTGTTGGTTCTCGACGAGCCGTTCGGGGCGCTCGATGCGATGACCCGCGCGGCGATGCAGGGGTACCTGCGGCGGCTGCAGGAAGAGTTCGGGCGCACCATCCTGTTCATCACACACGACGTCGAGGAGGCGGTGCTCCTCTCCGACCGCGTGTATGTCATGACCGCGCGCCCGGGGCGGGTCCGCGCGGAGATCCCGATCCCGCTCCCCCGGCCGCGGCAGGCGACGGACGGCGGGGTGGTGCGGGAGAAGGCGCGCCTCCTGGCGCTGCTCCACGACGAGATGGCGGAGGCGTTCCGGTGAGGATCGCTCCCCTGCGGGAGGCTTCGGTCCGCCTCCCCGAGCGTTCGGCGGGGGAGGGGGGCCAGACCGCGCCGGCGTGGCGCCGGACCGCGCGCCGGTGGATGGCGCAGGCGGGGCCGCCGGCCCTGCTCATGGCGGCCGGCATCGCGGCGTGGGAGTGGGCGGTGCGCGCGTTCGGGATCCCATTTTACATCCTGCCCGCGCCGAGCCGGATCGCGCGCCTCGCGGTTGCCGATCGCGGGCTGCTCCTGGGGGAGGCCGCGGTGACGCTCCTCGAGATCGTCCTCGGGTTTGCGATCGCGTTCGTCGTCGGGATCGGCCTGGCGCTCCTGATCTTCACCTCCCGCATCGTGGAACGCGCGGTGTACCCGCTCGTGATCGCGAGCCAGACCGTGCCGGTGTTCGCGATCGCCCCGCTGCTGATCGTGTGGCTGGGGTACGGGATGCCCTCCAAGGTGGCGATGACGGCGCTGATCGTGTTCTTCCCGATCGTGGTCAACACGGTGGACGGCCTCCGGGCCGCGGATCCCGACGCCGTCAACCTCCTGCTCATCCTCGGCGCTACCCCTGCGCAGGCGCTCTGGAAGATCCGCGCCCCGGCGGCGCTCCCGTTCGTGTTCTCCGGCGTCCGGATCGCGGTCGCGACCAGCGTGATCGGGGCGGTGATCGGCGAGTGGGTGGGGGCGACCCAAGGGCTGGGGTTCCTCATGATCCATGCGAACGCCCAGCTGCACGTCGACCTGGTGTTCGCGGCGATCGCGGTGTTGAGCCTGATGGCCATCGCGCTGTTCGTGGTGGTCTCCGGGGCCGAGTGGCTGCTCCTGCCCTGGCGGCGGGCCGGGAACTCGTGAGGAGGGGTGGACGGTGAGGAGGCTGTGGGGCGTGGGCGTGGCGGGGCTCGCGCTCGTGATCGCGGCGTCGATGCCGGGGGCGGGGGCGGCGCCGCAGCTGCTCGTGTTCATGCTGGACTGGTTCCCCAATCCCGATCACGTGCCGCTCTATGCGGCGCAGGCGGAAGGGTTCTTCACCAAGGAGGGAGTGCGGGTCACGCTCCAGGTTCCGGCGAACACCGACGATCCGCTCAAGCTCGCGGCCGCCGGCCGCGTCGACGTCGCGGTCAACTACGAACCGAACGTCATCATCGCGCGCGCGCAGGGGCTCCCGGTGCGCAGCATCGGTGTGCTGGTGGGGCAGCCGCTCATCACGGTGATGTTCCTGCGGAGCTCGGGCATCCGGTCGCCGAAAGACCTCGAGGGCCGGCGCGTCGGCTTCGCCGTGACCGGGTTCGCCGAGGCGATGGTCGATCAGATGATGCGGACCGCCGGGGGGTCGGCGGCGCGCGTCCGGATGGTGAGCGTCGGGTTCGATCTCGTCCCGGCGCTCCTCGCCCACAAGGTCGACGCGGTCGCCGGCGCCTACCGAAACTACGAGCGTGTGCAGATCGAGCTCCAGGGACAGGCCGTCGGGATGTTCGAGCCGGAACGGTTCGGCGTCCCCACGTTCGACGAGCTCGTGCTGATCACGAGCGATCAGGGCCTGGCCCGCCGCCGGGACGCTCTCGGGCGATTCGTCCGCGCGGTGGACCGGGGGATCGCGTTCACCCTCGCGCACCCCGATCAGGCTTTCGCCGACTTCGTCCGCGCCAACCCGAAGATGACGCTCGACGACGACCTGAACCGCAGGTCGTTCCAGGCGACGCTGCCGGCCTACGCACGGTCCCAGGTGCAGCGGGCGGCCCGGTGGGACGAGTTCGACCGGTGGCTCGCCGCGCACAAGGTGATCACCGGGCCCGTGCCCACCGAAGAGCTGTACACCAACCTCACGCCGTAGGGATGGAGATCGCCGTGTCCACGTACGAGCCGCCGGTTTGCGCGCGCGTGTACTCCCGGGTGATCGCCGGGTGGTGCGGCGCATGAGCCTCTTCGCCCGTCTCCAGGAGGCCGCAGCGCCGCTCCGCGAACGCATCCGGGCCCATCCGTTTGTGCGAGGGCTCGGGAGCGGGGAGCTCGCCCAGGACCGGTTCCAGTTCTATCTGCGGCAGGACTACCGGTTCCTGATCGAATACTGCCGGGTGCTGGCCCTGGCCTCGGCCCGCGCCGAGGACCCGGCCGTGGCCGCCCGCTTCGCCGGCCTGCTCAATCTGACGCTGAACGTGGAGATGGACCTGCACCGCCGGTTCGCGCGGAAGGCCGGGATCGCGCCCGAGATCCTCGAGGACACGCGGCCCGCCCCCACCACGGTCGCCTATACCAATCACCTGCGGCTCGCCGCGGAGACGGGGGACCTGCCCACGATCCTGGCGGCCATTCTCCCGTGCGCCCACGGGTACTGGGAGATCGCGAGCGCGATCCGCGCCCGGCAGGGGTGGGACCGGCACCCGCTGTATGCCGAGTGGATCCGCATGTACACCTCGGAGGAGTACGCGGCGTTCGCCCGGTGGGTGGCGGAGGTGCTGGACCGAGTCGCGGTGGAGCTGCCCCCCGGCCGCGAGGCCTCGCTTCGGGAGGTCTACCTCCGCAGCCAGCGCTACGAGTACATGTTCTGGGAGATGGCAGACCGCATGGAGGGGTGGTCCATATGACCGCACAGTCGGATCGTGACCGCGGCCAGCACCTCAGGCGGCTCACGCTCGCCGCGATGTTTGCCGGGCTGGCGACGCTGCTCGGATTGATCAGCGTTCCCGTCGGTCCGACCAAAGTGGCGCCCTTCCAGCACACGATCAACGCCATCGCCGGCATCCTGCTCGGACCGTGGTATGCCGCCGGCGCGGCCCTGGTCACCGCGTTCCTGCGCAACCTGCTCCACTGGGGGACGCCCTTCGCGTTCCCGGGGAGCCCCTTCGGCGCGCTGGCCGTCGGCGGCGCCTACCGGCTGCTGCGCACCGACGCGGCGGCGCTGTGCGAGCCGCTCGGGACGGGGCCGGTCGGGGGAACCCTGGCCGCGTGGATCGTCGCCCCGCTGGTTGGATCCCACGGCACGGTGTGGTTCTTCCTGACGGCGTTTCTCTGGAGCAGCATCCCGGGCGCCGTCCTCGGGTACGCCGTCATCCGCGTCCTGCGGCGCGTTCCCGCCGTCGGCCAGTGGGCTGTGCAGCCGTGAGCGGCGCATCAAGGGCGGGGACACCCGGCCCCGGGGCGCCGGGGACCGGCGGATCCGGGCCCCGAAGGCTCGGCGGACCCGAGGAGGCGGTCTTTCGGGCGGACCGCATCCTCTGTCACCTCTGAGCGAGACGCGTGGTCGGGGCTCTGGAGGAGCTCCCCGGAGTGCTCAACGCCCAGGTGGACCTGGCGACCAAGGAGGTGCGCGTGCGGTACCGGCGGGGGGAGGTTACGCTCGAGGCGATGCGCGGGGCGACCGAACGGGTGGACCTGCGCCTGCGGGCCCGCCACTGGTTTCACCGGTGGCTGACCCGCATCCGAAGGCCGATCGAAGCGTGGAGTAGAGCAAAGGTAAGGGGCGGCCGGTGACGCGCATCTCCGCCCAGGACGCGGCCGCGCTGCTGGCTCGGGTGCGGTCCCAGCGGCCGCTGGTCCATCACATCACCAACCTCGTCACCATGAACGACGTGGCGAACACGACGATCGCGCTCGGCGCCTCCCCCGTGATGGCGCACGCCCGCGAAGAGGTGGAGGAGATGGCGGCGCAGGCCGCCGCGCTCGTCCTGAACATCGGGACGCTGACCGCGGAGGCCGTCGACGTCATGGTGCTGGCCGGCCGCGCGGCCAACGCGCGCGGGGTGCCGGTCATCCTCGATCCGGTGGGCGCGGGGGCGACGCGGTTCCGGTCCGCGCAGAGCCGGCGCATCCTGGCGGAGGTCCGGTGCCGGTGCGTGCGCGGCAACGCGGGAGAGATCGCCGCCCTCGCCGGGCGGGCCGGGACCGTGCGCGGCGTGGATGCCCTTGGGGCGCCCCGGGAGATTGAGGCCCTGGCCCGGGGACTGGCGGAGCAGACGGGGGCGGTGGTCGCCGCGACCGGGGTGGAGGACGTGGTGACCGACGGCGCCGCGACGGTGCGCATCGCCAACGGGCATCCGCTCCTCGCGCGGATCACGGGGAGCGGTTGCATGGCGACGGCGGCGGTGGCCGCCTTCGCCGCCGTCGAGCCCGATGCGCTCGCGGCGGCCGTGGCCGGGCTCGTGTGCTTCGAAGTGGCCGCCGAGGTCGCGGCCGGGCGCGCCGCCGGGCCCGGCACGTTCCGGGCGGCGCTGATGGACGCTCTGGATGCGCTGGACGGCCCGGCCGTCGAGCGGCGGGCCCGGGTGACGGTCGGGTGATCCGCGACTGGCGCGTCTACGTCCTCACCGATTCTCGCGCCGCGCGGGGGCGGTCCCACGTCGAGATCGCCGAGGCGGCGATCCGCGGGGGCGCCACCGCCGTGCAGCTCCGGATGAAGGAAGAGCCGGCCCGCCGGATCGTGGAGGCGGCGCGGCAGATCGCTCCGCTCTGCCGCGCCGCCGGGGTGACCTTCATCGTCAATGATCGGGCCGACGTGGCGATGATCGCGGGCGCGGACGGCGTGCACGTCGGGCAGGACGACCTCCCGGCCGCCGCGGCGCGCGCCCTCGCAGGGGGGGAGGCGGTGATCGGCGTGTCTGCCGCCACCGCCGACGAAGCCGTCGCGGCGGAGCGGGCGGGAGCGGACTACCTCGGGGTGGGGGCCGTCTTCGCGACGGCGACGAAGGCCGACGCCGGGGCGCCCATCGGACTGGCCCGCCTGCGTGAGATCCGCCGGGGCGTGCGCCTCCCGGTCGTCGGCATCGGCGGCATCACGGCGGACAACGCGGCCGCGGTCATCCGCGCCGGCGCCGCGGGCGTCGCGGTGATCACGGCGGTCACCCTGGCCGACGATATGGCGGCCGCCGTGCGCCGGATTCGGAGCGAGGTCGATGCCGCGCTCCCCCGGTAGCAGCCCGCTGGCTTCGCTCGGAGAGTTCGGCCTGATCGACCGGCTCCGCCGGCTCGTCCCCGCGGCCGGGCCGGGCGTGACCATCGGCATCGGCGACGACGCCGCGGTGCTGCAGTGCGCCGGGCCGGTGGTGGCGACGTGCGACATCCAGGTGGAAGGCGTGCACTTCACCTGGGCCCTCTGCGGGCCGGAAGACGTCGGCTGGCGCGCGCTCGCGGTGAGCCTCAGCGACATCGCGGCCATGGGGGGAGTGCCGAGGTATGCGCTCATCTCGCTCGCGCTTCCCGCGGAGACGACGCCGGCGACCATCGAGGGAATCTACCGGGGGCTCGCCGAGATCGCGGGCGCCTATGACGTCCGCATCGTCGGGGGCAACATCTCCCGCACCACCGGGCCCCTGATCGTGGATGTCACGGCGCTGGGCTCGCTGGACGGATCGCGGCATGCCGTCACCCGCGCGGGGGCCAGGCCCGGAGACGGCGTCTGGGTGACGGGCACCGTCGGGGGGGCCGCGGCCGGCCGCTTCCTGCTGGAGCACCCCGAGGTCCGGGTCCCCGGCGCGGCGGCCCTCGCGGCGGCGTACCGCCGGCCCACCCCGCGCGTCCAGGCCGGGCGGGTCCTGGCTGAGCGGCCGGTGAGCGCGATGATCGACACCAGCGACGGGACGGCCGGCGACCTGCTCCACCTGGTCGAGGCGTCGAACGTCGGCGTCCGGCTCGACGAAGAGCGGCTGCCGCAGCCGCAAGGCCTCCCGCAGGCGGCGCGGGCCGCGGGGCTCGACCCGGCGGCGTGGGCCCTCGGCGGGGGGGAGGACTACGAGCTCCTGTTCACGGCGGACCGGGAGTTCGACGCCCGGGCCCCGGGCGCCGCGGAACAGATGGACGTGCCCCTGACCCGCATCGGCGAAATCCTCCCGGAGCCGGAGGGGCGGTGGATCGTCCGCCCCGGCGGGCGGCGGCGGCCGCTCGCCGCGCAGGGCTGGGATCACTTTTCCGCAACGTCACGAGGCCGCAGGGCGATCTCGCGGACGCCCCCCACCGAGCATGCCGGGGGCGGCGACGCGACCACGAGGAGGTGACGACGGTGCGCATTCCCCGCGCGCTCACGATCGCCGGGTCGGATTCCGGCGGCGGGGCCGGCATCCAGGCCGATCTCAAGACCTTCTCCGCCCTCGGCGTGTTCGGGATGACCGCGATCACGGCGCTCACGGCCCAGAACACCACCGGTGTCACGGCGATCGTGGAGCTCTCCCCGGAGTTCGTGCGCCGGCAGATCGACGCCGTCGTCCTGGACATCGGCGTCGACGCGGCGAAGACCGGAATGCTCAGCAGCGCGCCGATCATCGAGGCCGTCGCGGACGAGATCCGCCGGCACCGGATCCACGCGCTCGTGATCGACCCGGTGATGATCGCGAAGAGCGGCGCCCCGCTGCTGCGTCCGGAGGCACGCGAGGAACTCCGCCGCACCCTCCTGCCACTCGCCCTGGTCGCCACCCCCAACCTGCACGAGGCCTCAGCACTCCTCGACCGCCCGGTCGCGACGCCGGCGCAGATGGAAGACGCCGCCCGCGCCCTCCATGCCCTGGGCCCGCGGTACGTGGTGGTGAAGGGGGGCCACCTCGAAGGGGCCGCTCAGGACGTCGTCTTCGACGGGGAGCGCGTGGAGCGGCTGGAGGCGCCGCGGATCCCGACCGAGCACACCCACGGCACCGGGTGCATCTTCTCCGCCGCCATCGCCGCCGGCCTGGCCCGCGGCGCGACGCCGATCGAGGCGATCCGGGACGCCAAAATGTTCATCACGGGCGCCATCCGCGCGGCGCTTCCTCTGGGGTCGGGCCACGGCCCCGCCAACCCGATGCACCGCCTGTGGCCGCAGAAAGCCGATCGAAGCGTGGAGTAGGGCAAAGGTAAGGCCGATCGAAGCGTGGAGTAGGGCAAAGGTAAAGCCGATCGAAGCGTGGAGTAGGGCAACGGGAGCGGCGGGGAATAGGGCTCAGGGTGGAAGGCGTTCTCTCGACGTGAAGCCGATGCGGGATGGCGTGCTCAGCGCGACCGCCGCGGACGGGACCATCCGCGCCGTCGCCGTGGTCTCGACCCACACGGTCGAAGACGCGCGGATTCGCCACACCACCTCCGCCACCGCGACGGCCGCGCTGGGCCGGAGCCTCACCGCCGCCGCGCTGCTGGGCGCCGGCCTCAAGGACGGCCAGTCGGTCCTCCTCCGGGTGCTCGGGGACGGACCGATCGGCGCGGTCATCGCCCAGGCCGATGCGGAAGGCCACGTTCGCGGATACGCCGTTCACCCCCACGCCGATCTTCCTCACACCCAGGCGCGGAAGCTGGACGTCGGAGGCCTGGTCGGCCGGAACGGCATGCTGCACGTCACCCGCGACCTCGGCCTGCGGACCCCGTATCATGGGTCCGCGCCGCTGGTGTCCGGGGAGATTGCCGAGGACCTGGCGTCGTACTTTGTCACGTCCGAGCAGGTGCCCTCGGTCGTGGCGCTGGGGGTCCTCGTGGGGCCGGACCTCCGCGTGCTCGCCTCCGGGGGCCTGTGCGTCCAGGCGCTTCCGGGGACCCGGCGCGAGGTCATCGACGAACTCGACGCGCGGGCGCGCCGCCTGCCGCCGATCACGCAGATGATGAGCGCCGGACACACGGCCGAAGACATCCTCGCCGCCGCCCTCGGCGACGTCCGCCCCCATCTCGGGGCGGTGACGCCCTTGGCCTTTCACTGCCGCTGCAGCCGCGAGCGGGTGGAAGGGATGCTGAGCCTGCTGGGGGCCGCCGAACTTCAGGCCCTCCTCGAGGAGGAGGGCCGCGCCGAGGTGACGTGCCGGTTCTGCGGAGATCGCTACGTGCTCGGGGAAGCCGAGGTGCGGGAGTTGATTGCCCGGCTCAAAGCGGCGCCGCCGGACCTGCGACGTCAGGCCGATTCGGAGGAGAGGCAGACCAAAGGAAAACCGAAGCCCTCCGTGATGTAGGCCGATCGAAGGCCGATCGAAGCGTGGAGTAGAGCCAAGGTAGGCGAGGAGTAGACCAAAGGTAAGGTCAGGCGACCCTGGCGACCTTTCCGGCCTTCAGACAGGCCGTGCACACCATGGCCCGGCCGCGCACGCCGTTGATCACGGCGCGAACGGGCTGCAGATTTGGCGCAAACCTCCGCTTCGTCTTATGGTGCGAGTGACTCACCCTGTTGCCGGTATGAGCTTCTTTGCCGCACACGGCGCAGCGTCGTGCCATGAATCGTCTCCCTTCGTTGTGCTCGCAGCGCATTATAGCACATCGGCCGCGAGCAGGGACAACGCGCGGAGCGTAGAATGTGCCCCCGCAGTGAACAGGCCTGGCCAGGCTCCCCCAGAATACGGGGCCGCGCCCCCCCGGGCCTTGGATGCCGATACACCTGTCCGCTACGCCCGAGGGGTCGGCCCGGCGCGGGCGGCGCTCCTCGCCGAGCTGGGCGTCTCCACCGTCCGTGATCTCCTCTACATGCTTCCCCGGCGCGTCGAGGACCGCAGCCGCCTCCGGCCGATCTATGAGCTTCAGCACGGGGCGGTGGAGACCGTCCAGGGCACGATCGGCGCCGTCCGCCAGTTCCGGCCGCGGGGGCGCCGGGGGCTGGTCATCACCCGGGCGGCGGTCACCGACGGCTCAGGGGTGCTGCACGCCGTCTGGTACAATCAGCCCTACCTCGCCCGCCATCTCACACACGGCCGCGCGGTCGTCCTGCACGGGCGCGTCGCCCGCCGGGCCGGTGAGATTCAAATGGCGGCGCCGGAGTTCGAGCTCGTCGATCATGGCGAGGAGACGCTTCACGTCGGGCGGATCGTCCCGGTCTACCGCAGCACGTCGGGGCTGAGTCAGCGGGTCCTCCGGACCACCGTGCTCCATACGCTCGACGATGCGGCGCCGATCGTGCGCGAGTGGCTGCCGGAGGGATTGCGGCGCCGCCACCGCCTTCCCGATGTGGGAACGGCGCTCAGGCAGGTTCACTTCCCGGACACCCTGGAGACTCACGCCGCGGCCCGCCGGCGGTTCGTGTACGAGGAGCTCCTCCTGCTCGAACTGCTGCTGCTCCGCCAGAAGGCCGCATGGGAGGCCGAGCCGCGGACGATCCACTACGGGGACGCGTCCGAGCTCGTGACCCGGTTCCATGCCGGCCTGCCGTTTCCGCTCACGCAGGCTCAGCGCCGCGTCATCGCCGAGATCGCCGCGGACCTGAGCCGGCCCCATCCGATGAATCGCCTGCTCCAGGGAGACGTCGGGTCCGGCAAGACCCTGGTCGCCGCCACCGCGCTGCTGCAGTGCGTGGGGGGAGGCGCCCAGGGCGCCCTGATGGCGCCCACCGAGATCCTGGCGGGCCAGCACTACCTGACCCTGCACAACCTCTTGGAGGCCCTCGGACTGACCGTGATCCTCCTGGTGGGCGGGCTCCCGCGCGCCGCCCGGCAGGAGGCGCTCCAGGCGGCGCGGGACGGCCGGGCGGATATCGTCGTCGGCACGCACGCGCTGATCGAAGAGGAGGTGGAATTCCACCGGCTCGGCCTCGTAGTGGTGGACGAGCAGCACCGCTTCGGGGTCGGCCAGCGGGCCGCCCTCAGACAGAAGGGCGACTGTCCGGACGTCCTCGTCATGACGGCGACGCCGATTCCCCGGACGCTCGCCCTGACCCTCTACGGCGATCTCGACGTCTCGACGCTCGATGAGCTGCCCCCGGGACGGACTCCGGTCAAAACGTACACCCGCCCCACCTCCAGGCGGCCCCAGGTGTACGAGTTCGTCCGCTCGCAGGTCGCGCAGGGGCGGCAGGCCTACATCGTCTGCCCGGTGATCGAGGAGTCCGACAAGCTGCAGGCCGAGTCGGCCCTCGCGCTCGCCTCCCGCTTACAGGACGGCGCGTTCCGCGATCTCCGGGTGGGCGTCCTGCACGGCCGGATGCCGGTCGAGAAGCGGGATGCGGCGATGCGCGCGCTCCGAGCCGGGGAGATCGATGTGCTCGTGGCGACCACCGTGATCGAGGTCGGCATCGACATTCCCAACGCCACGGTCATGGTCGTCGAGGATGCCGACCGCTTCGGGCTCTCGCAGCTGCACCAGTTGCGCGGGCGGGTCGGCCGGGGGGCGCACGAGGCCTACTGCATCCTCATCGCCGACGTGAAAGAGGAAGATGAGGTGGGAGCCCGGCGCCTCGCCGCCATGGTGGAGACGGGGGACGGGTTCCGCATCGCCCAGCATGATCTCGAGCTGCGGGGAGCGGGCGAATTCCTCGGTGAGCGGCGGCAGGCGGAGCTGCGGCAGCACGGCGCCTCGGACCTGCGCATCGCCAACCTCGTGCGGGATCACGAGTGGCTGGAGCACGCCCGCCGCGACGCGGAGGAGGTGCTGCGGGGGGATCCGGACCTCGCGCGGTCCGAGCACGCGGATCTCGCCGAGGCCCTCCGGCTGCGGTTCGGCGGCGCCCGCGTCGAGAACGCCCGGGTCGGGTAGCGCATGCGGATCGGCGGCGGCAGGGCTCGCGGAACCCGCCTCCGGGCCAAGGGGGGGCGCGGGGTCCGGCCGACCTCGACCCTGGTCAGCGATGCCGTGTTCAACTCCCTCGCGCCCCGGATTGCGGGGGCCTGTGTGCTCGATCTCTTTGCGGGAACCGGGCGCCTGGGGATCGAGGCGCTCAGCCGGGGGGCGCGCGAGGCGGTGTTCGTGGAGCGCGACCCGCGCAATGCCGCATTGATCCGGCAGAATCTGGCCGCGGCCGGCCTCAGCGATCGGGGCGTGGTGCGGCGGGCCGACGCGCTGGCCGCGGCGGCCGCCGTCGAGGGGGATCGGCACCGGTTCGACCTGATCTTTCTCGACCCCCCGTACGGGCGCGGCCTGGCGGCGGAGGCGCTGCGGCGCGTGGCGGCCGGCTCGGTGCTTGCCGCCGGCGGACTCGTGATCGCGGAAGGTCACTGGCGGGACGACCCGGGCGAGATCGCCGGCCTGGCGCGCGTGCGGACCGCCCGGTACGGAGAGACCGCCGTCTGGGTCTACGCGCGCGCCGCCGGGAGGGAGGAAGGCGCTTGAGGGAGAACACGCTGGCGATTGCCCTGTATCCCGGGAGCTTCGACCCGGTCCACAACGGGCACCTCGACATCATCGAGCGTGCGCGGCGCATGGCCCGCCGGGTCGTGGTGGGCGTCGCCACCAACGTCGAGAAGGAGCCGATGTTCAGCGTCGCCGACCGGGTGGCGATGCTCCGCGCCGCGACCGAGCGGGCCGGAGTCGAAGTCATGAGCTTCAGCGGGCTGACCGTCGATTTCGCGCACCGGCTGGACGCGACGGTCATCGTCAAAGGCCTGAGGGCGATGATGGACTTCGAGTACGAACTGAAGATGGCGGCGATGAACAAGCGCCTCCGGCCGGAGATCGAGACCATCTTCATGATGACCGCGCCGGAGTGGGCGTACTTGAGCTCCACCCTGATCCGTGAAGTGGCGCGCTTCGGCGGCTCGGTCTCGGGGCTGATTCCCGCGAGCGTCGAGCAGCGGCTCGTCAAACGGGTAAGGTCACAACGCAAGGGGTGAACAGATGGCCAGTCCCGGTCGTTCCGCGTCGCTGTCGATCACGGAGTGTCTGGACCGCCTGGACGCGCTCCTGACCTCGGGCCCGCCCTGGTACCTCCCGGGCCGCCGCGCCCCGTGGGACGACGAGGTCCGCTCGGTGCTGCACCGTCTGCGGGAGGCGCTGTCCGCCGACGCCAGGCGCGCCGCCGGCGGCGCGGAGGCGGAGACGATCCTGCGCCGCGCGCAGGACGAGGCCCGGCGGATCGTCCTGGAGGCGGAAGACCACGCCCGCAGGGCGCTCGAGGACGGAACGCTCGCCCGCGCGGCCGAGCAGCAGATCCAGCAGCTCCGGGAGCAGGCCGTCCGGGAGGCGGACGAAACCCGGCGCGGGGCCGACATGTACGCGCTCAGCGTCCTCGAACGCCTGGAGCGGGAAGTCGCGCGCATCCTCTCCACGGTGCAGCGCGGGAAGACGGTGCTGATGGAGCGCACGGGATCCCGGATGTCGATGGGGCCGACGGGCCCTTCCCGCCTCGACAACGGCAAAGCCGGCAAAGTCACCGTCTCTTGACACCGCGCCACGGGCGTCCGTATAATTTAGCGGTGTGCCCGGCGGTTTCCCGTGGTTCGGGGGTAGGCCGTCCGGGCACACGGCGTGAGGTGGCGGCGTGCGGGTCAACATCGGACCATTGCTCGCAGATCGCGGCGCCATCCGCACGGTGGCGTACTCCGAGTGGGTCGAGCCGCCCGCCGAAGATGCCACGCTCCTCCAGCCTGTGATGGGGGAACTCGTGCTCGCGGGCACCGGGCGGAGCGTGTGCCTGACCGGGCGGCTGCGGACGCGGCTCAGCCTGGACTGCGGGGCGTGTCTCGCCGGGTACGAGCACCCGCTGGAGTTCGCCGTCGCGGAAGAGTTCCGGCGGGCGGCGCCCTTCTCCGCCGCGGGCGCCGGGGGCGAGCGCGAACTCGATTCCGACGATTTTGTGGTCCCGGTCGGACCGGACGACACCTTCGATCTCACGGAGGTCGTGCGCCAGCACCTGGTGCTGGCGCTGCCGATCGCCCCGCGGTGCCGTGAAGACTGCCGGGGGTTGTGCGCGACCTGCGGCGCAGACCTCAACCTCGGCTCGTGCGCCTGCGCGGGGCGCCCGGCCGATGCGCGGCGCCGGCTCGGCGCGCCCGGGCCGGCCGTCCGGCCGGGGCGCCGCCTCACAAAAAAGGAGTAGGGGATGGGACTGACCAAACGGCGATTCAGCAAAGCGCGCACCGCGAGCCGGCGCGCGCACTTTCGCGTACAACCGGTGACCCTGGTGGAGTGCCCTCAGTGCCACGCCCGCATGGTGCCGCACCGCGTCTGCCCGACGTGCGGCTATTACGCGGGGAGGCAGGTGATCGAGGTGAAGGCTCCCGAGGAGAAACCGAACACGTAGGGTGCAGCGGGTGACGCGGACGGAGGAGGCGAGGCTGCGGGTCGCGCTCGATGCGATGGGCGGCGATCACGCCCCCCGGGAACTGGTCATGGGCGCGGTCGCGGCCGCCCGCGAGCTCGGCGTTGAGGTCGTCCTCGTGGGTCCGACCGCCCGCATTCACGACGAGCTCCAGGCCGCGGGCGGGGGCTCGCTCCCCATCCGCGTGCTCGATGCTCCCGAAGTCATCGGCATGGCGGAGGCGCCGGCGATGGCCCTCCGGCGGAAGCGCCAGGCGTCGATCCTCGTGGCCGTGGAGGCGCTGCGGCGCGGCGAGGCCGACGCGGTGGTCAGCGCGGGCAACACCGGAGCGGCGATGGCCGCAGCGCTGCTGACCCTGGGGCGGATCGAGGGCATCGACCGGCCGGCGATCGCGGCGGTGCTGCCCACCCTGCGCGGCCGCGCCATCCTGGTGGACGTCGGCGCCAACGTAGACTGTCGGCCCAAGCACCTCCTGCAGTTCGCCATCATGGGCAGCGTGTACGCGAGCCGGGGGCTCGGCATCCCCCAGCCGCGCATCGGGATCATGAGCAACGGCGTCGAGGAGACGAAGGGCAACGAGCTGGTGATCCAGGCCGCCGAGCTCCTGCGGGGCTCCGGGGTGAACTTCATTGGAAACGTGGAGGGGCGCGACTTCTTCGGCGGCGCCGCGGATGTGGTCGTCTGCGATGGGTTCGTGGGGAACCTGCTCCTGAAATTCGGCGAGGGGCTGGCGCTCGGGATCTTTACCCTGCTCCGCGAGGAGCTCAGCCGCGGCCTGTTCGTCCGGCTGGGCGTGCTGCTGGCGACCCCGCGCCTGCGGGCGCTGGCCCGCCGGATGGACTACACGGAGCACGGCGGGGCTCCGCTGCTCGGCGTGAACGGGATCTGCATCATCACCCACGGCAGCTCGAAGGCCAAAGCGATCCGCAATTCCATCGCGCTGGCCGCCGAATCGGTCCGCGCCCGGATGGTGGATACCATCCGCGCCGATATCGAACGGCTCTCCCACCCGCGTCCCCTCGTGTCTCCGGGCGGCGCCCCCCCGGTGCGGGAGGCCGGAGGGACGGCCGGAAAGGCAGAGCTCCCCCTCTCGCAGGGGACTCCCGCCGACGCGTGAGGCCGCGCCGAACCGCCGTGCTCGTGGACAGCGCGCCCCGACGGGTGGTGCCGCGCACCATCGGCGTGGGATCCACGATCGCGGGACTCGGGTGCTACCTCCCCGAGCGGGTCCTCACCAACGTCGAACTCGCCAAGACCGTGGACACGACGGACGAGTGGATCCAGAGGCGCACCGGCGTGCGGGAGCGCCGGATCGCCGCCGCCTCCGAGGCCACGTCCGATCTCGCCTACAAGGCCGCGCGGGAGTCGCTGCGGGCGGCGGGGGTGGCGGCCACCGATCTCGATTTCATCGTCGTGGGGACCACGACGCCCGACATGGTCTTTCCCAGCGTCGCCTGTCTTCTCCAGAAGCGGCTGGGCGCCCGACCCGTCGGCTGCCTGGACGTCTCCGCGGCCTGCTCCAGTTTCGTCTACGGCCTCAGCGTCGCGCACGGGGCCATCGCGTCGGGGCAGGCTGAGACGGTGCTGGTGGTGGGCGCCGAGACGCTCTCCCGCATCACCAACTGGCGGGACCGCACGACCTGCATCCTCTTTGGGGATTGCGCCGGCGCGGCGGTGCTGCGGCCGGCGCGCCCCGGCCACGGGTTCCTCTCGTTCTGTCTGGGCGGAGACGGGAGCGCCGAGGAGGCGATGTGCCTGACCGCGGGCGGCAGCCGCCGGCCGGCGTCGTTCGAGACCGTGGAGCGGGGGGAGCATTATATTTCGATGAAGGGGCCCGACGTCTATCAGTACGCGGTCCGGGCGATTCCGGCGGCGGCCGCGGAGGCGCTGCGGCGGGCCGAACTGGGGCCGGCGGACGTGGATTTCGTCATCCCCCACCAGGCCAACATCCGCATCATCCAATCCTCGGCGCGCCGGCTCCGCGTCCCCTTGAGCAAGTTCTTCATCAACGTCCAGCGCTACGGCAACACCTCGGCGGCCTCCGTCCCGGTCGCCCTCTACGAGGCCGTGCAGGCGGGGCGCATCGAGGAGGGCCGGGTCGGCGTTCTCGTGACATTTGGAGCCGGGTATACCTGGGGTGCCTGCGCCATCCGATGGGGAGGCGCTTGCTGAGCGCGCCGCCCCTCGCTCCCTTCGCCGCGGTCTTCCCGGGGCAGGGCGCCCAGTATGTCGGCATGGGCCGGGAGGTCGTCGAGCGATTCCCGCAGGCCCGCGAGGTCTTCGATCGCGCCAGCGCGGCGGCCGGGTTCGACCTGCTGGACCTCTGCGTGCGCGGCCCCGAGGACGCGCTCCGCGCCACCGCGAACACGCAGCCCGCCATCCTGACCACCAGCCTCGCCTGCCTGGCCACGCTGCCCGCCTCCCCCGAGGTCGCCGCCGGGCTGAGTCTGGGGGAGTACACCGCCCTGGTCTGCGCCGGCTCCCTCCACCTCGAGGACGCGGTCAGGCTGGTGA
>VBAK01000131.1 GCA_005882275.1 Candidatus Segetimicrobium genomatis
GCCGTCGGGGCAGGCGTAGTTCTGGCTGAAGGTGTGCTCCTCGCCGTCCACGACCGAGATGCCGACGATGCCCTGCCCGAGCTTGAGCGCGGTCTCAACCGAGTCGTTCAACCGGGTCCGGATATCCGGCTTGACCACCAGCCGGTCGACGACGACCTCGATCTGGTGCTTCCGGTTCTTGTCCATGGCGATCTCCGCGCCGAACTCGTGCAGGGTCCCGTCGACGCGGACCCGGGCAAACCCCTGGCGCCGGAGATCGTCGAAGAGCTGCCGGTACTCGCCTTTGCGCCCCCGCACGATGGGGCCGAGCACGAGGATGCGGGTGCCCTCCGGGAACGCCAGCACGTGGTCCACGATCTGCTCGGGCGTCTGCCGGGTGATCGGCTTCCCGCATTTCGGGCAGTGGGGCACGCCGATCCGCGCGTAGAGGAGGCGCAGGTAGTCGTAGACCTCCGTCACGGTCCCGACGGTGGACCGAGGGTTGCGCGGCGCGCCCTTCTGGTCGATGGAGACCGCGGGGCTCAGCCCCTCGATGTGGTCGACGTCGGGCTTCTCCATCAGGCCCAGGAACTGGCGGGCGTAGGCCGAAAGCGACTCGACGTATTTGCGCTGCCCTTCCGCGTAGATGGTGTCGAACGCGAGCGAGGACTTCCCGGAGCCGGAGATCCCCGTGAGAACGGCCAGGCGGTCGCGGGGGATCTCGACAGTGATGTTCTGGAGGTTGTGTTCGCGCGCTCCGCGCACGATGATCCGATCGAGAGGCATGACGGCTTCCTATTATACTCCTATCGTCCTGTGTCGCCCGCCGCCCTGTCGTGGACCACGTTCGGGGGATGCGCTATCGGGGCCGTCCCCGCCCGACCGGTCCCCGAGGCCCGGGTCTCGCCCCGCCGGGCCGGCCTCCGGCTCCCCGGCTGCCTCGCCGCGCACCGGCGAAGAATGGCTCGCCCATCCCTTTGCGCAGCTCTTGAATCTGGTCCCGCAGCACCGCCGCCTTCTCGAACTGCAACTCGGCGGCGGCCTTCCGCATCTCGCGTTCCAGGGTTTCGATCGTCCCCTCGAGCTCGGCGGGGCTCAACATCAGCAGGCGGGCGATGTCCCAGGGGACGCTCGCGCGCTGCTGCTCGGCCAACCCGATCAGTTCCGTCGCGGTGAGGACCTTCCCTTCGCGCTCCTCCCCCGCGCCGTACGAGGCGGGCTCCTCGGCGACCTCGGCCAGATCGATCAGGTCGCGGATCGGCTTGACGATCGACTGCGGGGTGATCCCGTGCTCTTCATTGTATTGCGTCTGGATCGTCCGGCGGCGGTTGGTCTCGTCGATCGCCTTGCGCATGGACTCGGTGACCTCATCCGCGTACAGCACGACCCGGCCGGCGATGTTTCGCGCGGCCCGGCCCATTGTCTGGATCAGGCTGGTCTCCGACCGCAGATAGCCCTCCTTGTCCGCGTCGAGGATGGCCACGAACGACACCTCGGGAAGATCGAGCCCCTCGCGCAAGAGGTTGATGCCGACGAGGACGTCGTAAGTGCCCAGGCGCAGGTCCTTGAGGATCTGCACGCGCTGGAGCGTCTCCACTTCCGAGTGGAGGTAGTGGACCCGCAGGCCGAGCTCCTGGAGGTAGTCGGTCAGGTCCTCCGCCATCCGCTTGGTCAGGGTCGTCACGAGGGTGCGCTCGCCCTTGGCGACCTGCGCCTTGATCTCGCCGATCAGGTCGTCCACCTGCCCGCGGGCCGGCCGCACTTCCACGTGGGGGTCCACCAGCCCGGTCGGCCGCACGATCTGCTCCACCACCTGGCTGCTGACGCTGAATTCGTACGGCGCGGGGGTGGCGGAGACGAAGACGATCTGGGGCACCAGGGCGTCGAACTCCTCGAACGTGAGCGGGCGGTTGTCGTACGCCGACGGGAGGCGGAAGCCGAAGTCGACCAGGTTCCTCTTGCGCGCCCGGTCGCCTTCGACCATCCCCCGCACTTGTGGCACGGTCACGTGGGACTCATCGATCACAACCAGGAAATCCTTGGGGAAGTAGTCCAGGAGGCATCCCGGGCGCTCCCCCGCCGCGCGGCCGGAGAGGGGGCGAGAGTAGTTCTCAATCCCGGGGCAGTACCCGACCTCGCGCAGCATCTCCAGGTCGTACTTCGTCCGGAACTCCAGGCGCTGGGCTTCGAGGAGCTTGCCCTGATCCTTGAACCACTGCACGCGCTCCCGCAGCTCCGCCTCGATCCGGTCGAGGGCCGCGGCCATCTTCTCGTCGGTCGTCACCCAGTGCTTGGCCGGCCAGATGGCCACGGCGGGCTTCTCCGCGATGACTTCGGCGGTCAGCGGGTCGACTTCCAGGATCCGCTCGATCTGATCGCCGAAGAGCTGCACCCGCACCGCCCGATCCTCGTAGGCCGGGAAGATCTCGACGACGTCGCCGCGGACCCGGAACCGGCCCCGGGTGAAGTCGATGTCGTTTCGCTCGTACTGGACGTCCACCAACCGGCGCAGGATCTCGTCGCGGGACCGGGCCTCGCCGGTGCGCAGGAAGAGCATCACGTCCTGGTAGTCCTCGGGGGACCCCAGGCCATAGATGCACGAGACCGACGCGACCACGATCACGTCCCGCCGCTCCATCAGCGCCTTGGTCGAGGCGTGGCGGAGGCGGTCGATCTCGTCGTTGATCGCCGCGTCCTTGGCGATGTACAGGTCGGTCTGGGGAACGTACGCCTCCGGCTGGTAGTAGTCGTAGTAGGACACGAAGTACCGGACGGCGTTCTCCGGGAAGTACTGCCGGCACTCACCGTAGAGCTGTGCGGCCAGGGTCTTGTTATGCGCCAGAATCAGGGTCGGGCGCTCAATCTGCTCGATCACGCGACAGACGCTGTAGGTTTTTCCGCTACCCGTTGTCCCCAGCAGTGTCTGGTAGTGGTCGCCGCGCCGGATCCCCTCGGTGAGTTGGGCGATCGCCTTGGCCTGATCACCGGCCGGGGGTTGATCGGTGACCATCTTGAAGGTGGGCATAACGATTTATTATAGCACGCACCTCGCGGGCGGGACTACCTCACCCCTACAGGATGTAATAGGCCAATGAATCTGTCACCCCCTAATGGGCCAGTGAATCTGTCACCTTGGGACCATGACCAAGGAGACGATCACGTTGAACAGCAAGGAACAGCAGCGGGGACAGGTCCTGCCACGGGTCCAGGCCGGACTCCTGACCGCGACGGGCGCGCGCGGCGGGGACTACGGCTGGATCGGGAGTTGCGCTCCGACCGTCGCCGGGGCTGTCGGGGGCTGCTCCGCGTGGCGGGCCACGACGGAGAGCGGGACCGTCCCGCTGATACCGCCGCTCTCCGCCCTCAGGACCCCTGTTCCCGCGATCTCACCCACCCGGACAACGCCCGCGGCCGTCACCGTGACGAGCTGCGGCTGCGCCGTGACGCGGACGGGCTGAGGCGGGACGACGGGGTTGCCCTGAGCGTCGACGCCGATGATCGAAAGCGGAGCGGTTGCACCGGTGACGAGCCGAAGCGGTTGGTTGGAGTTGAGCACCAGGCGGACCGCCGGGCCGGGCACCGCGGAACTGTAGAAGAGTAGCGCATCGGCCACCCGGCGCTCGTGTCCATCGGACGGAGAATTCACCACGGTCGCATGCGGCCGGCCGGGAAGGCGGACCACCATGGTCGCCGACCCGCCGCTGTCGAACGCCATCGCCTCGGAGGCGCCCAGCCAATTCATGTATGCGGCGAGTTGCGGCTGCGTGAGCCCGATACTGAGTCGCGGCTGGCGGCCGTCGACTTCCACCAGGATCACCGTATGGCCGTCCTTGAGGATGCCCAGCGCGGTCACCGGATACCGCACGTTGCGTTCCCTTGGTGAGGGGGGATGGGGATCGTTGACCACCAGTCCACACTGGACCAGAACGGGCCCGCCGCCGATGGCAGCGCGCAACTCATGCCAGTCCGGGTCCGTCGTGAGATTCACCTGGAGCGCTGTGCCGGCCGGTGCATTGTCCCGGATCCACTTCGCCGCCGTCCTGCCGCGCCCGACGAGGAGGATCTCTCCCGCAGGAAAGGGCGCGTAAAACGCCTGCTGGGGCCAGATCTGCTTCACCGTGTAGAGGCCTGGAGTCTCCGCCCCTGGCGCCCCCCCGGCCTTCCCGGGTCCCACGAGGTTGCCGGGCGGGTCTGCGGGCGCGAGCTCCGCGACTACCTGGCGCATCCCGGGTTCGGGCACCGGGGCCCCATACCCCAGGGCGTCGGAGATGACCGTGAGCCCGTCGGAAGGAAGACCCGCGTTGTATCCCGCGAGCGCGTGCGACTCCCCCGTCCTGGACAGCACCACGGTCCCGGTCCACTTGAACCGGTCGATCCGGAGGCGCCCATCCTTTCTCATGGCGAACGCGACCCATGCTGTCGGACTGCGCAGGAGCTGGCCGTCCCGCACGACGATGTTGAGGGGCATCCCGGAACCGCGGATGTCGAAGAAGTCGCCGTTGACACCGGCGATCGCACCGCTGCGGGCGACCATCGAGGAGACGGTTTCGTCGTCGCTCATGAGGCGGTTGTGGGCGAGCCCGGCCCCCGCGCGCACCGTCGGATTGCTCAGGTCAACGCTGAGGTGGTGGACGTTCAGCGGCCCGGCCGCGGTGCCGACCTTGAAGTGGCTGTAGAGGATGCCCGAGGCGACCGGAACCGTGAAGCCGGACGACGAGAAGACCGCAGGCCAGAAGTCGAGGGATTGCGCCAGACCGGGTCCGGCGGGCACGCAGAGAAATACCGCGACGCAGGCCCAGATGGCGTGGCGGCGGCTACGGTTAATGATGCCTGGTGCACGTCCGGCCGATGCTCCCCTCACTTGCATGTAATCTTCCCCCGCCCGAGCGGCGCGAAACCGGGCTCCCCTCACCCATGTGCACTTCACCTTAAATGATAGATCGAACCATTCTATATGGGATACCGGGGGATTCCCTAAGGTAGAGGCGGGAAATCACGGAGCGCGCGCTAACTACGATCCGGCTATCGAGGGTGCTTCCGAATCGCTTCCCACACGGCTCGAACCTGCCCGCGGGTGCGGTCGGGGGAGCCGTTGTTGTCGATGACCCAGTCGGCGCGGGCCACCTTGTCCCGGAGCGGCACCTGGGCCCTCATGCGGCGCCGGGCCTCCTCGGGCGAGAGGCCGTCCCGGGCGGCCAGGCGGCCCACCCGGACGTCGTCGGACGCATCGGCGACGACGATCCCGTCAAGACCAAGGTCACCCCCGTCGGTCGTATCGAGCAGCAGGGGGATGTCCAGAACGATCACCTCCACCCCCGGGGTGGCGGCGAGACGGGCGGCCTCTTCCGCCATCCGCCGGCGGATATGGGGGTGGGTCAAGGCGTTCAGCCGAAGGCGGGCGGACGCGTCCGCGAACACCCGGGCGGCCAGCGCCTTGCGGTCGATCGTCCCGTCCCCGCGGAGAATGCTCCGGCCGAAAGCCTCGACCACGCCCTCGTAGGCCGCCCCGCCCGGTGCAATGACCTCCCGCGCGATCGCGTCGGCATCCACCACCGCCGCCCCCAGTTCCCGGAAGCACTGCGCCACGAGGCTCTTGCCGCTGGCGATCCCGCCGGTCAGTCCGATCCGCAGGGGCCGAGGGTCACGCGACGTCGACAAGGTCTTGCCAGTTGGGGCCGCAGGCGACGCTGACGGCGAGCGGCGCGGCCAGCCGGTAGGCCCGCTCCATGATCTCGCGGATCCGGGGCGCGACGTCCGGCACCAGGGCTTCGGGCAGCTCGAACAGCAGCTCATCGTGGATCTGCAAAATCATCTCCAGCCCCGGGGTCGCCGGCAGCAGGTCGCGGTGGATCCGCAGCATCGCGATCTTGATGATGTCCGCGGCCGTCCCCTGGATCGGCGCATTGATGGCGTTTCGCTCCGCGGCCTCCCGGATGACGCGGTTGCGGCTCAGGATGTCGGGCAGGTAGCGGCGCCGGTTGAGGAGGGTCGTGACGTACCCCTGCCGGCGCGCCAGGTCGACGGTCGTCCGCGTATACTCCTGGACCCGAGGATACCGCGCGAAGTAGGTGTCCATGAACCGCTGGGCCTCCGCGCGGCCGATGCCCAGCTGGGAGGCGAGCCCGAAGTCGCTGATCCCGTAGGCGATGCCGTAGTTGAAGACCTTGGCCTGCCGCCGCATCTCCGGGGTGACGCCGTCCGGCGCCACGCCGAACACCTCGGCCGCGGTGACCGTGTGGATGTCCTCCCCGCGCCGGAAGGCGTCGAGCAGACCCGGGTCGCCGGTGACGTGCGCGAGCACGCGCAGCTCGATCTGGTCGTAATCCGCCGACAGGAGGACGTGTCCGGGCCGCCCCGCGACGAACGTCCGGCGGATCTGCCGGCCGACGTCGGTGCGGATGGGGATGTTCTGGAGGTTCGGGTCCGTGGTGACCAGACGGCCCGTGCTGGCGATGGTCTGGTTGAACGTCGTGTGCACCCGCCCCGTGCGCGGGTCGATCATGTCCGGCAGGACGTCGACGTAGGTGCTGAGCAGCTTGCTGAGCTCGCGGTGCTCGAGGATCCGGGCCACCACCTCGTGCTGCGGCGCCAGCTGTTCCAGCACCTCGGCGTCGGTCGAAAATCCCGTCTTGGTCCGCTTGAGGGGCGGAAGCTGGAGCTTCTCGAACAGGACAAACGCCAGCTGCTTGGGCGACCCGATGTTGAACTCGGTGCCGGCCAGGCGGTAGATCTCCCCGGTCAGCGCGTCGATGCGCTCCCGCAGGGTCACGGATAGGGCGCGCAGCGCGGCCACGTCGATGGCGACGCCGACGGTCTCCATGCGCGCGAGCACGGCGACCAGCGGCATCTCGATCTCCCGGTAGAGGGGGAGGAGTTCGCGCTCCTGGAGTCGCGCTTCGAGGACCTCGGCGAGGCGGCCGGCGAGATCGGCGCGTTCGGCCGCGGCCTCCTCCGGCGCCCGCCCCAGCGACAGCGCGTCGTCCTTGGCATCTTCCCCGTCCACCAGCCGCCACCCCAGGAACTGCCACGCTGCGCTCTCGAGTGTGTGGGTGCGCTTGCCGGGATCGAGCAGGTAGGACGCGAGCGACACGTCGAACGCGAACCCATTGGGATGCAGCCCGGCTCCCTCGAGGAGCAGGCGATCGCGCTTGGCGTCTTCGCTCTGCTTCGGGAGGCCCTCCCGCTCCAGGACGTCGGCCAGCGCTCGCGGAATGCCGGCCTCCACCGGGACGTATGCCCCCTCGCCCGTCCTGGTCGAGACGGCGAGACCCTGGAGCGGGGCCGTGAGGGGATGCCCGGGGCCCGCGACCGGGGCGATCGCCAGGCGCGCCGCCTCCGCCAGCAGCGGCGGGAGACCGTCCGCGGCAATGGTGCGGTAGGTGCCGCGGCTCTGCGGCGCGGGCGCTTCGACGCCCAGGCGCTCCAGCAGCGTCTTGAACTCCAGGGTGGTGAACAGCGCCTTGACCTGGTCGCGGTCCGGGGGCCGGCGCCGCAGGAACTCCGGATCGAGCCGGACGTTGTCGAGGTCGGTCACGATCGTCGCCAGGTGCTTGCTCGCCAGAATCTGCTCCCGGTGCTCCCTGAGCCGCTCCCGCAGCTTCGCCTCGCGGATGTCGCCGACCCCGTTCAGCAGCGCCTCCACGGAGCCGTACTGGCCGAGCAGGCGGCCCGCGGTCTTCTCCCCCACCCCGGGCACGCCGGGGATGTTGTCGGTGGTGTCACCCTTCAGGCTCTTCAGATCGGGAATCTGCCGCGGGGCGATCCCGAATCGCTCCCGCACCGCCGGCTCATCGTAGACCGTGGTTTCCGTGATGCCGCGGGAGGTCATCATCACCCGCGTGTGGGGCGAGATCAACTGGAGCGCGTCCAGATCCCCCGTCACGATCAAGACGTCGATGCCCTGCGCCTCCGCCTGCCGCGTCAGCGCGCCGATGACGTCGTCGGCCTCGAACCCGGCCACCTCGAAGACCGGCAGCTGCAGCGCCTCGACCACCTCTTTGGCCAGGCCGACCTGGGGGCGGAGATCGTCCGGCATCTTGCGCCGGGTGGCCTTGTACTCCGGGTAGGCTTCGTGCCGGAAGGTCGGCCCGGGCCTGTCGAAGGCAACCGCGACGTACTCGGGCGACTCCTCCTCCAGCACCTTGAGCAGCATCGTGGTGAAACCATACACGGCGTTGGTGGGTTGGCCGTCGCTCGTCGTGAAATACGGAAGCGCGTAGAACGCCCGGTAGACGAGACCGTTGGCATCGATGAGGACGAGGAGGGGCCGGCCGGAGCGAGCGGGCATCTCGGGACGATTATAGCATGCACCGGCCGGCGCTCTTGCGCGCTGCGCTCGCCCCTGCTAGGAGGCCCCCGGCACATCGCGGCGGAGTGCTGCCGGCATTGGCAGACGATGGGACAAACTGCCGGTGCTCTTGCCCCCGGCGCCTCAAGTCCCATCGAGGCTCCTGCACCGGCAGCAATCATTTCAGAGTGCATATCAGTTGCTATCCCGGTGGTAGTAGGGGCTTTTCCCAGGTGCCTTAAGGGTTTTACCTGATTTAATCATAGGGGCTTTCCAGTAGTATCCTCTAGCTGTGACGGCAAAATGCGCGAGAATCCGCCGGTATAGCGCACATTCGTTCGCATCAGTGACTCTTCCGGGAGGAGGGAACTGTTGTGAGCAGTGGAGAGGGCAAGGCTCGTCCGACTAAGGCAGCGAAAGCAAATATAACCAGGCGCGCTCTTATTGAGGTGGGCTGGGTCCTGCCCGCCGTGATTGTGGTGTCGATACCTTCGAAAGCGTTCGCCGAGTACGGGGGACCTCCTGTGCCAGATACGGCGGACTCCAAAGGCGGAGGTGACTCCCACGGGCCCGGTGGCGGCGTTGAACACGAGGGCGCGAGTTCCCATTCCGACCCATGAGTGGCTGACCTGCGGTCGAGCCCGGATGACCCGTTCCTGCGGGATTAGCCGGCAGCGGGTGAGTATCACGCCGAGACCCGCCGGCACGCCGGGCCGGAGGCCGCCAGGTGGGCAATTTGAGAACGCGCCCTTGAGCACTCCACTCGCAGATGCTACGATACTCGCGGCACGCCAGGCCGGAGTGTCGGAATCGGCAGACGATGGCGACTCAAAATCGCCTGGGCTCACGCCCGTGGGGGTTCGAGTCCCTCCTCCGGCACCATCGTTTTCCTGCGTCTCGCCCTCCGCCTCGGATCAGATAGATTTAAGCCGTGGTCACCGGCCGGCAATCCCAAGGACGTCAGCTGCATACCTCAGGGCAACGATCCCGATGTGTAATTGAGGTGTATAACCACCATATGTGAAGGTTGTCTCATCAGGCGGTACACCGATCCAACCCTTGGCGATTCTACTATTTTTGGATTCGGGACTTTTCCTATTATTTAGTCCGGCCTTCACCTGATTCAGAATTGGGGATTTGCACCATATCTTCTAAGCGTGACCCCGATCCATGGGGGTCGATGGTGATTGACTGTGGCGAACTCTTGTTTGGATAAAAAATGCTAGGTCAGGAGGAGGGTGCCATGAACAGTCAGGATGGCAGGGCGGGCTGGTCGGAGTCGAGGGACGTAAACCTGACCAGACGGGCTCTCATTCGGGCGGGCTGGATCATACCCGCCGTTCTTGTGGTGTCTCTCCCGTCCAAAGCGTTCGCTGAGTACAGCGGCCCGCAGTTCCCAGCAGATTCCGAGGCCGGCAGCCTCACCATCGGAACCGGCGGCGGACAGGGAGGCAATTCCCAGAGCAGCGGTGCTCAAGGCAGCGGTGGCGGCGTCTCTTTCTCCGCGAGCGCAAGCGGAAGCGTGTCCACCCCGCAAAGCGGCGGCACCGGCGCAAGTGGTTCCCAGCCGGGGCAGCCCTAAATGGCTCGCGACCTGAGGGAGAACCGGCATGCCCCCTGACGCGGCGACAACCCGGCCGGCCCGGCGGAACGGGGCCGAGGAGCACCGACTCGACGACGAAGTGCTGCTCTTTGTCCCCAGCAGCGAGCAGGCGTTCACGCTCAATCGGTCCGCCGTGGCGATCTGGGAATTGTGCGACGGCATCCGGACCATCGAGGAAATTACGGAGGAACTGGGGCAGTGCATAGGTCGTTCCAGGACGGCGTTGCTGACCGACGTGATCCAGGGCGTCACCCGGCTCTACGAGTTGGGCCTCCTGGAACTCCGGTGAGCGCCGCGCCGCCGGATGCGCGGACGGCGACGGTCCCCCGGACGGTCTACATCGAGTTCGAGGAGCACCAGGTTGCCGTCAGATCGGATGCCCACGAGGTGCTCTCAGGGCTCGAGGGCATGTACTCGGCCATGGTCGTTCCTGAGGGCACGCACGTCGTGCGGACGCTCGTGGTCTCGAGCCACGGCGGCGCGTACCGCATTACGGGCGACACCGCCTTTCAAATTGCCGATGGCTCGCTCACCGACGTTCTCCGCTGCCTTCGCTTCTCGGTGATCCAGGCCATGATGCAGGCCCGGCCGGATCTCCTCTGGTTCCATGCGGGCGCGGCGGCGGCGGACGGGCGCGCCATCCTGCTCCTGGGCCCCCGGGGGCGAGGCAAGAGCACGCTCATTGTCGGCCTGTGCGCGCGTGGATGGACCTACCTGTCCGACGACGTCATCCCCTTGAATCCCACCTCGAGCCGCGCCGTGCCCTTTCCGCTGACGCCTGCGCGGCGCGAGTTCCCCGGTCAGGAGATGCCCGCGGACTGGCTTCGATCGCCGAACAAAGTCGACGTTCCCCTCTCCTCGGGAGGCCTCTGTCGACATCCCGTGCCGGTCGGCGCCCTGGTCTTCCCGAGATACCGCATGGGCGCTCCGGCCAGGCTATCACCCTGCCCGGCTGCCGAGGCCGCGGCGGAGCTGCTTCAGCACTGCTGGAACTTCGCCGAATACGGAAAGGCGGCACTGCGCCGCCTCTGCGACCTGGCTGCGCGCGTGCCCGCCTACCATCTTTCATTCAGCAATGGAGATCTCGCGACCGAGCTCCTCGCGCTGCTGCGTCTGCGGGTGGCCCCGTCGCCCGGCGGTAAACGCGACTCAGTGGGAGCGCGTTGAAGAGGCAAGGAGGTAGCTAAGGAAGGGATCGCAAGAGGGGGATGTCGGACGTGCGGACGCCGGGCTACCGTTCCGGCAGTCTCTGGGGTCCGCGGATCGAGAATCTCCGGGGGAGGGTGTCATGAAAGGCGCCGAGGGGATCGGTCACGCAATACGGATTGGGGGACTCCTGGTCGCTCTCGCGTTCACCCAAATAGGTCAGGCCCAGGTACCGCCTACCCCACCACCTATCGCACCGCCCACGGCCCCCACAGCGCCGACGGTCCCCACGACGCCGACGGCAGCGCCCACGACAGCGCCGACGTGGACCGTCCTCACGCCAACGGGCGGACCACCGCACCCGCGGTTTCTTCATACTGCCGTCTATGACGACATCACCAACCGGATGATCATCTTTGGGGGCAGCGATAATATCTCTCGAGTGTTGAACACCGTCTGGGTACTCACGAACGCCGATGGGTTGGCCCTGCCGTCGACCTGGACGCAGCTCAACCCATTGGGCGGACCGCCTGCGCCGCGAACCAGCGCCACCGCAGTGTACGATCCAGGTTCCAGCAGCATGATCGTGTTTGGCGGGCAGCCGGCGGCGGTCTGCAGCGGCCTCAACGATGTCTGGGTCCTGTCGAACGCCACCGGGTTGGGATTGGCACCCACGTGGACGCAGCTCAGTCCATTGGGCACGGCACCCGGCCCCCGCAGGCAGCACACCGCCGTCTACGATGGGAGCACCAACCGCATGATCGTGTTCGGAGGGGACCCGTGCACCGCGAATCCCAGCAACGACGTCTGGATGCTGTCGAACGCCAATGGCAGGGGCGGAACGCCGGCGTGGACCCAACTTGCGACCGTCGGACCCGGGGCTCCATGCGCGTCGAGCGCTACTCCATGCGCGTTCCCGGCACGGTCGGCCCACAGCGCGGTCTACGATCCCATCAGCAACCGCATGATCGTATTTGGGGGCCTCCTCTGTGATGCTCCGGGGTGTCCTCTCCTGAACGACGTCTGGGCGCTGACAAACGCCAACGGCGTGGGGGGCGTCCCCGTCTGGACGCAGCTCGCCGTCGCGGGCGGCCCGCCGCCTGCGCGCATGCTGCATTCCGCCACGTACGACCCGGCGACGAACAGCATGACCGTCTTCGGGGGAAAGACCGCGGCAGGCACCGGTTTGAACGACGCCTGGGTGCTGTCGAACGCCAACGGCGTGGGCGGGACCCCGACCTGGACACCACTCGCCGTCGCGGCGGGAGCGGCCCCGAGTGCGCGGTGGGGGCACACGGCAGTCTATCGCGCGCTAACGAACCGGATGACGATCTTTGACGGGCTGAATAACCCAACAGGCTGGGCGTTGATGGATACCTGGGTCGTGACCAACGCGAACGGCCGCATCTCCATGCCGCTCGCCGCTTTGTCCGCCATGCAGGTGAGCATCGATCCGGCCACCAATACGTTTGACGTGAAGGGCAACTACACTCTTGGCGCCGGAGGCAGCACGAATCCGCTGACCGACAACGTGACGGTCCAGCTGCGAAACCAGTATGGAACCGCATCGATCACGATCCCCGGCGGCTCTTTCCAGCTGGTCCAGGGGCAATACGACTTCTCCGGGGTGGTGAACGGCGCGCCGGTTGAGGCGGTCATCACCCCCCAGGGCCCCGCCACTTTCTCGTTCAGCGTCAGCGCGGCCGGGGTCCCCAACCTTCCCGCTGCGAACCCGATCAATCTGACCTTCATCACCGGAAATAATGCCGGGACCATCCCGGTCGCAGCCACTATCACGAGTCCAGCGGGCACGGCTCCTGCGCCGACGCCCATCGCTCCCGCGCCGACGCCCATCGCTCCCGCGCCGACGCCCACCGCTCCCGCGCCGACGCCCACCGCTCCCGCGCCGACGCCCACCGCTCCCGCGCCGACGCCCATCGCTCCCGCGCCGACGCCCATCGCTCCCGCGCCGACGCTTCCGCCGCCGCCTACCTTGTAGAGGAGACGATGTAGCTGGATCGCATCAGCAGAGGGCGCGGGAAATCGGGCTTCACGACGATCGAAATGGTGATCGTCCTCGCCCTCTTTGGCATCATCCTCGTGAGCCTGATGGGCCTGCACCTGGTGGCCATCACCGCCGGCACAGCGGCGGAGACCTCGTCGATCGCCGCGAATCTGGCGAGAGCGCGGATGGAAGAGCTGCTTTCCTTACCGCCGGACACGCTCAAACAGCAGAACGGCGCTGAGGAGCAGCGGCAGGTTCCGGCCAGCGGCGGGCGTTCCTACACCGTGCACACCAGCGTGGTTGCCCCGGACCCCGCCCGGTTGGACATCACCGTAACGGTGACCTGGCAGCTGGCCTATGGGGGAACCTGCGCCGGCGGAGGATCGAGCAGCCAATGTGCGGGCAGCAGCCCGGTGACGTACGCGCGGACGCTCCAAACTAGGATCCAGGCCCCGGATCAGGGACAGACCCAGCCGTGAGTCGGGTGTCCGGGGACGAGGAGAACACACCAGAACTGGGCTCTGCCGCGGGCACGCCCCGGCAGCCCGAGCAGCGGCTGCTGCTGGCCTGTCTCCGCCGGCGTCCCCGGGATATCCAGGCGCTTGTCGGGCCCGACGTCGACTGGACGCGGCTGCTGGACGCCGCGGCGCATCACAGCGTCACCCCTCTCGTCTATGCCGCGTTCAAACAGGGGATCGCGGGCGCGGCGGTGCCTCCCCCCGTCATGACCCGCCTCGCGCACGAGTACTATCAGCAGGCGGCATCGAACGGGCACCTCTTCGGCGAGCTGCGGAAGATCGTGGGGGCGTGCGGCCGGGCGGGGATACGCGTCCTGGTGTTGAAGGGCACGGCGATCGCGGAGCGGGTGTACGGGAACATCGCCTTGTGCCCGATGAGGGACCTCGATTTCCTGGTCAAGAAGACGGACCTCGATGCGGCGGACGGCGTCCTCCACGAGCTGGGATACACGCACGACGAATCGTACCGGTGGGCCGCGTGGTACCGGGACCATCATCACCATCTGCCCCCGTACGTCAGAGCCGATGGGCGCGGCATCGTCGAGCTGCACCATCACATCGTCCCGCCCCCCGTGTCGGCCGGCATCCCGATCGAGGATCTCTGGCGGCGCGCCAGGCCGGCCGGCGACGGCGCGCTGGTGTTGTGCCCTGAAGACCTGCTCCTCCACCTGTGCCTCCACGCCTCCCTCGGGCACCAATTCAATCTGGGACTGCGGCCGGTGTGCGACATCTCGGAGACCATCCGGAATTACGGAGGCGACATCGACTGGACGGAGGTGCGCCTCCGCGCCCGCCGGTGGGGGATTGGAAAGTACGTCTATCTCGCGCTCCGCCTCAGCAGGGATCTCCTCGGCGCCGCCGTTCCGGACGAGCTGATCGACCCTCTCCGGCCGGAGGGCTTCGACCCCAGAATCATCGCCTGGGCCGGAGAGCAGGTGTTTGCCGATGAAGGCCGGACCCCATCCTCCCCCCTCGCCCAGCTCTACGGGCCCATGCGCCTTCGTGAGAGGATCGCCGTGCTTCTGCAGAGCGCGTGCCCCTCGCCGAAAGCCATGGCGCGTTTGTATCCGGCGCCGCACGACTCGAAGCGAATCTACCTCTACTATCCCGTCCGTTGGTGGGACCTCTTGCGGAAGTACGGCCGCCCGGCGCGCCGCCTCCTGCGCCGTGACGACGCCATGACGGCGCTGGCTCAGCGCGAGGATCAGAAAACTGCCCTGAGAAAGTGGCTCACGCCGGATCCTCTTCCCGAGCGCTCACCCGGCGCCTGACGAGGGAGGCAGGCGCCGATCGACCACGCCGCGGATAAAACCGGCGGCGACCCGCCCCAACGCCTGTCCGATGTCTCGATCGGAACGTATGGCTCCCCGCGCGCGAAACGAGTGATCGCCGTCGGGCACCACATGCAGGCGGGCGAGCGGTTCCAATCGCCTGACCACCGCCTCGACAAGATCGAACCTCGCCAGCGGATCTCTGGTGCCTTGAATGAACAGCATCGGCACACGGATTCCGGGCAGATGGGCGTCCCGGAGGCGGTCGGGATTGCCCGGAGGATGCAGCGGATACCCGAAAAACACCAGCGCCTCCCCCGGGAAATCTTCGCCCTGCGCCGCCGCCAGCATGGAGGCGATCCGTCCTCCCATCGATTTGCCGCCCGCCACCAGGGGCATCCCGCGGTCGGGAGGCGCGGCCTGTTGGATGGCCGCGTTCCAGGCATGCTGGAGCACAGGAGCGCCGTCGGGACCCCGGCGGTGCGCTTCCATGTACGGAAAATTGAACCGGAACACGGAGATCCCACCGGCCGCCAGTTCGTCCGCCACCCCCGACATGAACGGGTGCGTCATGCCCGCCCCGGCCCCATGGGCGACCACCGAGACGGCCGCCGGGTGGGGCGCCCGGGTCCAGAGACCGGACGTCTGGATCCCGCCGGCATGAAACTGCACAGGCTCCGAACCGGCGCGCTCGATGGGGGCGTCCTGCGGGGGCCTACGCCTTCGCCGCCCGCATGTGCCGAGCCGGGCTAACCCGTGGGGCGGACGCCGCCAACCGCGTGTGCCGGGGGCGGGGCCGCGGCCGCGAGGAGCGCCAGGTGCTCTTCGACCGTCTCCGTGGCGGTGATGGCGCGGACCACGATCTCGTCGACCACGCCGTGCCACTTCGCCAGCGCCGGCGGGATCGCGCCCGGATCCTCCACCGCGATGGCCGTCTCCACCGGCCGGACGCCCATGCGCGCAAAGTTGGTCGCGTACGCCGGATACCCCGCGTACCGCGCGGCCTCGGCCTGAAGCCGCGCGCGGGCCGCGGGGCCCAGCGCGACGCGCACATAGGCCATCAGCGTCGGGGGGGTGCGGCCCGCCGCCGCCGCGCCGGCCCGCACCCATTCGGCCGATTGGCGCGCGTGCGCGGGCGTCACCCAGTTGAAGAGCACCCCCTCGGCCAGTTCCCCGGCCAGGCGACACATCTGGGGACCGAGGGCGGCCGCGACGATGCGCGCCTTCAGACCGGACCGGAGCGCGGCGATCCCCCCGCGCATGCGCGCGAGCGCCCCGGGGTTTGCGCTGCCGACGCCCAGCAGGAGACGATCGAGCGGCAGCGCGTTGGCGCGGACGCCCTGGACGATGCTGTCCGGGCCGCGCGTGTGCAGGGGAATCACCCCGATCCCCAGGTCGATGCGCCGCGTCTCCCGCGCCGCCGGCGCGAGCGCCGCCACCCCGTCGGTCTCACCGGGATGGTTGACCCAAAAGGAGCCGTAGCCCCGCCGCTCAGCCTCCAGCGCCGACGCGCGGATGACCTCGGGCCCGATGGCGGCAGAGAACACCGCGAAGCCGTATCCCATCTCGTCTACGGATGAGCCGCGCCGAGGACGGCGGCCGCGTGCTCCACGTAGGAAAGATCGACGAAGCGCGCGGGGGTGACGAAGGCGCCGATCAGGCGCTCGTTCAGCAGCCAGCGCTGATAGTCCAGGATCGTGCGCACGGTGACGGCGCCGTCGGGGCTGAGCCCGGGCCAGATCATCCGGTCCCACACCGCCCGGTCTTTGATGGGCGTGTGTCCGGTCATGATCGTGATCACGTCGTCGCGAACCTCCCGGCGGCGGAGCGCCTCGTTGTAATAGCGGAGCGCCTTGACGTAGGCGATCATCCAGCCGCGCGCCTCCTCCGGATGCCCGCGGGCCCACTGGGTGTTGTAGAAGATGGCCGCCGTCTGGAAATCCGGAAGGATCTGGTCCAGGGGCATGACGATCTTCCCGACCCCGCGTGCCTCGGCCGCGGTGGCGAACGGCTCCACCATGACCGCCGCGTCGATCTTCCCATTCGCCATCGCCGCCGGCTGGTCGACGAACTCCATGTACTCGATGGCCACGTCCCGCGGCGTGAGGCCGCCCTTCCGGAGCAGCAGATAGTTCTCGAAATTGACGATGGACGCCGGGCTCGCCGTCCCCAGGACGCGGCCCCGCAGGTCGCCGAGTCCGCGGAACCGGCCGGCGTCCACCAGCGCCTTTCGCACCACGAGCACATTGAAGCCGAAGCCCTTGCGGAGCGAGCCTTTGTCCGCGACCACCACCACGGGCAGGCCGCGGAGGATGGCGTTGAAGAGGGTTGGGCTGGGCGCCCCGCTGGCGATATCCAGCCGGCCCGATCCGAGCAGCGCCATCTGGTCCGCGCCGACCCCAAACCGCTCGAGCGAGAGGTCCAGACCCTGCTCTGTGAAGTACCCTTTCTCCAGGGCGATGAAGATCCCGGCATCGCTCGCGACGCCGAGGTAGCCCATCCGCACGGGTGATGCGGCGCCCACGGGCGACGCCGCCCGCCCCGCGCCGGCCAGGCTGAGCGCCCCCAGGCCCAGGCACAGGATGAGCGCCCGGGCCCGTCTCATCGAGGTGGGCTCGCCTGCCGGCGGTGAGCCAGCACCTGCCGGAAATTGCCTTCGTCGACCATCCGCCGGCGCTCCGGGGAGAGACCGCTCTCATCGAGCGCCGCGATCGTCTCGCGGATGTAGCGGCTGCCTCCCTCGGCGTCGAACGGGGTGTCGCTGCCGAACAGCACCCGCTCGATTGGAAAGTAGGCCAGGCCGCATCGGACGCCGTGGGGGGCCCCGAACAGCGCGGTGTCCGCGTAGAAGCGCGAAAAATACCAGGCCGGGGGATGGGCCAGGGGGATGGGGAACTTCTCCACCTGATGCTCCGCCCCCCGGGTGCCGAACTGGTCGTACCCACCCCGGATCCGGTCGGCGAAGTGCGGGACCATGGCGCCCATGTGGTGGGTGATGATCACCGCGTCGGGATGGCGATCGAAGAGCCCGGTGAAGACGAGCCGGGCCATGGCGATCGTGGTCTCGTACGGCCAGCCGAAGATCTGCCAGAGGTCGTACCGGGATTCCTTCTCGCCCACGTAGTCGGGAAGGTCGGCGGCGTTCCGGGCGGGGTGGATGAAGATCGGCATCCGCCGGCGCGCGGCTTCCTCGATCACCCCAAGGGTCCGCGGCTCATCGAGCGGGCGCCCCCCGACGTTGGAATAGATCTGGATGCCGGCGAAGGCGGGCTGGGCGGCGAGCCGCTCCAATTCCCGGAGGCTTTCGTCGGGATTGTTGAGCGGCAGGCCGCCGAACGCGCCGGCGAACCGATCCGGGTGCGCGCCCACGAGGCCGGCGAGCTCATCGTTGGCCAGGCGGGCCAGGTCGGGCGTGGCCTGAGGAGATCCGAGCCGGTCGATCGGCGGGGAGGCCAGCGACAGGACCTGCCGGTAATCGGCGAAGCCGTCCATGATCCGGAACCGAACGTCGAGGTCGTAGAGGCACGGGATCCCCTTGACCCGCTTGGCCATGTAGAATCCGGGGATCTGCTGGAGCCGGGCGAAATAGCGGGTGGGCAGGATGTGCGCGGCGACATCGATGCGCATGGGCATCCTTTACGCCGGTTCTTGGCGCAACTCCTGCGCCTGTCTGATAAAAACGCCGCCGCGATGAACGCGGCGGCGGCCAGCGGACACGCCCGCCGGGCCGTCATTCCTCCCAGACGTTGCCCTCGCCGAACAATTGCTCGAGCTCCTGGTGCAGCCCCTCGGCGTCCAGGACGCGGGTGCGCGCCGGCACGATGTGCTCGGCCCCCTGGCCCGTGACCACGTGGACGCAGACCTGACGATCCCCGGGATGGTCGAGCAGGAATCGTTCGAGCTGCTCCATCTCCTCATGGGTGCTCACCCGGATGCGGAGCGGTGAGCGAGCCGGGATTCCGTTTGCGCGCCCGCGATCTGCGGCCCGGGCCGACGGTCGCCCGCGGCCGTTCCCATTACCTTTGGTCCACTCCTCGCTTCGATTGGCTTTCCTGACCTGCGCGGCCGGGCTGGGCATTTCCCCCGCGGCCGTCCCGGCGGCGGCTGCGTCCGGAGACGGCGGCAGCGGGAGAATCTCCTCGCAGAGCAGCTTGGCCGTCTGCTCCTCGATGTCGACCCGCCCTCTCAGGAGCACCACGGCATCCCGTTTGAGCGCGTAGCCCTGCTGCTCGTAGACCCTGGGAAACACGACCACCTCGACGCTGCCGGTCAGGTCCTCCAGGGTGAGGAAGGCCATCGCGGACCCGGAGCGGGTGATGGTCCGCTTCACCCCGCCGACGAGGCCACCCACCACCACTTCCTTGCGGTCGGGGAGATCCACCAAATGTCCCAGCTGGGCGGTGACGCGCTGCGCCAGAATGGGCTGCCAGCGGTGGAGCGGATGGTCGGAGATGTAGAGCCCGAGCATCTCCTTTTCCATGGTCAGGAGCTCTTCGCGGCTGAACTCGTCTCCGGCGGGCGCGGCCGGCTGGGGCATGGCCTCTGCCCCCATGTCGAAGAGGCCGGTCTGCCCCTGGGCCCGAACGCGCTGCGCCCGCTGGGCGTTCTCCATCGTTTCGTCGAGCGTCTGCAGCATCTGCGCCCGAGCCGTCCCGAGCGAGTCGAGCGCCCCGGCTTTGACCAGGCTGGCAACGACCCGCTGATTGACCTGCCGGGTATCCACCCGCGCGCAGAAATCGGCGAGCCCGGTGAAGGGACCGCCGGAGGACCGGGCGGCGATCATCGACTCCACGGCGCCGGGCCCCACGTTGCGGACCGCGGCCAGCCCGAACCGGATGGCCTCCCCTTCGACGGTGAACGACGCCGCGCTCGTATTCACATCAGGGGGAAGGATGCGGATGTCCATGCGGTGGCATTCGGCCACGGCCTGGGCCACCTTCTCGGTGTCGCCGGCATCGCTCGTCAGGACCGCGGTCATATACTCGGCCGGGTAGTGGGCCTTGAGGTAGGCCGTGTAGTAGGCGATGAGCCCGTAACAGGCCGCGTGCGCGCGGTTGAAGCCGTACCGGGCAAACGGCTCGAACTGCTCGAAGATCTGGTCAACGATCCGGGGCGGCACCCCGTTCCGCCGGGCGCCGTCGACGAACTTCTCCCGCTGGGCGAGGAGCCGATCCTTGATCTTCTTGCGGATCGCGTAGCAGAGCACGTCCGCCTCGGCGAGGGTGTAGCCGGCCACGGCCTGGGCGACGGTCATGATGTCTTCCTGGTAGACCATCACCCCGTAGGTGTCCTTGAGCACCGGCTCGAGGAGCGGGTGCAGGTAGGTGACCGGCTCCTGGCCGTGCTTCCGGCGGATGTAGGACGGGATGTTCGCCATCGGGCCGGGGCGGAACAGCGCGACCATCGCCATGACGTCCTCGATCCGGTCGGGGCGCAGGTCCTTGAGGTACCGGCGCATCCCGCGGCCCTCGAGCTGGAAGATCCCGGTCGTCTCCCCGGACGAGAGCAGCGCGTAGCTCGCCTGGTCGTCGAGGGGAATCCGCGCCAGATCGATCTCCACCCCCCGGGTCTCCCGGACGATGCGCATCGCCGCGTCCAGGACGGTGAGGTTCGTGAGCCCGAGGAAGTCCATCTTCAAGAGGCCGATCGCGGCGACGCTGTTCATGTCGTACTGCGTCATCACGAGGTCGCCCTTGGTCGCGCGCTGGAGGGGGACCTGTTCGATCAGCGGATCCCGCGCGATGATGACGCCCGCGGCGTGGGTGCTGGCGTGGCGGGCCACCCCTTCGAGCTTCTGGGCCAGATCGAGGAGCCGGCGGATCTGCGGATCCCGCTCGGACGTCTCCCGCAGTTCCGGCTCGGCCTCCATCGCTTCCTTGAGGGTCACCAGGGGCCCCGGGATCATCTTGGCGATCCGGTCCACGTCCCCGTAGGGCAGCCCCATCGCCCGTCCCACATCGCGAATGGCCGCGCGGGCGCCCATCGTCCCGAAGGTGATGATCTGCGCAACCCGGTCCGCCCCGTACTTGTCCATCACGTACTTGATGACCTCGTCGCGCCGGCTGTCCATGAAGTCGACGTCGATGTCCGGCATCGTGTAGCGCTCCAGGTTGAGGAACCGGTCAAAGGGCAGGCGGTAGGCCAGCGGATCCACGTCGGTGACGCCGCAGGCGTAGAGCACCAGGCTGCCGGCCGCGGAGCCCCGGACCGTGGTCAGGATGCCGCTGCGGCGCGCGAAGTTGACGAAGTCCTGGACGATCAGGAAGTACGCGGCGAACCCCATCCGGGCGATCACGCCGAGCTCATAGTCGAGGCGCTCCGCGAGCGCCGGGGTGGTCTGGCCGAAGATGCGGCGGATGCCGGCCTCGCACAGCCGCCGGAGATACGAGTCCGCCGTCTCCCCCTCCGGCACGGGGAAGTGCGGCAGCGTCAACTGGCCGGTCTCGATCTCCAGCCGGCACCGTTCGGCGATGGCGAGCGTGTTCTCGAGCGCCTCGGGCAGGTCCGGGAACCGCGCGGCCATCTCGGCCGGGCTCTTCAGGTAGAACTCCGGCGTCTCGCCCATCCGCGGCTTGTCTTTCTGGTCGAGGGCCAGCCCCATCTGGATGCACATCAGGACGTCCTGGGCGTCCGCTTCGTCCCGATTCACGTAATGGACGTCATTGGTGGCGACGAGCGGCAGCCCGAGGTCGCGGGCGAGGGGGATCATCCGCTGGATCAAGGTCTGCTGGTCGGGAAGGCCGTGGTTCTGCACCTCGAGGAAGAAATTCCCGGGACCGAGGATGTCGCGGTAGGCGGCGGCCAGGTCCCGCGCCGCGGCGGCGTCGTCCCGCAGCAGCGCGCGCGGCACCTCACCCTGGAGGCAGCCCGAGAGACCGATCAGGCCGGCGGCGTGGCGGCTGAGGCACTCCCGGTCGATCCGCGGCTTGTAGTAGAAGCCGTCGAGATGCGCGGCCGTGGTGAGCCTGAGGAGATTCCGGTATCCCTCCGCGTTCGTCGCCAGCAGCACGAGATGGAACGAGGACGCGTCCAGCTTGGGGTCCCGATCCGTCATCCGCCGCGCAGCGATGTAGGCCTCCACCCCGATGATGGGCGTGATGCCGTGCGCGCGGGCCTGCTGGTAGAACTCGACCGCTCCGTACAGCGCGCCGTGATCGGTGAGCGCCAGCGCGGGGATGCCCACCTCCTGCGCGCGCTGCATGAGGGAAGCGATCCGGCCGGCGCCGTCGAGGAGGGAGTACTCGGTGTGGAGGTGGCAGTGGACGAACTCAGCGGGCATTCAGGCGACTCCTCCAGAGCCCTGCGGCCCCCCTCCTATCTCTTCGAGGTCAGATGCCGAGAACCTGCTAAAGTTACCGATAGACCTCGCGGCGATGGCCAACTTTGTATACGACGACCTCGTGACGCTCGTCGCTCACAAGGTAGATCACCCGGTAATCGACATGCCGCCTATACGCGTCCACGCCGCCTCAGGTCTTTGGGGACGGTTTCGAACGCCAAGTTGGGTTCCCGCGCTCGCCGCTTGAAGACGGCCAGGTCCTTGGCGTCCTCCAACAGGCTACGGCGCACCGCGCCGCTCACGAGCCCCGATAATGATTGATCGGTCTCGGCGGCCCTGACCTTGAGCGCATTGTACAGGTCCGGCTCGAGGTAGACCGTAGTTCGTCGAGGTTTCATTGCTTCAATGATAGCGTCAAAGCATCATAGCGTCACGAGGTCAAATATGGCACGCGAGGTCTGGCCGTGTCGAGACCATTCTCACTCGACGGACGCGGTGACCAGGGCGTGGACGCGGCTCGTCTGCGGGCTCAGATCGACCGGCTGCACCTGCCGGATCCGGAACCCTTCCCGCGCGAGCGCCGCGGCATCCCGCGCCAGCGCGGGCAGCGCCCGGCCCAGGTAGGCGACGCGGACGGCGCCCGCCTGCCGGAGGGCGCGGGGGAGCCCCGGCGCGAGCCCGGTGCCCGGCGGATGCAGAAATGCCAGGTGGACCGGCCCGCGGCGTCGGGCTTTCTCGAGCGCCCGGACGGGATCCCGCGCGTAGAACTGGCAGTTCGTGATCCGGTTGAGGCGGGCGTTCGCCCAGGCGGCATCCAGCTGCGATGCGTCCGTCACGGCGATCACGCGCGCCGCGGCGAGGGCGAGGTGGAGCGAGTAGCCGCCGATCCCCGCGTCCGGCTCCACCACGGTGTCGGCAGAGGACGGGTCCAGCGCGGTCAGGATCATCTCGACCAATCCCGGAAGGCCGCGGGCGTTCACGGGAAACTCGGCGAGCATGGGCACGTGGAACCGCACGCCGGCCACCTCCTCGGCCACGTGCGGCCGGCCCCAGAGCAGCTCGGCGCGGCGGCCGGCGAGGAGGTGGCTTCGCCGGGGCGCGCGGACTTCCATGAGGCCGACGAGGTGGGGGATCCGGTCGATGAGCGCCCGCACCACCAGGTGGCGCTCGTCCGCCTGGAGCCGGCGGGTGACCGCGAGACCCAGCATCACCTCGCCGGAGGCGGCGGCCACGCGGGCCAGAAGGCCGCGGACGGCCGCGGTGACCGGCTGCAGTGTGTCCCAGGCGGCCCGGACGGCGGTGAGGGCCGCGACGTTGCCCGGGTGCTGCACGGGACACTGCTGCACCTCGACGATCCGGCCATCTCCCCAGGCGAAGAACCCGAGCACCGGCCGGCCCTCGCGCGTGCCGGCGACCGCCTCGAGGTGCGTGCGGAACTCCCAGGGCGGTTCCCAGCCCACGGCCGGCGCGACGAGATGGGAGGGAATGCGGGCGCGACCGAGGGCGTCGCGAACCAGCGCCGTCTTCTGCTCGAGCTGCGCCGGATACTCGAGGTGCTGCCACTGGCAGCCGCCGCAGCGTCCAAAGTGCGGGCAGAGCGGCCGCACGACCCGGGGAGAAGCCACCTGGAGGGCGACGAGCTGCCCTCGCACCCGGCCGCGCTCGACGCCGACGATGCGGATGCGGGCCTGCTCGCCCGGCGCGGCGTAGGGGACGGCCACTTCGCGGTGGCCGGCCATGGGCGCGACCGCCTCTCCGGTGGCGCCCATCCGCGCGAAGCGAACGACGACCTGCTTTCCCTTGACGATACCGAGACCGGACGCCCGCCGTCCCTTCGGGGTCCGCGCCTGACGTCCCCCGGAGGACCCCGTGCCTGGGGCGCGGGCCGGAACGTCCCGCCGGCGCGGGTTAGGGGACACGAAGCCGCTCTCGGATCAGGCGGTTGACGAGGGCGGGGTTCGCGCGGCCGCGCGTCTTCTTCATGACCTGGCCCACGAGAAACGTGACGGCCTGGACCTTCCCCGCGCCCACATCGCCGACCGGCCCGGGATGCTCGGTGATCACATCCTGAATCACCTTGTCCAGCATCGCCTCGTCGCTGATCTGAACCAGCCCCCGCTCCGCCACGATCGTCTCCGCCGGCCGGCCGGTCCGCAGCATCTCCTCGAGGACCTCTTTGGCGGAGGGGCCGCTCAGGGTGCCCGCCTCCACGAGGGCCAGGAGGGCCGCCAGCGACTCGGGGCGGATCGGCACCTGGTCGATCTCGCGCCCCTCGGCGTTGAGATAGGCGGAGACGTCGCCGATGAGCCAGTTGCCGACCACTTTGGGCTTCGGGAAGGCGGCGGCGGCGCGCTCGAAGAACTCGGCCATCGAGCGCGTGGCGGTGAGCACCGCCGCATCGTGCTCCGGCAGTCCGAAGGCCTCGACGTACCGGCGCCGGCGCGCGTCGGGGAGTTCGGGGAGACCGGCGCGGACGCCCTCCACCTGTGCCGCGTCGATCTGGACCGGCACCAGATCCGGCTCGGGGAAGTACCGGTAGTCCTGCGCCTCTTCTTTTTCACGCGACGAGAAGGTGATCTCCCGGCCCTCGTCCCAGTGGCGGGTCTCCTGCACCACCGGATTGCTGCCGTCGAGCAGCTGCCGCTGCCGCGCCTCCTCGAAGCGCAGGGCGCGCTCCACCGAGCGGAGGGAGTTCATGTTCTTGATCTCCGTCCGGGTCCCGTGGGGGCCGCCCGGCGCACGCAGCGAGAGGTTGGCATCGCAGCGCAGCGTCCCCTCCTCCAGGCGTCCGCTCGTCACCTCGGCAAACTGGAGCACGGCGCGCAGGTGCATCAGAAAGACCCGCGCGTCTTCGGGCGAGCGGAGATCGGGCTCGGTGACGACCTCCATCAGCGGCACGCCCGCCCGATTGTAGTCCACCAGGCTGCGGCCGGCGGCGTGGACCAGCTTCCCCGTGTCCTCCTCGAGGTGCACCCTGCGGATGCCGACCCTTCTGACCGTGTTGCCCGAGGGAACGCTGAGCGTGCCGCCGGTGGCCAGCGGCGGGTGGGTCAGGTACTGGTACTGAGAGACCTGATAGTTCTTCGGCAGGTCCGGATAGTAGTAGTTCTTCCGGTGGAACTGGCTCTCGGGATGGATCCGGCACTCCAGAGCCAGCGCGGCGCGAATCCCGAGCTCGACCGCCCGGCGATTGAGCGCGGGCAGCGAGCCGGGGAGCCCGAGGCAGACCGGGCAGGTCAGGGTGTTCGGCGGCGCGCCGAACGCCACGGCGCAGGCGCAGAACATCTTGCTCGCCGTGCTGAGCTGCACGTGCACTTCCAGACCGATGACCGTCTCGTATGTCATGCCGGCGCTGTGGGGCCTGCCGTCGACTACGACCGGGGTGACCTCCCGCGGGCGGCCGCCCCGCCGGCGGGGTGGGCCGGCGGAGGCCGCATCGTGTGGAACGGAGTCGCCTGCTCAAACGCGTAGGCGACATTCAACATCGTCCCCTCGTCGAAGGGGCGGCCGATCACCTGCAGCCCCACCGGGAGCCCATCGGTGAATCCGCACGGGACGGAGACCCCGGGGATGCCCGCGAGGTTCAGCGGAACGGTGTAGACATCGGACAGGTACATCTGCAGGGGGTCGTCGACCTTCTCGCCGATTCGGAACGCCGCGGTCGGCGTGACGGGTCCCAGGAGCGCGTCGAACCGCGCAAACGCCGCCTCGAAGTCCCGGCGGATCAGCGCGCGGACGCGCTGGGCCCGGAGGTAGAACGCCTCGTAGTAGCCGGCGGAGAGCGCGTAGGTGCCCAGCATGATCCGGCGCTTCACCTCCGCGCCGAACCCCTCCCGCCGGGTCCGCGAGTAGAGCGTCTCGAGGTCGCCCGCCGCGGCCGTCCTGTGGCCGTAGTGGACCCCGGCGTACCGCGCCAGGTTGCTGCTGGCTTCGGCCGGCGCCACAATGTAGTAGGCCGGCAGCGCGTAGGAGGCGTGGGGCAGCGAGACCTCCTCGCACACCGCCCCGAGGTCCCGGCAGGTCTCGATCGCCGTGCGCACCGCGGCGCCCACGCCCCGGTCCAGCCCTTCGGCGAAGAATTCCCGGACCACCCCCAGCCGCAGTCCGCGGATCGTGCCGGTGAGGCGGTCGTGGTACGGGACGACCTCGGCGTCGGACGAGGTCGAGTCCGCCGGGTCCCGTCCGGCGATGACATGCAGCAGCAGGGCGGCATCCCGCACGTCGCGCGCGAGCGGGCCGATCTGGTCGAGCGAGGACGCGAACGCCACGAGGCCGTACCGCGAGACCCGCCCGTAGGTGGGCTTGAGCCCGACCACCCCGCAGAACGCCGCGGGCTGGCGAATGCTCCCGCCCGTATCGGACCCCAGCGCGAGCGCCGCTTCCCCGGCCGCGACCGCCGCCGCCGGACCGCCGCTCGTGCCGCCCGGCACGCGGGCGGGGTCCCACGGATTCCGCGTCGGGCCGAACGCGGAATTCTCGGTGCTGCTGCCCATGGCGAACTCGTCCAGGTTCGCCTTCCCGACGATGATCGCCCCCGCCCGGCGCAGCCGCGTGATCACCGTGGCGTCATAGGGGGGCTTGAAGCCCGCCAGCATCCGCGAGCCGCACGTGGTCGGCCAGCCTCGCGTGCAGATGTTGTCCTTGACGGCGACCGGGATCCCGGCCAGTGGCGGCGCATCGTCCCGCCCCGCGGCGCCGTCCCAGCGGGCGGCCTCCGCGAGCGACGCCTCCCGGTCCCGGAAGAGGTAGGCGTGGAGGTGAGGCTCCTGCGCGTCGATGCGCTCGAACACCGCGCGCACCACTTCGCCCGGGGAGGTTTCCCGCCGGTGGTAGAGCCTGCGCAGCTCCCAGGCGGGCAGGTCGGGGAGGGCCGCCGCGCCGCTCATTCCTCCGCGATCACCGGAGGCACGACGAAGTAGCCGTCCTCGACGGCGGGGGCGTTGGCCAGCGCGTCCTTCTGGTCGAGGGACGGCCGGACGACATCGTCCCGGAGCACGTCGGCCGCCGGCCGCGCCTCTGCCGCCGGCGGCGCCCCGTCGAGGTTCAGGGTATTGAGCGTCTGGATGTACGCGAGAATCTCCCCGAGCTGGGCGCGGAACTGCGCGATCTCCTCCGCCGACAGCTCCAGCCGGCTGAGCCGGGCCACGCGGGTCACGATACTATCGTCGATCATCGCGCATCAAGCGAAACCGCGCGTTGTCAGGGGCCGCATCCCCGCCCTGGTCGCAGCGGCGGCCAGGACCCGGTCCCAACAGGCGAAGGTCACAGGCTCCGCCGTCTGCTGTTGCACGACGAGCCCCGAGGCCAGGTGGACGGCATCATACGCGCGCAGGCGATATTGTTCCGCGATTGCCCCCGCATCCCGGATCAGCGAACTCCCGAGCGCGATCAGCAAGAATTGGGGCCAGTCGGTGTGCAATCGTCGAAGAAGCCGTCTGTGGTCCCCGGCCCTCAGGGCACCGTCCCGGCGGCGGCGGGCCAGGGCCGCCCGAATCTCGACGTACGCGATCTCCGACGTGGCCACCGCATCTGCTCCCTGAACACCCTGCCGAACCAGGGGCGCGCCGGTTTCATCCACATAGAGTTTCACGAGCGCACTGGTATCGACGTAGAGGATCACCGGCGGTCCTCAACGATTGTCGCGGCAATCGTCGGACCGCGGGTAAGCCGAACCGGGCGGGCGAGCCCGCGCGGCTTCCCGCCGCCCCAACTCGCGATCCCGCTCCGAAGCAACGCCTCGATCCGCGCCGTGCGCGCCGACGCCGCGGCCGGACCCATGACGGCCACCGACCGTCCCCGCTCCGTGATGACGATCCGCTCCCCGCGCTCAACGCGCCTGAGGTACTGACTCAAATGTGATTTCAGTTCCCTGACTCCGACGGTGGCCATGATTGCTCCCGACGTTGTGGTCACATTATAGCCTATTGTGACCACCTCGGCAAGCGCCGGCGAAGGGCCCCCAGGAACCGGGGGCCCGCGGCGCAGCGCGTCGCCGCCGAACTCCGCGCCGCCGGATTCGACGCGCTGCGTATCCCCTGACCGGGCGGGGTCAGCGCTTGCTGATCGTATAGAAGTACTGCCCCGGGAAGATGGGATTGTAGTACCACCCGTGCACCCAGGACCGCATCGTGTAATACGTCACGGGCTGGACCAGGAACAGGTACGGGAGATCGTTGTACGCGATCATCGACAGCTGCTTGTACAGCGCCTTGCGCTTCGCCGGGTCGGCCGTCCCGACCGCCTCGCCGATCAGCCGGTCCGCCTGGGGGTTCCGGTACCCGCCCCGCACCGGGAAGTACCCGTTCGCCGACAGGAAGGGCTGCGCGAAGTCGTGCGGGTCGGGGTAGTCGGCGAACCAGCCGAGAAAGTACATGGTGCCCTTGTGGGCGAACAGCAGGCTGTTCAACGTGCTCGAGGGCACCGGCCGGAACTCGATCTGGAACTTGGGGTTGAGCGCCCCCACCGTGTCCTTGACGATCTGGGCGCCGGTCTGGCGCGCGGTGTTCCCCGCGGTGTACGGGATCGTGAACTTGAAGCCGGTCTCCCAGAGCTTTCCCCCCATCGCTTCCTTGAACTCGGCGACGGCCTTCTCGCGGCTGGTCGTGTACACCGGGACCGCCGGATCGAATCCCAGGAGGCCCTGGACGATCGGGCCGTGGGGCAGGACGCCCCTCCCCGCATAGGCGCCGCCGAGGTTGGCTGCGTAGTCGAACGCGTACGCGAACCCCCGCCGGACGTGGAGGTCCGCGAAGAAGTCCGCGGGGATCCCGGCGCCGTCGAGGCGGGCGCTCCCCACGTCCGGGTTGGCTTCGGTGTTGATCTTGTAGTTGAACTGCAGCGTCTGCACCGCGATCTGGGGGAGGTTGTCCTGCAGCACCGTCCCGGGGATGCCGCGGAGCTTGGACTGCTCGTTGAGGGACGCGACGACGAGATCCGCGTCCCCCTGCTGGAGCGCGAGGCGCCGCGGCGCGAACTCCGTCACGGACCGGATCACGACGCGCTGGAGCGACGCGGGCGCGCGCCAGTAGCCGTCGTGCCGGACCAGGGTCACTTCCTTGGCCTGCCGGTCCCACCGCTCCAGTGTGAACGGGCCGGTCCCGTCCATGTGGTCGAACGCGTAGCGGTCCTCGGTCTTAGGGTTGTTGTACTTCTGCCACGTCCCGGGGCTGCCGTCCCAGTCGCCGTGCGCGGCCGCCCAGGCGCGCGGCATGATCTCGGTCCAGGCGGCAACGATGGTGAGGAACGGGGCGAACGGCTTCTTCAGGTGGAAGACCACGTTGCCGCCCTGGGCGCTCACGGCCCGCGCGACGTCGGCGAAAGACACCTGGATCTTCCCCGCATCGTCCCGGGTGCTGTCGACGCCGAGGAGCGGGCTGAGGAGGAGCCACGCCGGGCCGCCGGCCTGGTCTTGAAGGAGGAATCGCCGGATCGAGTAGACCACGTCGTCGGGCGTCATCACCGACCCGTCGTGAAACCGCACCCCCGTCCGGATCGGGAACGTGTAGGTCAGCCCGTCCGCGCTGATCAGGTGGTTGGCCAGGCTCGGGACCTCGGTCGCCAGCATGGGCTGGAACTTGTCGAGGGAGGCGCCGCTGTACATGATCAGCGTCTCATAGACGTTGGGCCAGACCGGCTCGGTGGAGTAGATGTCGTACGCCAGCGCCGGGTCGAGGCTGACGGCGTCGCCGAACCGCAGCTCGACAAAGGTCTCCGGGTTCTTGACGGGCTCGCCGGCCCCGCGGACAGTCGCCGCGCCGAGCGATGCGATCAAGACGACCGTCACGGCAAACACGGCCGCCCTCTGGATCCAGGTCACGGTGCGCATGACTGCTCCCCCTCCCTCCCCTACCTGCTCCCCTGCAGGCGGGGGTCAAAGACGTCGCGGAACGCGTCCCCGAGCAGGTTCCACCCGAGCACGAACAGGAAGATGGCGGTTCCCGGAACGATCAGGGTGTACCAGAACGTGAACGGGTCGCCGGCCGTGCCCACGATCCAGTTGTGGGAGAGGCTGATCAGCTGTCCCCAGTCCGCGTAGCCGATCGGGGCGCCGAGCCCCAGGAACGACAGCGCCGCGAACGTGATGACGATGCCGCCCATGTTGAGCGAGGCCAGGATGAGCATGGGGTAGATGGTGTTGGGGATGACGTGGCGGGCGATGATGTGCGGGTCGCCGCCGCCCAGCGCCCGGGCCGCCTGCACGTACTCCATGTCCCGCACCCGCAGGAACTCGCCCCGGAGGAGCCGCGTGTAGGTCGGCCACTCCACCACGGCGATGGCGATCACGGCATTCCGCACACTCTGGCCGAGCACCGCCACGATCACGACGGCCAGGATCAGGTGGGGGAACGCCAGGAAGATGTCCGTGACCCGCATCACCAGTTCGTCGAGCGGCCCGCCGTAGTACCCGCTGATGCTGCCCAGGAGCAGCGCGATGACCACCGCCGTGGCGACCACCGAGAGGGCCACCACGAACGCGGTGCGGCTCCCCCAGATGACCCCGTAGTACAGGTCGAACTGCTCTTCGGTCGTGCCGAACGGGTGCCCCGGCCCGGGCGGGTGCGGATCGCTGGCGTAGCCGGAGTGGGGGATCATGAACGGGTTCCGCTCGGTGGGGTGGGCGAGAAACGGGGCGAGGAGCGCCAGGACCACGAAGAACGCGATGATCACCGCCCCGAGGACCGACAGGGGGTTGCGCCGGAACCGCCGGAGCGTCCGGTGCCAGCCGGTCTCGACCGTCCGTCCGGCGCGCGGGGCGCGGGAGAGCGGAATGGCGGGGGTCGAGGACCGGACGGCGGTCACTGCAGGCGGATCCGCGGGTCCACGAGCGCGTACAGGACGTCCGCGCAGAGGTTGCCCAGCACGAGGAGGCCGGAGAAGATCAGGGCGAAGCCCGTCACCGCCGGGATGTCGAGCTGCTGGCTGGCGCTCACCCCCCACCGTCCGATGCCGGGATAGTTGAAGACGGTTTCGGTGATCACGACGCCGCTGAGCAGCCCGACGAACAAGAGCCCGGCCAGCGTGATCACCGGGATCAGCGCGTTGCGCCGGGCGTGCTTGTCGACGACGGTGCGCTGGGCAAGCCCCTTCGCCCGCGCCGTCCGCACGTAGTCGGTCCGCAGGGTCTCCAGCATCGAGGAGCGCGTGATCCGCACGAGCACGGCGGTCAGGAAGTACGTCAGGGTCGCGACCGGCAGGACCAGGTGCCGCACCGCGTCCCAGAAGATCCACCATTGACGGTTCAGCAGCGCGTCGATCGTCATGAGGCCGGTGTGGGGGTGAAACCCGGGGGAGCGCACGAACAGGCCGGCCGCGAGCGACAGCCGGTCCGGCGGAAACCAGCCGAAGTGCCCGTAGAACACCATCAGGAGCAGCAGGCCCCAGACGAACGTCGGCAGGGACGCGCCGCTGATCGAGGTGAACCGGCTGACATGGTCGAGCAGCCGGTCCTTGTGGACCGCGGACTGGGTGCCGAGCCAGATGCCCAGGGCGAGGATGCAGGCGAACGAGTAGGCGCCCAACTCGAGCGTCGCGGGGAAGTACCCCCGGATCGCGTCCGCGACCGGCTCCCGCGCCGTCTCGCTCCACCCCAGGTCGCCGTGCGCGACCTGCTTGAGCCACTCCCAATACTGGACGTAGGCGGGCCGATCGAGGTGGAACTTCCTGATGATGTCCGGAAGCGCGTTCAGCTGCTTGGGATCGTGGATATACAGGCTGGCCCGCATCGCCGGGGTCAGGAACTGGAGCAGGGAAAAGATGAGGACCGACACCCCCAGGGCGACGAACGGCAGCAGCAGCAGCCGGCGGAGGATGAACCCGGTCACGACACGAGCGGGCCGGCCCGGTGCGGGCCGGCCCGCGGCTCACCGCTTACTGCTTGGAGAGCGGGTAGTAATCCTCCCCGCCGTAGACCGTATTCCAGTACCACCCGCGCACCCACGAGCGCATCACCTTGAAGGCCGTCGGCTGGGCCGCCCAGATGCTCGGGACGTCGTTGTACGCGATCTCCGTGAGCTGCTTGTAGAGCGCCTTCCGCTTGGCCGGATCCGACGACGCGGCGGCCTGCTGAATGAGCCGGTCCGCCTCCGGGTTGCTGTAGCTGTTGCGCTGCGGGTAATCCCCCTTGCTCGACAGGAACGGCTGGGCGAAGTCGTCCGGGTCGGGGTAGTCGACCGCCCAGCCCAACGCGTACAGCGTCCCCTTGTGGGCGTTCGTGAGCTGCAGGAAGGAGGACCATTGCAGGTTCCGGATGTCGACCTTGAACTTCGGGTTGAGGGACTCCACCGAATCCTTGATGATCTGGGCGCCGATCTGCCGCGCCGCGTTGCCCGTGTTGAAGGTCAGCGTGAACTTGAAGCCGGTGCTCCAGACGTTGCCGCCCCAGGCCTCCTTGAACTCGGCGGCGGCCTTGTTCTTGTCGAACGTGTACTTGGGGAGGCTGGGGTCGTAGCCGAGCAATCCCTGGATGATCGGCCCGCTCGGCTGGATGGCCTTGCCCCGGTAGGCGTCGCGGATGAACGTCCCGTAATCGAACGCGTAGGCGAACGCCTTGCGGACGTGGACGTCGCTGAAGAAGTCGGGCGGGATCCCGCTGCCGTCGAGCTTCCCCGAGCCGATATCGGGGTTGGCGGTCGGATCGATCTTGAAATTGAAGTGGAGCACCTGGATGAGCAGCCTCGGCAGGTCGTCGCGGATCGCCACGTCCGCCATCCCCATCACCTTGCTCTGGTCGGCCCGGTCGACCTCGACGAGGTCGGCGTCGCCCTGCTGGAGCTGCAGCCGCCGGTTCGAGAACTCCGCGACATCGCGGATCACGACCCGGCTGAGGCGCGCCGGCGCCCGCCAGTAGCCGTCGTGCCGGGCGAGGATGACCTCCTTGGCCTGCCGGTCCCAGGACACCAGTTTGAACGGCCCGGTGCCGTTCATATGGTCGAACGCGTAGCGGTCTTGCAATTTCGGATTGTTGAACTTTTGCCAGGTCCCGGCGCTGCCGTCCCAGTCCCCGTGGGCGGCCGCCCACGCCTTGGGCATGACGAACGACCAGGCCGCCACGATGCTCAGGAACGCCCCGTAGGGGTGCGCCAGGTGGAAGACAACGTTGTTCCCCTGCACGGTGACGGTCTTCGCCGCGTCCGCGTACGTGACGACGATCTTGTCCCCGTCGCGGGTGCTCTCCTTGCCGACCAGCGGGCTCAGGAGCAGCCAGGAGGGCCCTCCGTCGCGGTCCTGGAGCATGAACCGCAGTACCGAGTACCGCACGTCCTCCGGGGTCATGGTCGTGCCGTCGTGGAACTTGACGCCCTGGCGGATCGGGAAGGTATAGGTCAACCCGTCGGCGCTGATGAGGTGGTTGGCCAGGCTGGGCACCTCGGTGGACAGCCGGGGCACGTAGGTCGAGAGCACCGAGCCATTGTAGCCGATCAGCGTCTCGTAGACGTTCGGATACACGATCTCGTAACTCGCGGTGTCATACTGGTACGCGGGGTCCAGGCTCTCGGGGTCGCCGTAGCGCAGGGTCACGAACGTGTCCGGGTTTTTCACCGACTGACCCGCGACCCGCGTCCCGGCTCCCGACGTCAGCACGATCAGGACACCGGCCAGGAACAATGCGGCCATCCGCTGTCTCACGATCGATCACCACCCCTTTTTGGGGACTCAGATTCTGGGGACTCGGTGTGTGTAGATTCCCCCCGGCCTGCCGTTTGGGACATTCGCGCGTCCTGCGGGTCGATCCACTCCAGGGTACGGATGGGGTGGACGCGGGGTTCACCTACCGCTTCGCCGGCTGCTTGGGCAGCACCGCCGCCTTGCTCCGCTGGTGCTTGAACGGCTGAACGGGGCAGGCGAGGAAGTGGCCGCCGCCGACGTCCGCGAACGGCGGCTCGTCGACCTTGCAGCTGGGCTGGACGTACAGGCAGCGGGTGTGGAACCGGCAGCCGGACGGCGGGTTGATCGGGCTCGGGACGTCGCCCGGCAGGATGATCCGCTCCCGCCGCAGCTCCGGGTTCGGGATCGGCACGGCCGAGAGCAGCGCCTCCGTATAGGGATGCTGCGGGTTGCTGAACAGCTCTTCGGTCTCCGCCAGTTCCACGATCTTCCCGAGGTACATGACGGCGATCCGGTCGCTGATGTGCTTCACCACCGACAGGTCGTGCGCGATGAACAGGTACGTGAGCCCGAACTCCTTCTGCAGCTCCTCCAGGAGGTTGAGCACCTGCGCCTGGATGCTCACGTCCAGCGCCGAGACCGGCTCGTCGGCGATGATGAGCTTGGGGTTGACGGCGAGGGCGCGGGCGATGCCGATGCGCTGCCGCTGGCCGCCGCTGAACTCGTGCGGGTACCGGTTGGCGTGGTACGGGGAGAGGCCGACGACCTCGAGCAGTTCCTGCACGCGCCGCACCTTTTCCTTGCCGCGGGCCAGCCGGTGGATCTCCAGCGGCTCGCCGATGATGTCCCCGACGGTCATCCGCGGGTTGAGCGAGGAATAGGGGTCCTGGAAGATGATCTGCATGTCGCGGCGCAGCCGGCGCAGCTCTTCCTTGCCGAGCTTGAAGATGTCCCGTCCCTCGAAGAGCGCCTGGCCGGCCGTCGGCTCCTGGAGCCGGAGGATCACCCGGCCGGTCGTCGTCTTGCCGCAGCCGGACTCTCCCACGAGCCCGAGGGTCTCGCCCTTGCGGATGAAGAAGCTGAGGTCGTCGACGGCCTTGACGGCCCCCACCTGCCGCTGGAAGATGAAGCCCTTGGTGACCGGATAGTACTTCCGGAGGTCCCGGACCTCGAGCAGGATCTCGCCGTTCGTCGCCATAGGGTCCCTCCAGGCCCGCGCGTGAGTGGGGCTACGAACCGGACCGCGAGGACGCGGCCAGCCCGGCGGCCTCGGCGGCCTTCTTCTCTTTCTCCGTCGCCTTGTCCGAGTAGAGGTAGCACTTCGCCGTGTGGCTCGGGCCCACCGGGTAATCCGGCGGGTCGGCCTGCACGCAGATCTCCATGGCGAACGGGCAGCGGGGCGCGAAGGCGCACCCCGGCGGCAGGTCGATCAGGCTGGGCGGCTGCCCCTCGATGGGGATCAGCCGCTCCCGCCGCTCGTACAGCTTGGGGACCGAGTGCAGCAGGCCCCAGGTGTACGGGTGCTTGGGCTCCTGGAAGATCCGCTTGATCGTCGTGGTCTCGATCGGCCGGCCCGCGTACATCACGACGACGTTGTCGCACATCTCCGCGACCACCCCGAGGTTGTGGGTGATCATGATGATCGACGTGCCGAAGTCGCGCTGCAGCTCGCGCATCAACTCGATGATCTGCGCCTGGATCGTCACGTCCAGCGCGGTGGTCGGCTCGTCGGCGATGAGCACGGAGGGGTTGCAGGACAGCGCCATGGCGATCATCACGCGCTGGCGCATTCCGCCGGAGAACTGATGGGGGTAGTCCTTGACCCGCTGGCGGGCCAGGGGGATCTTCACGC
>VBAK01000085.1 GCA_005882275.1 Candidatus Segetimicrobium genomatis
CGACAGCAACGCTTTGGTCCTTGGCCAACCTGGCGTTTGCGTACCCCACCTGCGCACGCGGCGCGCCCGAGCGTGCGCGACCGCCCGCACTGATTTTCAATCCTCCCGGTACCACGCACCGCGACCGGTTTGCGGGGGGCGTGGGCACCTTCGTAACGGTGTCCGTTCCCGGCACGACCTTCCTCGACATCCGCACGACCGGTCGACCCGCTGCCGATGCGGTGTGCCTGCGAGCCCGCAGCGCGCTCAGCGCGGCATTCCGCCTCGCACGGGAGCTGCGCGAGGCGCGCGATCCGATGGTCATGGAGTCATCCGTGTGGGAGCTGTTTGCGCTCGTGGCGGAGGCTGGTTTCCCGGTCAGTCATCCGTCCGCCTGGGTGCTCCGGGCGTACGAGGCGATCATGGACCGCTCGGCGGAGGCTCGCCTGGGCGTTCGCGATATCGCGGCGGAGTTCAATGTGCACCCCGTTCATCTCGCTCGCGCGTTCCGGGCGACCTGGGACTGCTCGCCGGGTGAGTTGATTCGCTGGCGGAGAGTGGATCGGGCGGCCGAGCTCCTGCGTAGCATGGACCTGCGGGCTGCGCACATCGCCGCAGAGACAGGCTTCGTCGATCAGAGCCATATGACACGGGCGTTTCGGGCGGTGTACGGCACTACCCCGGCGGCGTATCGGCGTGAGCGTGTTTCACCGATACAAGCTTCAGCCGACGCGGACCAATTAGACTGCAGCTCGCCGTGAGATACGCGCCGCCCGGAACGCTGCTGCTCGCCTGTGTCGCCTCAGGGCTCGGCTGTGGTGCTGAGCTCACAGGCGCGGCCAGTCCCGCCCTCGATGACATCACCCCCACGGTACGCGGCGGGTCCTATCAGCAGATCACGAGTGTGATCGTCGCGCGTGGCGAGCGCGTGCTCTACGAGCAGTACTTCGACACTCTGGGCGCCGAGGCGCTCCGCAATACGCGCTCCGCGACCAAGACCGTTACCGGGATGCTCGTCGGCGCCGCGGTGGATCGCGCGCTCCTGCGCGCCGAGTCACGCGTGCTGCCATTCTTCAAGGATCGGCTGCCGCTCGCCAACCCGGACCCGCGCAAGGAGCAGATCACGGTCGAAGACTTTCTGACCATGAGCTCGCTCCTCGAGTGTGACGACGAGAACCAGTTCTCCCGAGGCAATGAAGAGCGCATGTACCTGGTGGAGGATTGGGTGAAGTTCACGCTCGATCTGCCGATCCGGGGCTTTCCCGACTGGCAGCCGAAGCCGGAGCAGTCGCCGCACGGACGCGCCTGGAGCTACTGCACGGCCGGCCCAACGACGCTCGGAGAGCTGTTGGAGAGAGCGACCGGACAACGCGTTCCGGACTTTGCGCAGGCGGTGCTGTTCGAGCCGCTCGGGATCGAGACGGTCAAATGGCAGTACCAGCCGCTCGGCGCCGCCATGACCGGCGGCGGCCTCCAGCTGCGCAGCCGCGACCTGCTGAAGCTCGGTCAGCTCTATCTCAATGGAGGGCGCTGGCAGGGCCGGCAGGTCATCTCGGAGAGCTGGGCACGTCGATCGGTGTCGCCGCACGCGAATGCGCGGGAGGACACCGACTATGGGTACCTTTGGTGGCTCCAGACCTTTCACGTCGGCGGACGAAACATCCCGACGTACGGAATGTACGGGACCGGTGGAAACAAGGTATACGTCTTGCCGGGTCAGGGAGTCGTCGTCGTCGTGACCACCACCAACTTCAGGGTCTCAGGCGCCGGAGCTCTGACCGACCGGCTGTTTACTTCGCTGATCGTGCCCGCCGTGTTGGGGCCTTGAGCGGGATCATCGCCCGCGGGGACGATCGTCATGATTTTCCGGCAGCTGTTCGATCCCACCTCTTCCACCTACACCTATCTTCTGGGCGACGCCGCGTCGGGCGAGGCGCTGGTGGTCGATCCCGTGCTCGAGCATTGGCAGCGCGATGCGGCCCTGTTGCGCGAGCTGGGACTCACGCCGGTTGCGACGCTCGAGACCCACGTGCACGCCGATCACGTCACCGGCGCCTGGTGGCTCAAGCGCGAGCTCGGTTGCGAGATCGCGGTGTCGGCCGCGAGCGGAGCGGAAGGCGCCGACCGGCTGCTGCGCCACGACGATCGGGTCTCTTTCGGCTCGCGGCACCTTCAGGTGCGCGCGACACCGGGCCATACCCGTGGCTGCCTGACGTATGTTCTCGATGACGCCAGCCTGGCGCTCACAGGCGATTGCCTCATGATCCGCGGCACGGGCCGCACTGACTTCCAGCAGGGCGATGCGCGTGCGATGTTCCGCTCGATCCGCGACCAGATCCTGACGCTGCCGGGGGAGTGCCTGATCTACCCGGCGCATGATTACCGCGGACTCACTGCGAGCAGCGTGGCCGAGGAGCGCCGGCTCAACCCGCGCATCGCGGACCGGGTTGGCGAGGGCGACTTCGTGGGCTTCATGAGCAACTTGAATCTGCCGCATCCGAAGCTGCTCGAGGTCGCTGTGCCGGCGAATCTCCGGGTCGGGCGGCCCGACGCGATCGGGCCTTCCGCGGCGGCCCCGCGCTGGGCGGCGCTGCGCTTCACCGTCGCCGGTATCTGGGAGATCGAGCCCGCCGCGCTCGCCGAGATGTCGGCGCCGGTGCAGCTGGTCGACGTGCGGGATCCCGAGGAATTCACGGGCCCCCTCGGGCACATCCGCGGAGCCAGGCTCATTCCGCTCGACCAGCTCGCGTGCCGGGTCGACGATCTGTCACGCACGACTCCCGTGGTGACGATATGCCGCAGCGGTGCCCGCTCAGCTCAGGCGGTCGTGCTGCTGCAGCGGGCGGGGCTGGAACAGGTTGCGAACCTGTCCGGCGGAATGCTGCGATGGATCGCGGAGCACCACGCCGTCGAATCGGCTCATCGATAGAAGATGTGGTTGCCGATCCTCGCAACCGTTTTCCGGGCGCTCGCCCACCCCGGACGGACGCTCGTTGCGTGATAGAACAAGGCGCCGGGCACGAGCGGCTCGTTCGTATCGTCGTACACCGCGGTCGCGATCGTCATCGCCTGCCTCCAGGCGGGTCCGTCCTCGGGGGACAGCGTGCCCGACTCCGTCCAGGAGAAGTCTGCAGTGTGACGCCGGCGACCCGGATCCCACCGGGTCTCGTGGACCACCTCGCAGACGGTGTGCGGGAAGTACTGCGCCTGAGTCCGGTTCAGGGTGACTTCCGCAACGGCATACTGACCCGCGATGGGCTCGCCGCGAGCTTCGAAATAGATGTTCTCGGCGAGGCAACGCAGATCGTTTGCGCGCCGCTGCGCACGGGTTGCCTCGCGCCGCACCGCCTCGACCGGGACGGCCTCGATGGGCGCTTCTTCCTGGTAGGCCAAATAGATGATGGCCGCAACCGCGAGGACCATCAGGCCGAGCACGGCGAGGAAGGCGATGTTGCCCTTGTCGCGGAGCAGCCAGGAGCAGGCGAGTCTGCGTCGCCACAGCAGCGGCCAGATACGCACTTCGTCGAGCAGCGATGTGAACATAATGAGACGGCGCCCTCCACGGGCTGTGATCCTTCCCTGTACACGCTAGCGAAGACGAAGCGACGGTGCGTGAGCGCCATCCTCAAAGTCAAAGTTTCCGCATTATGTTGCGGGGCTCGTCACAAGATCGGGCGCGACGACGCGACGGCCGTCGCGAAAGGCGCGAGCGGGCGGACGCGCATTGCAAGCGCCCATATATTTTCATATAATTGAAACGATGAAATCCACCGACGCTATCGAGGCGCTCGGCGCCCTGGCGTCCGAAGCGCGCCTCGCGGTTTACCGCCTGCTGGTCAGGCGGGGTCCGGAGGGGTACACCCCCTCCGAACTCGTCGCGCGCCTCGAAGTGCCGGCGCCGACGCTGTCTTTTCACCTCAAGGGGCTGGTTCAGGCGGGGCTCATCATCAGTCGCCGCGCGGGTCGCAATCTCTACTACAGCCCGAACTTCGAGCGCATGAACGCGCTCGTCGGGTTTCTGAGCGAGAACTGCTGCAGCCTCGCGGAAGAGGGCTGCGGCCCGGATCGTGAGCCACGGGCGGCCACGGCTTTACGAAGGAAGAACGCATGAAACGTCTGCACGTCCACGTCTCCGTGAAGGACCTCGACCGTTCCATCCGCTTCTACTCGGAGCTCTTCGCGGCGGCGCCCACCGTGCGAAAGCCGGACTATGCGAAGTGGATGCTGGAGGATCCCCGAGTGAATTTCGCGATCAGTCAGAGGGACGGCAAGCCCGGTGTGCAGCATCTGGGCATTCAGGTCGAGGACCGGGCAGAGCTCGAGGAGGTCTACGGGCGGCTCGAGCGCGCCGAGGGGCCGGTGATCGAGGAGGGCGAGACCACCTGCTGCTATGCGCAGAGCGAGAAGAGCTGGGTCGACGATCCGCAAGGCATCCAGTGGGAGACATTCCTCACGACCGGCGAGAGCACCGTCTATGGAAGGGACGAGATCCGCCCCAAATCGGCGCAGCGGGCCGAGTTGTCCTGTTGCGGTCCGAGCTGTTGTCCTCCGAAGACGCTCTAGCGAGGGCATGCCGTTGTCGCTCATGAACGCGGCCTCCGCAGAGGAGTTGATCGAAATTCGAAGTCTCCTGGAGAGCTCCGGATTGCCCGCGAGCGATCTGGCATCGGCGCGACCCGAGTTCGTGACCATCCGGGAGCGCGGCCGAGTGGTTGCCGCCGGGGCGCTGCAGCGTTTTGGATCGACCGCGTTGCTACGCTCCGTGACCGTGGCTGAGGACCGTCGGGGATCCGGCCTCGGACGCGCCATCGTGCTCGAGCTCGAGCGCCTGGCGCGGGAGGCGAGGATCGAGCGGTTGATCCTGCTCACCGAGACCGCCGCGGGGTTTTTCGCACGCCACGGCTATCAGGTCATCGAGCGCAGCGCCGCGCCGGCGGACGTGCAGGGGAGCGAGGAGTTTCGCTCGCTCTGTCCCGCTTCCGCGACCTGTATGGCGAAGGTGCTCGATCGGCCCTACAACGTGCTGTTTCTGTGCACGGGCAACTCCGCGCGCAGCATCATCGCGGAGGCGTTGATCAACCATTGGGGGCGCGGGAAATTCCGCGGTTTCAGTGCGGGCAGCCATCCCAGGGGCGCTGTGCATCCGATCGCGCTGGAGCTGCTCCGGCGCATGAAGGTCCCGACCGACGGTTTGCGCAGCAAGAGCTGGGACGAATTCGCCGCCCCCGGCGCGCTGCACCTGGACTTCGTATTCACGGTCTGTGACACCGCCGCCGGTGAAGGGTGTCCCTATTGGCCGGGGCAGCCGATGACGGCCCATTGGGGTCTGCCGGACCCGGCGGCGGTCGAGGGCACCGAGACGGACAAATGGCTCGCGTTCAGGTCGACGTTTCAGGCCCTCGACAATCGCATCAAGATCTTCACCAGTCTGCCGCTGACTTCACTCGATCGCATCAAGCTCCAGGAGCGCCTGGACGCAATCGGCAAGACCGCTCCACCAGAGGCGCCATGACTCTGCTCGACGTCGCCGGATTCGTCGTTGCGCGGCTCGCGGGCGCGCCGCTTGCGCTGCTGGTGACCGGACTCTTATTTCCCAGCGGTGTCAGGACGCCGGTCCGGGCTGCGCGCGAGTCCCTCTGGAGAGGCCGTAGAGCCCGATCGCCATCCAGATGAGGTTGAGAAAAGCCGAGGGGTAGGCGCCGTTCCATCCGCTGTTGACGATGAAGCCGGCGCCCGAGAGCACATTGAGCCATTGGTAGACGGCCGACCTCGAGCTCAGTCGGCCCGAGGTCAGCAGCATGTAGGCCGACAACATCATGGCGGCCGCCGTCCATCCGATGATCTCGATCGTGATCTTCACGTGGCACTCTCCCCGCTTTCGTGGCCATATTCTGAACCGACAGGGGGAGGATGGGGCGGCGAGCTGCCGTGCACTGCGGCGTGCGGGCCGCGGCCGGTCAGCAGAGAGGGCTGCCGTCGGTAATCTTGCGCTCGGGGACTGCGAGAATGATGGCACCGTCGTCGCGGGCGAAGCCGGTCACGAGAACCTCCGACTTGAAGCCCGCCACGCGTTTCGGGCCCAGGCCGGTCGCACACACCAGCTGACGCCCGATGAGCTCATCCGGCTGGTAGAGCGCGGTGAGCTGCGCGCTTGACTGTTTGATCCCGAACGGCCCGAAGTCTATCCAGAGCTTGTAGGCCGGCTTGCGGGCTTCGGGAAACGGTTCCACTCTCCGGACCGTTCCGACGCGTATTCCAACACGCTCGAAATCGCTCCAGGTCGCAACGCCCGTGGGTTCAGTGGTCATGCCGGCCCTTCTTGACTTTCCGCGCCCTTCACTCGGGCAGCGAGTTTGCGGCTTGCCCACAACGAGCGCGCACGCGCCCCGCACGCGCATGCTAGCCGGAGCAGGCTCAGAAGGTAACCGTCACCGTGCCGTACACAAAGCGCCCGAGCGGGGAGAAGGTCGCGACGTCCGCGTTGTTGTCCACGAAGGCGCGCGGCGCCGGCGGCGGCATGCGGTTCGTGAGATTGTTGACCCCAAGCGCGA
>VBAK01000132.1 GCA_005882275.1 Candidatus Segetimicrobium genomatis
CTCCCCCGTGGCGGACGCTGCTCGCGATCTACCGGCGGTGGGAAGCCTCGGGCGAGATCCGCGGCGGCCGCTTTGTCGACGGCGTCGTCGGCGAGCAGTACGCGCTCCCGGTGGCGGTGGAAGCGCTGCGGGCAGTCAGGCGGCAGGAGCCGGCAGGAGAGACCGTGCTCGTCCCGGCGGCGGATCCCCTCAACCTTGCCGGCATCCTCACGCCCGGCTCACGGATCCCCGCGACCTCGGGGCACCTGATCGTCTACCGCGACGGGTTGCCGGTGGCCTCCGGGCCCCTCGGCGTGGTGCGGAGCCACCTCCAGCCGGTGGCCTAGCGCGCGCTACGTGCCCAGAGAGCGGGGCGGCTGAAAGGGAGTGAGGATCTACCGCGACGACATTCGACGGGGGACCTGTCCAATCGCTGGCATTCAACACAAAAGGAGGGGAGGCGTAAATGAGTACGATGCGAGATCCGGCCCACAGTATTGTCCAAGATCGAGAGATACCGGCAGACGATGGTCCCGGGAGAGATGAGTCGCCCACTCTAACGAGGCGTGAGTTCGTCACCGCAACCGCTGTTGCAGGGGCGGCGCTCGGTCTCGAGAGCGCAACGTTCGGAGTGCCCAACATCGTTTCTGGCGCCGCAGCCTCCACGATTAAGTTCGGACTGCTGGAGGATCGTTCAGGGAACTTCGCGATCTTCGGCCTCAACAAATGGCACGGGACGCAGCTGGCGATCAAGGAGATTAACGACGGATTTACGCTCAAGGGTGGGTTGCAGGGCCCAGGCAGTCCCGGCGTGTTTGCGAAAGTGGCCGCCAAGCCACCAATAGAGCATCCCAAACTGGGGAGCGGTTCCTCTGTCATCGATCGGGGGGAGGCGCCGTCTAAGGATGCTGTCGTATGGGATGAGGCCGATGAGTATCTGGAGAAGTCCGGAGACCAGGGTGTCCTAGGCAGGAAGATCGACCTCATCGCTCCGGACCCGCAGTCGGACAACCGCCAATTCCAGTCACTCGCGCGGCGGCTGATTCTCCAAGACAAGGCCGATGTCATCATGGCAGGCTTCGCCAGCGCGGAGCGCGAGGCGCTGCGCCCGATTATGGACGAGAATAAAATGTTGTATTTCTACAACAACCAGTATGAAGGGGGCGTCGCCGACAAGTACACATTTTGCACCGGGGCCCTGCCGGAGCAGCAGATTTTGCCCGTGATGCAGTACATGATCCAGCGTTTCGGTCGGCGCATCTACACCCTTGCGGCAGATTACAACTTCGGTCAGTTGAGTGCGGCGTGGACGCGGGCCATGGCTCCTGTCCTGGGCGCGGAGGTCATTGGCGAGGAGTTCATTCCCCTCAGCGTGTCCCAGTTCAGTTCGAGCATCGCGCGTATTCAGCAGGTCAAGCCCGATTGGTTGATGATGTACATTACGGGCCAAAATCACTCCAACTATTATCCTCAGGCACAGGCTGCTGGAGTCCGCATCCCCATGGGTTCAAGCATCAACATCGCTCAAGGATATGAGCACCTTCGGTTCAAGCCGCCGGCCCTGGCGCGGTTCCACGTCACCGCGAGTTATATGGAGGAGATCCCGACGCCACGCAACCGGAAGTTCGTGGAGCGGTGGAGGAAGATGTTCCCTGATGAACCCTACATGGCAATGGAGGGTCACAGCGCATATGTCGCCACTCACCTGTACGCGAAGGCCGTGCGGCTCGCACGCACCACTGACAAGCCTGCGGTGATGGAAGCCCTGGAATCCGGAATCGGCGTTGAGGCCCCGGCGGGATGGGTCCGCATGGACCCCGCGACGCACCATCTGAGTCAGTACATTCGCCTCGCAAGCTGTGACGAGAACCACAACATCACATTTGTCGCCGAGTGGCCCCACATCGATCCGTGGTGGACGCGGCGGCTCGGCGTGAACCTCGTCCGCACCCCGGAGTACAAGCAGTATATCCCTGATGAGGATCCATTCTTCAAGAAGTTTCTCAAGAAGTAACAATCCCGCGTAAGCGCCCGAGAAGGCGCAAGTGACGCTGTGGGCTCCTGGGGCGAGAGCCGCAGGAGCCCAGGCGCTCCCATCAGAACGAGTGAGTAGTCACCGACACGGAGTGCGCACGACATGAACCTGCCCTATGGTATCAATCTTCTCTACCAGTTCGCGGACAACGTTGCCTTCCTGCTGCTTGCGGCGCTGGGCCTCATGATCATCCTCGGAGTCCTCGACGTTATCAACCTGGCTCACGGGGAACTCATCATGTTGGGGGCCTACATCACCACGCTCTCGTACAACGAGATGCATCTTCCGCTGCCTGTATGCGTGCTCCTCAGCGTCATTGGCCTGGCGCTATTTGGCCTTGTGTTGGAGCGGACCGTCATCAGACGGTTCTACCGCGACAAGCTTGGCGCGCTCGTCGCTACATGGGGAGTCAGCTTAATTCTCAGCCAGGGGGTCTTGATCCTTTTTGGACCGTCCCTCGTGTCCGTCCCGCTGCCCCAGTGGACCGTTGGATACGGCGGGTATGCGTTCGGCGGGTATCGGTTGATGCTGTTTGGAGTAGCGGTGCTGGTCGTGTGGCTTGCGTGGTGGGTCTTCTACCGGACGCGCCTCGGCGTGTGGACCCGCGCAACGATGCAGAACCCCGAAATGGCTCAGGCGCTCGGGATCAGCACCCGTCGGATCTACATGCTAACGTTTGCTGCCGGATCGGCCCTCGCGGGGCTCACCGGTGCTCTGTACGCACCCACGACGACGATTGTGCCGCTGATGGGGACGACGTTCGTCGACGTTGCATTCATTACCGTCGTGGTCGGCGGAGGCACTAACCCGATCGTCGGCGCTTTGACGAGCTCTGCTTTCCTTGCGCTCATCTCAACGCCGTTGTCCAGCGTGCTCGGCACGTTCATCGGACGCATCGGGTTGTTGATCGCCTCACTCGTGATTATCCGGTTCCTTCCCCGGGGGTTTTCCGGGTATCTGCGTGACGCAGGCCGTCGTCGAATGGGGCGCGGGCTGGTGTCATGAGGGTGCGGAGCGGCGGCTTTTGGCGAATGGTAAACGGGCCGCAGGAGCTGGGGACCTCTCCCGCATTCTGGACAGCTGCTGCACTGTGCGCGGCCGGGCTGCTGTTTTACCCGCTGATCGGGTCCACGTTCGCGCTGTCCAGCTTGGCGAGTTTTCTCCTGTTCGTTCCCATGGGCTTGGGGCTTGGTCTGTTGTGGGGTTATAACGGCGTGCTCAGCTTCGGCCAAGCCGCATTCTTCGGGGCGGCGGGGTACGTCTACGGACTTATCGCGGGAAACCTGGTGGGTCTACCGGCCGGCACGCTGTTGGCGGCAGCCGGCGGCATCGCGGCGGCGATACTGCTCGCTGGAGCCTTTGGATACTTCGTGTTCTACGGTCAGGTCAGTGGGTGGATCATTCCTCTGCTCACGTTGGTGCTCTCGTTGATTCTCGAGACCTTCATGGCCCAGACGGCGGGATACCGGTGGCGCATTGGGCGGGTGCTCTTCGGCGGCTACAACGGGATGACGAACATCCCGTCCCTGACGATTGGGCCGATCGCGCTCGGGGGTGCATCCACGCCATTCTACTACCTCGCGGTCGCTCTTGCGATGCTAACCTACCTGGGGCTGCGGCTGCTTGTCAACTCGCGCTATGGTCACATCGTGGTGGCGATCCGCGACGATCCAGAACGCACCCGGATGCTTGGTCATCATGTGGATGCGATCCAGGTCCAAGTCTTCATGCTGGCCGCCGCGCTTGCCGGCGTCAGTGGAGTGTTGTACGTGTCTTGGGGAAACTACATGAGCCCGTCCAACATCGGACTGCTGGCGGCCACGTTGCCGGTGATCTGGACCGCGGTCGGGGGCAGGCGTAGCCTCCTCGCCGTCTTCCTTTCAGTGATCGCGCTTCGTTGGCTGGCAGATTCCCTCGCCGTCTGGGGCGGCGCCTACGCTTTTCTCGTTCTCGGCGGGCTGCTGCTTGCCACGATGCTCTTTTTCCCGACCGGCATCGTGGTCGCCCTGGCGCACGCCGGACGATGGTGGACATCCCGCGCGCGGACGCGGGCGACTCACACCCCGGTCGAGTCGAGGGAGCATTGAAGAGGCGGGCGTCGATGCATAGACGGGCCGGCGGTGATGACGCAGTGCTCCTTCAGACAGATGATCTGACGAGGTCGTTTGGTGGGATTCGCGCCGTTGACCACCTGGCGATGACGATTGCCCGGGGAGAGCTGCGATGCCTCATCGGGCCAAACGGCGCGGGGAAATCCACGTTTTTCAGCCTGCTGACCGGTCTCCACAAGCCAGATGCCGGGCGGGTGCTCTTCAAAGGAGAAGACATCACCTATCTCCCGCCCTTTCTTAGAGTTCGACGGGGTCTCTCCCTGAAGTTTCAGAACGTTCGCATCTACCGCGAGCTGACAGTACGCCAGCATTTGCTGGTCGCAGGCACAGCAAGCCGAGACGTCGAGGGTCAGAATGGACATGTGGGCTGGGCGCTGCACAGCCTGGGCCTCGACCACGAACTCGAACGATTGGCTCGGGAACTCCCGCACAGTTCGCAACAATGGCTTGAGATCTGCCTCGCCCTGGCGACGGGTCCGGACCTTCTGCTCCTAGACGAACCGACGGCTGGGATGACTCCTGAAGAGACAGCCCTGACTGCAGAATTCGTCATCAGGCTCAACGCGCAGGGTATGACAGTCATTGTCGTTGAGCACGACATGGCCTTTGTCCGCCATATCGCCAGGCGGATTACCGTGATGCACTATGGGCGCGTCTTCGCGGAAGGCACTCTTGCGGAGATCGAGTCCAACCAGGACGTACGCCGGATCTATCTCGGAGAACAGTAGCCATGGGGGCTGCGGTTCTTGAAGTACGCGAGCTAAGGGCTGGCTACGGAAGTGGTGACATCCTTCAGGGAGTCACGCTCCGTCTCGCGGCTGGAGAAATTGTCGCGACCATCGGACGAAATGGGGTCGGAAAGTCTACGTTAATGCGGGCGATCATAGGACTGCTGCCGGTCGGGTGGGGTTCCATTCTTTTCCAGGGCATGCAGGTTGCGCCCCTCACGGCAGACCGGCGCGCCGCGCTGGGTATCGGCTATGTACCTCAAGGGCGTGAGATCTTCCCCGAGATGACGGTCGAGGAGAACCTCATGCTCGGAGAAACGATCAACCGTGAAAAGACGCGGCCACTGTACGACCTCGTCTACGAGTACTTTCCGGTGCTCCGAGAGCGCCGGCGGCAACTGGCGGGCACGTTCAGCGGGGGGCAGCAGCAGATGCTGGCCATCGGGCGCGCCCTGGTCGGTGATCCGTCACTCCTCCTCCTCGACGAGGCCTCGATGGGGATTCAGCCAAACATCGTGGATGAGATCGCCCGGATTCTTGTCCGGTTGAACCGGGAGGAGAGGCTGACGATCCTGTTGGTTGAGCAAAACATGCGCCTCATTTCGAGTGTCGCCCATCGTGCCTATGCCATGGACAAGGGGCGGATCGTGGCAACGCTCACTCGAGAAGAACTCACCGATCGGGATCACCTCGTGCGGTATCTGGCCATATAGGTGGCTTCCTGCAGATTGGGATGAAGACGACTCACTGAGGAGTGGACGGCATGGCGACCCATTACCTTACCGAAGAGGTCCAAAATAAATACCATTATACTGTCGGCCCGTATGTTTCACCGGTGCTCCGAGTCCGTCCGGGCGACACGATCGTCGTGGAGACCCGGGACGCTTTCGAAGGGCGGATCACGCATGAGGGGATCAAGCCGAGCCAAGTCCTTGAATACCCTTATGTCAATCCTCAAAACGGACCCGTGTATGTAGAAGGGGCCGAGCCGGGCGACTGTCTCGCCGTCCGCATCGATTCGATAAAGCCGCGTGGGCCACAACCTCGCGGCACCACGTGTCTCGTGCCATACTTTGGCGGCCTGACCGCTACCGATCTGACAGCGATGCTCCATGACCCTCTGCCTGAGATCGTACGAAAGCTGGAAGTGACGGAAGAACACGTGACGTGGAACACTCGGTTGAAATTTCCTTACAAGCCATTCATCGGCACAATTAGCACGTCTCCCCGCATCGACTCGATTGGCGCCCTCACGCCGGGGAATCATGGGGGGAACATGGATCTTCCCGATATCTGCCCAGGAGCCACGATCTACCTGCCGGTGCGCATCGAAGGAGCCTTGCTCTACCTCGGGGATTGCCACGCGACACAAGGCGATGGTGAACTATGCGGTGTGGCCATCGAGCACCCGACACGCACGACGATCACGGTGGATGTTCGAAAGCAATGGACGCTGTCGTGGCCACGACTTGAAAGCGATACGTTCATCATGAGTATCGGGAGCGCACGGCCCATGGAGGACGCGGCGCGTATCGCCTACGCGGATCTGGTGAAATGGTTGGTGGCCGATTATGGATTCGACAAGTGGGATGCGTACTTGGTGCTTACGCAGATCGGCCGTGCACGGTTGGGCAACATGGTCGACCCGAATTATACAATCGGTGCAGGAATTGCGAAGACGTACCTGCCGGAGTGATTCACCATCAGGGTACGCCGCTGATCTCCGCCAATTCTCTGGTCTTGGGCGCTAGCTCGCCTCGGCCAGGAGCTTCACGATCGTCCGTTCCGTGGTGTCGTACTCGCCCTCGCCGATGTGCGTGTACCGGATGGCGCCTTTCTTGTCGATCAGGTAGAGCGCCGGCCAGTAGACGTTCTTGTAGGCGTCCCAGATCTTGAAATTGTTATCCATCACGACAGGGTACCTGATGCCCTGCCGCGCGATGGCGTTCTTCACGTACTCCACCGAATGCTCGTGGGCAAACTCGGGAGAGTGCACGCCGACGATCACGAGCCCCTTGCTCCGGTACCTGGCGTCCCACTGTTTGACATAGGGAAGGGTGTTGAGGCAGTTGATGCACCCGCCGGTCCATATGTCCACCGCAACGACCTTCCCACGAAGGCCGGCGAGTGTGAGCGGCGCGTCGGTGTTGAACCAGAGGCCGCCCCCGGCGAACTCGGGCGCGTTCGAAGCGCCGCCGGCGCCTCCCGGCAGCGCGGCCAATCCCACCGCGGCGAGCAGCAGTAACGTGCTGGTCAGAGAGCGCACTAGGCACCACCTTTCTGCTGACGCGCTGATCTCAGCCTAGCCGCCGAGTGTGAACATTTGATAACGCTCCAAAGAGGGTCCCGGCGCCGTTCGGAGAACACCTCCGCGGGCCCGGCGCCGGAGCCGGGCCGGGAGAAGGGGGGATCACGATGACCGGCATCGCCCAGCCGCTGTCCCGCCGCGGCTTCCTGAGGCTCTCCGCCGGCGCGGCCGGCGCCGCTCTGGTCCGGCCGGGTCCTGCCGCCGCGCAGAAGGCCCAGACGCTCAGCATCCTGCACGAGAACTCCTTCATCAAGACATTCGACGAGTACTTCCGGCAGACGCTCGCCCCCGAGTATCAGAAGGCGGCCGGGGTCCGCATCAACTACGAGCTGGCCAGCGTCGGGAGCCTCCAGACGCGCGTCACAACGGTCGCGGAGACGGGCTCGGGACCGGACATCACGCTGAACTTCTTCAACTGGCCGTACCTCTACGACGAGAAGTACGTGGACCTGAGCGACATCGCCGCGGAGATCGGCGGGCAGAACGGCGGTTGGTACCAGAGCGCCAAGGAGGCGACGTTCGTCAACGGCAGGTGGAAGGCGCTCCCCTTCGGCAACGTCGGCCAGCTCATGGTCTGGCGGACCGACTGGTTCGCCGAAATCGGCGTGCACCGCTTCCCGGGGACCTGGGACGAGCTTCTCGAGGCCGGGACGAAGCTCAAAGCCAGGGGGCATCCCTTCGGCTTCGAGCTGGGGCACGGCTTTGGCGACAACCACGGCTGGCTCTACCCGCTCCTGTGGTCGTACGGCGGCCGCGAGGTGGACAGGGACGGGAAGGCGGTGGTCCTCGACTCCGCCGAGACGGCCAGGGCGGTGGACTTCTGCCGGACGTTCTTCCGGCAAACGATGGTTGAGGACGTGCTGGGCTGGACCGATCCCAACAACAACAAGGCGTTCCTCGGCCAGCAGATCTCCTGTACGAACAACGCGACCAGCATCCTGTGGGCCGCGAAGCGCGACTTCCCGGAGATCGCCAAGGTCATCGACCAGTCGCAAAACCCCAAGGGGCCCACCGGCCAGCGGTATCATCTGCTGAACTCCTGGAGCCACTCGATCTTCACGCACACGCCCGACCGCGAGGCCGCCCAGGCCTTCCTCCGGTGGCTGATGCAGAAGCCGCAGCTATCCCGCTGGTACGAGGCCGGCGACGCCTACTACGCGCCCTTCCTCCACGGATACGACGACGCGCCGATGTGGAAGGCCGAGCCCCGGAACATCCCGTACAAGGAGTCGCTGGCGACGTCGCACCTGCCCGGGTGGCCCGGGCCGGCGAGCCGGGCGATGTCGGAGAGCGTGTCCAAGTACGTGGTCGTGGACATGTTCGCGAAGGCGTGCGCCGGAGCGTCGACCCGGGACGTGATCAAGACCGCGACGGCGCAGATCAAGCAGATCTACGGGGCGAGCTGACCCATCGCGGTCCGCGCGCCGCGCCGTGAACGTCACGAGAGCGCAGAGCGTCACCGTCCCCGCCGCGGCCGTCCGCCGGCCGGCGTGGAGGGGCGTGCTCGAGCGCGAGGCGGTGTGGAGCTGGCTGATGCTCGCGCCGCCGGTGCTGTACCTCGCCGCGTTCGTCGCCTACCCGTTCTTCTACGGGGTCTACCTCAGCCTGGAGAGCCGCCCGGTCGGGCGGCCCGGCGTGTTCGTCGGCCTCCGCAACTTCGCCCTGGACCTGAGCGATCCGGTGTTCTGGCAGGTGGCGCGCAACACGTTCACCTACACGATCGTCGCGACCCTCCTCAAGGCCGCGGGCGGCCTCGCGCTGGCGCTCGTGATGAACCAGCAGTTCCGGCTCAAGAACGCGGTGCGCGCCTCGCTGCTGCTGCCCTTCATCGTGCCGACGGTGCTGAGCACCGTCGCGTGGATGTGGATCTTCGACCCCACGTTCAGCGTGATCAACTGGGTGCTCGTGCACGCGGCGCGGCTCCACGCGGTGCCGTCGTGGCTCGGAAACCCCTCGCTCGCGATGGCGTCCATCATCTTCGTCAACACGTGGCGCGGCCTGCCGTTCTACGCGATCACGCTGCTCGCCGGCCTGCAGACGATCCCACCCGACCTGTACGAGGCGGCGGCGATCGACGGCGCGGGCCCGCGCCAGCGCTTCAGCTACGTCACGTTCCCGCTGCTCAGGCCGGTCCTGATCATCGTCACGATGTTCTCGGTCATCTTCACCTTCTCGGACTTCCAGCTCGTGTACGTGTTGACGGGCGGCGGGCCGGCCAACGCCACCCACCTCTTCGCCACCTATGCGTTCAACATCGCAATGGGCGGGGGCCAGCTCGGCCTGGGCGCGTCCGTGGCCCTTGCGATGTTTCCCGCGCTGCTGCTGCTGATCATGGGCCTGACGCTCTACTTGAGGAAAGAGTGACATGGTCGGGGCGTCCGGCTGGCGCGCGCGGGCGTTCGGCCTGTACCTCCCCCTCGCCGGCTTCGTCGTCTTTGCGCTGTTCCCGTTCTACTGGATGCTGATCACGTCGCTCAAGCCCAACCAGGAACTGTATAACCCGCAGATCATGCCGCTCGTCGTGCACCACCCCACCCTCAAACACTATGCGGACCTGCTCACCCAGACCCAGTTCCTCCGGTGGACGTACAACACGATGGCCGTGGCCGTCGTTTCGACCGCCGCGTCCCTCGTTCTGGGCGTCATGGCGGCGTATCCGCTCGCGCGGATGCGCTTCCCCGGCGCGGCGGTGCTGGCGGTCGGCATCGCGACCACCTACCTCGTTCCGCAGACGCTGCTGTTCATCCCGATGGCCGAGATCGTCGACCGGCTCGGCCTCGGCGACACGCTCGGCTCGGTGATGCTGACGTACCCGACGTTCCTCGTCCCGTTCTGCGCGTGGCTCCTGATGGGGTACTTCAAGAGCGTGCCGCGCGAGCTCGAGGAGGCGGCGCGGATCGACGGCGCCAGCCGGTGGCAGGCGATGGTGCGGGTCGTGCTGCCCATCAGCACGCCGGGCCTGCTGTCGGCGGGCATCTTCGCGTTCACGCTCTCGCAGAACGAGTTCCTGTACGCGCTGATCTTCCTGACCAAGACGTCGGTGCGCACCGTGCCGGTGGGCGCGATCGCGGAATTGATCAGGGGCGACGTGTTCTACTGGGGGCAGTTGATGGCCGCGGCGCTCCTCGGCTGCGTCCCGGTCGCGTTCATCTACTCGTTCTTCGTCGAGCACTATGTCGGGGGGCTGACCTCGGGCTCGGTCAAGACCTGACCCGGCTGCCTCGCGCCGCCGACCGGGCGTGTTCGCTTCACCGTCCCTGCTAGAGCCCCGGCCGGAAGGGGAACACCTCCAGGATCCAGGCGTTGAGCCGGAACACCAGGTCGAAGAGCAGCGCCCCGCCCATGGCGACGAGGAAGACGCCGCTGGCCATCTGGATCGCGCGCCCGTAACGGCTCACCACACGCAGCGCGTTGAACGCCGTCGTCAGGAGGACCGCGGCGGCGAGGAACGGCGCCCCCAATCCCAGTGAATAGGCGAAGAGCAGGAGCGCGCCGTCGGCGGCGCGCTGGGTCGTCGCCGCCAGGGTGAGGACCGCGGCCAGCACGGGTCCCACGCACGGCGTCCAGGCAAACCCGAACGCCATCCCGACCGGAAAAGCGCCCAGGATGGAAGCCGGCCGCCGGGAGATCTGCATCCGGAGTTCGCGCGCGAGCGCGGGAAGCCTGATCACCCCGAGCATCGAAAGGCCGAGGAGGATGACGATCACTCCCCCGATCCGGCTGAGCAGCAGACGGTTGTCCAGGACGAAGGCCCCGAAAAACGATGCCGAGGCGCCCAGGCCGGTGAAGATCACCGAGAAGCCCAGGACGAATGCCGCGGTCGCCAGCGCCACCCGCCCGGTCCGCCGGCGGCGCTCGGGGGGCGGGAGATCCGCGAGCGAGACACCGGAGATGAACGAGAGGTACCCCGGGATCAGCGGGACGACGCAGGGCGAGAAGAACCCCAGCACCCCGGCGGCGAATGCGATGGCGAGATTGATGTGCTGCATCAGCCCATCACGACGGCCGGCCCGGGCAGTCCGCCGGCCGGTGCCCGGGGTTCATTTCCCCACGGGCGGCCTACGTATCTCGCGGAGCGTCTTCCGGCGCCTGAGGCCTCAGAAGCAGGTGAACGCCGTGGACAGCACGGTCACGCCCGCCGGCGCCGGCGTGGCCAGCGTCGTGGGGGCCGCGAGGTTGACCGCGAACACCCCGGATCCCACCTGCACGAACTGGAGGGGCGGCTGAAGCCCGCCGCCGGCAACCGGTGTGGACGCGACCGTGGTAGGAACGCACGTCCTCACGTTCGTCTCGACCGGGATGATCATCGGGGCCGAGGCGGGGCCGACGGTGGTGAAGGACGGCAGGACCGCCACGATGGCGCCGTTCTGCGAGCAGATCGTGGCGTGCACCTGGGCGGGCACCAGCATTGGAGCCGCCTGGGGCCCCACGGCCCGGACCAGCGTCGTGGTCCCCGGCACGCAGGTCAGCGCCTGACCGTGGGCGACGATCGGAGTCCCGAACACGGCGATCGCCGCGGCGATACCGAGCATCATACCCTGGCCCATCACACGCCCCATGACAAGGTTCCTCCCTGATGCCGCTCGTGCCCTCTGCATCCCTTCAACGTATATCTTACATGATGCTCTCGCCGGTGTCATCAAAGAACCCGTGAACGCGTGGTGAAGATGCCGTGAATGTTCACGCACTCTCCCAGGGCCCCGGAGGGGACCGATATCAAGGGAGAACGTCCGGCCCGCGGCGAAAAGCCACGCCATGCACGCGCAGGCCGGCCGGGAGCCGGCGATTTCGCTGCACGAGGTCACCAAGCGGTTCCGGACGCCGAGCCGGACGTTCTACACGGCGGTCCGCGATCTGTCGCTCGAGGTGGCGCACGGCGAGTTCTGCGCGATCGTCGGTCCGACGGGATCCGGCAAATCGACCACGCTGAGCCTGATCGCCGGGCTCGAAGCGCCGAGCCGGGGCCGGGTGCTCGTGCTCGGCGAGCCCGTGACGGGGGTCGGCCGCCACGCCGGCTACATGTTCCAAACCGATGCGGTCTTCCCATGGAAGAACGTGCTGGACAACGTCGCCACCGGGCCGATCTACCGCGGGGTGCCGCGGAAGGAGGCGCGCCGGCGGGCGCGCGACTGGGTGGCGCGCGTGGGGCTGGCGGGGTTCGAGGACCGCTATCCCAACCAGCTCAGCGGCGGGATGCGCAAACGGGTCGCCCTGGCCCAGAGCCTGATCAACGAACCGGAGATCTTGTTGATGGACGAGCCGTTCGCGGCGCTGGACGTGCAGACGCGCACGCTTATGGAGAACGAGCTGCTGGAGTTGTGGTCGCTGACCTCGGCGTCCGTGGTGTTCGTCACCCACGATCTGGAGGAAGCCATCTCGCTGGCGGACCGAGTGCTGGTGTTCACGGCGGCGCCGGCGACGCTGAAGCGCGCGTACCCGATCGATCTGCCTCGCCCCCGGAACGTGACGGAGATCCGCTTCGATCCGCGGTTCACGCGTTTCTACGAACTCATCTGGGAGGATCTGCGCAGCGAGGTCGTCGTGACCTATGAGCGTACTACAAAAGGCGCAACCGCCTGATCTCTCCGCCACCGCCCTGGTCGGCGAGGAGCTGGCCGCGGAGGCGCGCGACCAGCGGCGGCACCGGCTGGAGCGGATCCTCCAGGTGGCGGTGTTCGTCGTGGTCGTGGGCGGGTGGGAGGGCAGCGTGCGGCTGGGGTGGGTGGACGCGTTCTTCTTCGGCCAGCCTTCCGGGATCGCGGCCACCATCTGGCGCTGGGTGACCCGCGGCACCTCCCAGGGGCCGCTGTGGCAGCACGTGGCCGTGACGGTGGAAGAGACCGTGATGGCGTTCGCCATCGGCGTGGTGATCGGCGTGATCGCGGGGTTCGCCCTCGGACGGAACCGGACGCTCGCCGCGGTCTTCGGACCCTACGTGCGGATGGGGAACGCGATCCCGCGGGTCATCCTCGGATCGATCTTCATCATCTGGCTCGGACTGGGCATGGCCAGCAAGGTGGCCCTCGGCGTGACCCTGACCTTTTTCATTGTCTTCTTCAACGCCTTTCAAGGCGTGCGCGAGGTCGATCTCAACCTGGTCAACAACGCGCGGATCCTCGGGGCGGGCCCGCGGCAGCTGTCGTTCGACGTGATGTTCCCGTCGGCCCTCGGATGGATCACGAGCAGCCTGCACACCAGCTTCGGGTTCGCCCTGGTGGGCGCGGTGGTGGGCGAGTTTCTGGGGGCCACCCGCGGCCTCGGCTATCTCGTGGCGGCCGCGCAGGGCGCGTTCAATACGAATGGCGTCTTCGCGGCGATGGTGATCCTTTCCGTCGTGGCGCTGATCGCGGACGCCCTCGTCACCCGGTTGGAGACCCGGCTGACCCCGTGGAGGCCGGCCGCCCAGCGGCCGGGGCCGTGAGCGGTGCGAGGGATATCCGAGAAAGCCAATCGAAGGCCGATCGACGCGAGGAATGGAACAAAGGTAAGCGTGGAGTAGAATTACAGGTAGCGCTGATCGAAACATGGGAGGTAGAGCGAAGATAAGGGAGGGTGCTGAATGCGCAAGGATCGGATGTGGACGGCACTGCTGCTGAGCGTCCTGCTGCTCGGGGTCGGGGCCGCCGGCCCGGTGGGCGCGCAGGCCCCGCCGAAGATGAGCATCATGGTCGGGGGATTGGAAAAGATCATCTACCTGCCCGCGATGCTCACGCAGCGACTCGGGTACTTCAAGGACGCCGGGGTCGACGTGACGCTGTATAGCGAGGAGGCCGGTCAGTCGGCCGAGGAGGAGATGATCGCGGGCCGGGTTGACGGCGTGGTGGGATTCTACGACCACACCATCGACCTGCAGGCGAAGGGCAAGATCCTAGAAGCGGTGGTCATCCTCGACCGGGTGCCGGGTGAGGCCCTGGTCGTCTCCAAGCGGTCGGGCATCAAGTCGCTGGCCGGCCTGAGAGGCAAGAAGATCGGCGTGACTGGGCTTGGATCCTCAACGAACTTCCTCGCCTCGTTCCTGGTGACGAAAGGCGGCGGCGACCGCACGCAGTACACGCCACTGGCCGTCGGCGCCGGCAACACGCTGATCGCGGCCATGCAGCAGAACCGCATCGACGCCGCGGTCACGACCGAGCCCACCATCTCCCGGCTGCGGAAGATGGGGGTGGCAGATGTGCTGGTCGACATGCGCACCGCGGCGGGCACGCGGGGCGCGCTGGGGGGCACCTATCCGGCGGCGTGCCTGTACATGCAGACCGACTTCGTGAACCGTCACAAGGATGTGGTGCAGCGGACCGTGGCCGCGTTCGTGAGGACGCTGGGATATCTGCAGTCCCACACGCCGGCCGCGGTGGCGGAGAACATGCCCGAGGACTACTACGTGGGCGACAAGCCGCTCTACCTCGCCGCGCTTGCGGCGAGCATGAACATGTTCAACCCGACGGGGCAGATGCCGCCGGACGGTCCGCCGACGGTGCTCAAGGTGCTGGCGTCGTTCGAGACGGACATGGATCCCAGCAAGATCGACCTCAGGAAGACCTACACGGACGAGTTCGTGCTCGCCGCGAAGACGATGCACAAGTAGCCGGGGAACGGCACCGGCCGGCCTCCGGGGGCGCAGGGAGGAGTCGCTTCCCTGCGCCCCTTCCTTATGTTTTCTGGCCGCACGGGGGGAGCTGGAGCCTCTCTTCGTCGATCCCGACTGGCACTCCTCGCCGCAGGGCGGCCGGTGATGCCCGGCGGGCCGCTTCGAGGGAAAGCGCGCGGCATCCCGCCCCCGCGGGGACCGGGGGCCATTCGCCGGGGTGGACTCCCGGGAGGCCGCCGGCGCGGCAGCGAAGAATCTCGCTCCGGGCGGGGTCCCAGCGTTATCGCCTGCGGGGGTGGAACATGCGCGGCACGGTCGTTGTCCTGGTCGCACCCAGGCAGATAGAACTGCAAACCTACGACGTCGCGGGGCCCGGGCCCGGCGAGGTGCTCCTGGAAGTGGTGCGCGCCAACGTCTGCGGCTCGGAGCTTCACATCTGGCGCGGGCACCACCCGACGGTCAAGATGGGGAGCGTGCTGGGCCACGAGATGCTGGGGCGCGTCCTCGCCCTCGGGGCGGGGGTCGACAGGGACTACGCCGGCGCCCCGCTCCGCCCCGGAGACCGGGTCGTCTGCGCGTATTTCATTACCTGCCGGAAGTGTCCGGCGTGTCAGGCCGGGCGGTTCAACCTGTGCGTCAACTGCTATCGCTACTGGTCCCAGCCGGCCGATGCCCCGCCGCATTTTCATGGGGCCTTCGGGACGCATTATTACGTCCATCCCGACCAGTACTTCTACCGCGTGCCGGACGAGATCCCGGATGCCGCGGCGGCCAGCGCGAACTGCGCGCTGTCGGAGCTCCTGTTCGCGCTCGACCAGGCGGGGCTGGCGTCGGGGGAGCAGGTGGTCGTGCAGGGGGCGGGCGGCCTCGGCCTCTGCGCGCTCGCGGTGGCGAAGGCGCGCGGCGCGAAGACGATCGTCATCGACGGGGTACCGGGGCGGCTGGAGCTGGCGCACCGGTTCGGGGCCGATATGGTGATCGACTTCCGCGAGCACGACACGCCCGAGGAGCGGGCGGCCCGGGTCGCCGCGCTCACCGGCGGCGCGGGCGCCGACGTGGCGGTCGAGGTCACCGGCGTCCCGGCGGCGTTTGCCGAGTCCATCCATCTCGTCCGGCCCGGCGGACGGGTCGTCGAGCTGGGGAACATCTCCCCCGGCCACCTGACGCCGTTCGACCCCGGCACACTGACCCGCCGCGGCGTGCAGATCCTGCCCGCGATCCGCTACCACCCCTGGTACCTCAAGCGCGCCCTCGACTTCCTCGCGGCCACCCGGGCGCGCTTTCCGTTCGAGGCGCTGCTCGACGCGGAATACCCGCTCCGCGACGTCGGCAGGGCGCTCGAGGATTCGGATCAGCGGCGGGTGACGCGGGCATCGCTCGTGATGGGCCGGTGACGCTCAAGGGAGGGATCGTGATGAGTCGTCTGAGAGGACCCGGGACGGTGTGGCTGGCTGCGCTGGCGATCGTCGTGGCGGCGCTTCCCGCCGCCTCGCAGCAGGCGCCGCACCGGGGCGGGTCCGTGACCATAGCGCTGTACCAGGAGCCGGAGCTCCTCAACCCCTATCTTGCCACCCAGACCGCTTCCTTCGAGGTCGCCGTCCTGACCGTCGAGGGGCTCGTGGCGGCGAATGAGAAGGGGGAGTATTTCCCGCAACTCGCCGCGGAAGTCCCGGCGCCGGCGAACGGCGGGGTGTCGCAGGACGGGAAGACGATCACGTACAGGCTGCGCCCCGGCCTCGCCTGGTCGGACGGCCGGCCGCTGACCTGCGACGATGTGAAGTTCACCTGGGAAGCGATCGTCACCCCAAAGAGCGGAGCGGTCACGACCAGCGGATACGACCAGATCCAGGCGGTGGACTGCCCCAATCCCCAGACCGCCGTCGTCCGGTACAAGGACTATTACGCCCCGTCCCTCAGCAGGTTTCGCTGGATCCTGCCGCGTCACGCCACCGGCGACCCAACCACCATGACGAAGTGGGAGTACAACCGGAAGCCCCTGGGCAGCGGCCCTTTCAAGATCGTCGAGTGGGTATCGGCCGATCACGTCACGCTGGTCCGGAATGAGCGGTACCGGGTCAAGGAGCAGCCCTATCTCGACCGGGTGATCGTCAGGATCGTGCCGAGCCGGGAGGTGGGCAAGCAGTTGCTGCGGACCGGCGACGTGGACGTCGTCTGGGACCTGGTCGAATCGGACGTGCCCGAGTTCCGCGGCGTCTCCGGAGTGCGGATCAGTTCTCCGCCGGGGCCCGAAGCCGAGCGGCTGGTCCTCAACATGGCCGATCCCGCCCTCGATGGGCCGCCCCCCGAGGTGGCCAGGCAGCACCCGCATCCAATCCTGGGCGATCCCCGGGTGCGCGAGGCCATCGAGCTCGGCATCAACAAGCGGGAGATCACGAGCAAGCTGCTCTACGGCCTGGCCACCGTCGGCACGAACGAGCTGCACCTCGGGTGGGCCCGGTGCGCGACGCCGCCCAGTTCGTACAACCCCTCCAAGGCCAAACGGCTCCTCGAGGAAGCCGGGTGGATCCCCGGCGCCGACGGCATCCGGGTGGCCAAGGGCGCGCGGTACGCCAAAGACGGCACGCGGCTGCGTCTCAAGATCCAGACCACCACCGGGAACAAGCTCCGGGAGCAGGCGGAGCAGCTGATCCTCGAGTACATGCGGGCCATCGGGATCGAGTTCTATATCGAAAACGTGCCCTCGCCGGTGCTGTTCGGCTCGTGGTCGAGCGGCGCGTTCCGCAAGCACGGGCACTTTGATGTGTTAATGTATACCACCAATCCCGACATCGATCCCCACTCGCAGGTCGAGGGCTACTTCGCCTCCTGGAAGATGCCGACGGCCGACAACGGCGGGAGCGGGTTCAACTACGCGCGGTATCAGAACCCGCAGTTTGACGCGGACGTGAAGAAGGCGGGCAGCGTGCCCGATCTTCACGCGCGCCGCGAGGCGTACTGCGACGCGATGAAGGAGCTCGTGCAGGACCGGCCGCACATCTACCTGTACGACCGCGCGAGGCTGCACGCGTACCGGGACAGGCTGGAGGGATGGGTGGGCACTCCCTGGGACTACCTGGCGTGGAACGCCCAGGGGTGGTGGGCGGCCCGCTGATCCTATCGCCCGCCCAGCGGGGGCGGGCCAGAGGCCCTGAGCGCGGATGAGCCGGTACCTGCTGCGCCGCGTGATGCAGTCGGGACCGCTCTTGGTTCTGATCAGCGTCGCGGTGTTCGTGCTCATCAACATCGTCCCGGGCGGCCCGACCGCCGCCTACGAGAACAACCCGCGGCTGACCTCCGAGGATCTCGCGCGCATCGAGCGCGAGCTCGGGCTCGACCAGCCGATCCACGTCCGCTACCTGCACTGGCTCGGCGCCCTCCTGCGCGGGGATTGGGGGTACTCGCTCGTCTCGCGGCGGCCCGTGCTCACCGAGATCGGGGAGCGCCTGCCCAATACGATCTACCTCCTCGGGGTGACGTTCCTCGTGACGATGGCGCTGGCGATCCCCGCCGGGATGCTCTCGGCGGTGCGCCAGTACTCGCTCTTCGACCACGCCACCACCACGCTGGCGTTCATGGGCCAGTCGGTGCCGATCTTCTGGTTCGGGCTCGTCCTCATCATCGTGTTCCACGCCACCCTCCGCAACCCGCTGACGGGGGCGCCGCTGCTCCCCGGCGGCGGGATGTACACGCTGGGGGCCCCGTTCTCGGTGTGGGACCGGATCGATCATCTGCTCCTGCCGGTTGCCATGCTCACCCTGGCCACGGCGGCCCAGTACATCCGGTACATGCGGGCGAGCATGCTGGAGGTGATCCACGAGGACTACATCCGGACGGCCCGGGCCAAGGGGGCGGGAGGCCGCCGGGTGATCTGGACGCACGCGTTCAAGAACGCCGCGCTGCCGCTCGTCACCATCGTCGCGCTCGATCTGCCGACGCTGTTCAGCGGCGCGCTGTTCACCGAGACCATCTTTAGCTGGCCGGGGATGGGGCGGCTGTTCTTCGATTCGGCGCTCCGGTTCGACTACGCGCTCTTGATGGGGATCATCATCGTGAACGCGGCGCTGATCATCCTCTCGAACCTTGCCGCCGACCTGGTCTACGGCGCGCTGGACCCGAGGATCAAGTATGGCTAGGCCGCGGCCGGGCGCCTTCGGGCGGCCGCGCCCCCGCGGGCACCGCACGCTGGCGCAGCTGGCGTGGACCCGGTTCCGCCGGCACCGGATGGCGCTGGCGGGGCTCTGCCTCGTCGCGGTCTTTGCGCTGAGCGCGATGTCCGTCCACCTGTTCTCGCCGTACGATCCGGAGCACTCCGACCTCGATCACCGCCTGGCCGCGCCCACCTGGCGGCATCCGATGGGCACCGACGATCTGGGGCGCGACCTGCTGACCCGCCTCCTGTACGGCGGCCGGATCTCGCTGACCATTGGGGTGATGGCGATGGCCCTGGCGGTCGCGGTGGGCACCGCGGTGGGCGCCGTCGCCGGCTATTACGGGGGGTGGCCGGACAACCTGCTGATGCGGATCACCGACATGATGCTGTCGTTCCCGGCGCTGTTCGTCCTGATCCTGCTCGCCCTGGTGCTCCGCTCCGTGGCGATCCCCTTCCTCCGGGGCGGCGTGCTCGCGATCGTGATCGTCATCGCCGTGCTGTCGTGGATGACGGTGGCGCGCCTGGTGCGCGCGTCCTTCCTGGCGCTGCGCGAGGCCGCCTTCGTGGAGGCCGGCCGCGGGCTGGGGGCCGGCAGCGCCCGGCTGATGCTCCGCCACATCCTGCCGAACAGCCTCAGCCCGATCATCGTCGCCGCGACCCTGCGGGTGGCCGGCTCGATCGTGACCGAATCGGGTCTGAGTTTCCTGGGCTTCGGCGTCCAGCCGCCGGTGCCGACCTGGGGCAACATGCTGCAGGCGGCCCAGGACCAGATGACGACGGCGCCGTGGACCGCGGTCTATCCGGGGGTGATGATCTTCCTGACCGTGATCGCCATCAACTACATCGGGGACGGGCTGCGGGACGCGCTCGATCCCCGGCACTTCCCGTAGCGGCGGCGGATTCACGAGATCTTCATCACCGATTCACAACTTTTTCGACCGTGGGGGGCATAGTGAGGGTATCTGAACGAGTCGAGGGAGGCGCGGCGATGCGGAGATGGCGGGTGCATCCGGTGGTGCTCGCAGGAGCCCTGGTGGCGGCTCTGGCGCTCCCGGCGCCGGCTCAGACGGTGATCGGGCCGCCGCCGCAGGTGTCCGGGCCGCCGCCCCTGAGCCCGTATCCCTTCGGCCCGCACATGGTCGGCCCGCACATGGTCGGCGCGCGCGGGTGGGGGCCGCACCCCTGGCTGGTGGGACCGTTTCTCCTGCTGCGCGCCCTGCTGGGGATCGGCCTGGTGGTGCTGATCTGGCGGGCGCTGCTGACCCCATCCCTGTGGCGCCGGCCCGACGCCGCGGTCCAGATGCTGAGAGAGCGGTACGCTCGGGGCGAGATCGGCGACGACGAGTACCGGAAGCGCCTCGGGACCCTCGCCTGACGCCGATGCCGCGGATCCTGGTCGTCGACGACGAGCCCGAGATTGTCGATCTGCTGCGGAACTACCTGCAGCGGGATGGGTTCGACGTCGACCAGGCGGCCGACGGGGAAGCCGCCCTGGCCGCATTCGGGCGGGGGCAGCCGGATCTCGTCATTCTGGACCTGATGCTGCCGAAACTCGACGGCCGCGAGGTCTGCCGGCGCCTTCGCGAAACGGCGCGGACCCCGATCATCATGCTGACCGCCCGCGACGAGGAAAGCGATACGCTCATCGGGTTGGAGCTCGGCGCCGACGACTACATCACCAAGCCCTTCAGCCCCCGGGAGGTCCTGGCGCGCGTGCGGGCGGTGCTGCGGCGCGGCAGCCGCGAGACGCCCGAGATGGTGCGGGCCGGCGACCTGGTGATCGACATGCGGGCCCACGAGGTGACCCTGCAGGGGCGGCGCCTCGACCTGACCCCGACGGAGTTCCGGCTGCTGGAGATCCTGGCGAGCCATCCCAATCAGGTGTTCACCCGCATGCAGCTCATCGACCGGGTCCAGGGCCACGCGTTCGAGGGCTACGAGCGCACCGTGGACGCGCACATCAAGAATCTGCGGGGCAAGGTGGAACCGAATGCGAAGGCTCCGCGCTATATCCTGACGGTGTACGGGGTCGGCTACAAATTCTCGATCGCAGACAACCATCATGCGTAGCGTGCGGAGCAAGCTCAGCGCGGCGTTCATCGGCATCGCGCTGCTCACCACCGTGCTGACCGCGACGTTCGCCAGCTATACGGCCCGCACCATCTTCAGGCAGTACGTCGAGCGCAACGAGGAGCGCCTGCGCGGGAGCGTATCGCCGGCGGCGCCAGCGCCCCCGCGGCTCGCTCCCGCCGAACGGCCGCACCGGGCGCCGTTTGGACCGCGGGAGATCCTGTTCGAGAGCCGGTTCCGGAACGCGATCTGGGGGGGCACGCTGGTGGCGTCGGCGGTGGGCGTCCTGGTGGCGCTGTGGCTGGGCAGCCGCATCGTGAAGCCGGTCGTCACCCTGACCCAGGCCAGCCGGGTCATCGCCGGGGGGGGCGCCCCGCCGCGCGTGCCGGTGGCCGGGAGCGATGAGGTCGCGGAGCTCGGGCATGCGTTCAACCGGATGACGGCCCAGCTGGCCGCGCAGGAGGAACAGCGCCGCCGCCTGTTCGCCGGGATCGCGCACGAACTGCGGACCCCGCTGTCGGTAATCCAAGGGACGTTGGAAGGGATGCTGGACCATGTTGTCGAGCCGACCCCGGAACGGATCGCGGGTCTCCACAGCCAGGCCCTGCTGCTCAAGCGCCTGATCACGGACCTGCGGGACCTCTCGCTGGCCCAGGCCGGGCAGCTGCACCTCTACCGGCGCCCGACCGACGTGGGCCGGGTCGTGCGCGAAACCCTGGAAGCGTTCACGCCGCTCGCGGCCGACCGGGCGGTCGCCCTCCGCCTGGATCAGCCGGCGACCCTGCCCACGATCCAGGCCGATCCCGACCGGCTGCGCCAGGTGGTTCAGAATCTGGTGGAGAACGCGCTGCGCTACACCCCGCCCGGCGGGGAGGTGCGGATTGCGCTGCGGGACGGCGACGGAGACGGGATCCACCTGGTCGTGGCCGACACCGGCAGCGGGATCCGCGCCGATGACCTCCCGCACATCTTCGAGCACTTCCATCGGACCGATGAGTCGCGGGCCCGCAGCAGCGGGGGGAGCGGGCTGGGCCTGGCGATCGTGAAGTCCCTGGTCGAGGCGCACGGCGGGCAGGTGGACGTCCGGAGCGCTCCGGGAGCCGGCAGCACCTTCACCGTGACCCTCCCGAGACAGACGCTGGACGTCTCATGATTCCGCGCTTCATGGCCTCGGCCATCACGGCCTGCCTCCTGGCAGGAGGTCTGGCCCTGCCGGCGCGCGCCGCCACACCGGCCGCCGCCACCGAGGAGGTGGGCGCCCAGGCGGGTGCGCCCGCAGCTCCCGGCCCGCAGCCTTCCGCGCAGATCACCGGGCCGTCCCTGACGTTCGAGCAGGCGGTTCAGCACGCCCTGGCCCAGAACCCCCAGGTTCTGGCGGCCAGGGAGGCGGTCGTCGCGGCGCAGCAGGGGGTCGCGGTCGCCCGCGCAGGGTTCTTGCCTACCGTCGCAGCGACCGGAACGGGCGCCGTGGGGACGTCCTCCGCAGCATCGTTCTCCTCCACGGGGACCGCCGCCCCCATTCCCTTCGGGACGAGCGGCTCGGTCTCGCTTTCGGCGAGCCTGCCGCTGTTCGACGGCGGCCGGACGCCGGCCGCCGTCGCGTCGGGCGAGGCCGCGCTCGCTCAGGCCGAGGGCGCGCTCCGCCAGACCCAGCAGGATACTGCCCTGGCCGTGGCCACCGCGTTCTTCAACGTCCTGGCCTCCGAGCGCCTCACGACCGTGCGGGAGGCTCAGTTGGCGCAGGCCCAGCAACAGCTCGCGCTCTCACAGGCGCAGGTCCGGGCGGGTGTGGCTGCTCAGGCCGACGTGATTCAGGCGCAGGCGACGGTGTCGCAGGATCAGGTGAACCTGCTCCAGGCCCGTTCTCAGATCGCCACGTCGAAGGCCGGACTCCAGGCGGCCATCGGCGCGGACGCGGCGGCGCCGGTCGAGGTGCAGGAACCTCCCGCGCCTCCGCTGACCATCCCCGTGACTGCGGACGCGGTGATGCAGGCGGCCGTCGCGAACCGTCCAGAGGTCGCCAAGGCTGAGGCGGCCGTGCGGTCCGGGCAGGCGGCGCTGGATGTCGCGCGCATCAACGCCGGCCCCCAAGTGACCGTCGCGGCAGGCACGGCCTATACCCCCCTGAGCACCAGCCCGCTCCTCAGCAACGCAACGACCTACGGTCTCACGGCGACGATCGCCCTTCCCCTTTACAGCGTCGGCACGCAGGCCGGGGTGGACCAGGCTCAGGCAAATTTGAGGAACGCGCAGGCGCAACTCGATGCCGCCCGCGTCTTCGTGAGGCAGGACGCCTATCAATCGTATCTCGCGGCCGTCCAGGACGCGGAGACGATCACCGCGACCCAGGCCGCCCGGGCGGCGGCCGATGCGGCGCTCGCAGTCGCCGAAGGCCAATATCGGGCCGGGGTGGGGACGATCGTGGCGGTCGTCACCGCCCAGGCCAACGCCGCGCAGGCCGAGGTCAACGCGGTCACCGCCGTGTACACGTATCAGACCGGTCTGGCGACGCTGCGCCACGCCCAGGGGATGCCGGTCGCCGGCGGAGGCAGTCAATGACACTCGCGAGCAGGGGCATCCGCCGCGCGATCGTCGTCGCACTGGCCGGCGTCCTCATCGCCGGGGGGGCGATCGCCGGCGCCCAGCACTTTACCCCCAAACGCAACGGGATCCGGTACATCACCCGACCCGCGGCCTACAGCGATATCTCCGCGACGGTGACCGAGACCGGCACGGTGAATCCCGTGGACACCGTGCAGGTCGGCACTCAGGTGTCGGGCACGATCGCCACCCTCAACGTGGACTTCAACTCAAAGGTGACGAAAGGCGAGGTGATGGCCACGCTCGACCCGACGGAGTTCCAGGCGGCCGAGCAGCAATCGAGCGCGAACCTCGCGGCGGCGCGGGCCAGTTATGCCGCCGCCCTGAGCGCCGTCACCCAGGACCAGGCGAGCCTGCGGAGCGCGCAGGCGAGCGTGACCAAGGCCCAGGCGCAGCTGGCGCTGGCGGAGTTGACCGTCAGGCGGGACGCGTCGCTGCTGCAGCAGGGATTCATTGCGCAGAGCCAGATGGACGCGGATCAAACCACCGTCAAGACCGCCACGGACGACACCCAGGTGGCCGAGGCCGCCGTGGCCGTCGCGCAGGCGCAGGTGAGGACCGCGCAGGCCCAGGCCGCCGCGGCGCAGCAGCAGGTCGCGTCCCAGGCCGCGGGGCTGCGGCAGGCCCAGTACAATCTTGCCCGGACGGTGATCACGAGTCCCGTCAATGGGATCGTGATGGCCCGCAACGTCAGCGTCGGCCAGACCGTCGCGGCGTCCTTCCAGACGCCGACGCTCTTCACGCTGGCCACGAATCTGACGGACATGCAGGTCGATACCTCGGTCGACGAGGCGGACGTCGGCAACGTCCGGGCGGGGGAGGCCGCGCAGATCTCCGTCACGGCGTTCCCGAACGTCGTCTTCTCCGGCACCGTGCAGCAAGTGCGGGTGAATCCCACGGTCGTACAAAACGTGGTCACCTACGATGCGGTGGTGATCGTTCACGACAGCTCGGGGCGGCTGTTCCCGGGGATGACCGGGCAGGTGACGATCGACGTGGCCACCCGGCAGCACGTCCTGGCGGTGCCCACGGCCGCCCTGCTGTTCCGGCCGCTGGCCCAACGGAGCGCGCCCTCCGCTCCCCCCGGGGGCGGGGGGGTGTTCGGCTTCGCCACCCCGTCGAACGGGACAGCCCCGGCGGCCCCGGTGGCCGGGGCTCCGGGATCCCGGGTCACCCTCTGGATTCTGCGCAGCGGGCAGCCGTCTCCGGTCTCCGTCCTCATCGGGATTTCGGACAACCAGAACGTCGAGATCACCGGCGGGGACCTTCACGCGGGCGACCCCGTGGTCGTCGCGCAGGTCCGCGGCTCCGAGCGGGGCGGTTCAAGCGGCGGGGGGAGCTCGACTCCCGCCGGTGGGGCTCCGGGCGGGTCCCCCGGCGGCGCACTTGGTGGCGGCCCGGGCGGCGGGCGCGCGTCAGGAGGGCCCTAAGCCGTGACGGAGACCGCAGCGGCCCGGCAGCCCCCGGCGGCAGTGAACGGGTGGCTGATCGAGGTCCAGGATCTGACCAAGGTGTACGGGGAGGGGCCGGCGGCGGTGCACGCGCTCAGGGGCGTCAGCCTTCGCGTCCGCGCCGGCGAGTTCGTCGCGATCATGGGCCCGTCGGGCTCCGGGAAGTCCACGTTCATGCACCTGCTGGGATGCCTGGACCACCCGACGTCCGGCTCCTACCGGCTCGCCGGGGAGGAGGTGTCGCGCCTCTCCCGCGACCGGCTCGCGCTCGTGCGCAACGCCCGGATCGGGTTCGTGTTCCAGAGCTTCAACCTGCTCTCCCGGACGTCGGCGCTGGAGAATGTGGAACTGCCGATGCTGTACGCCGGCCTCCAGCGCGATGAGCGGGCGCGCCGCGCGCGCGTGATTCTCGAACAGGTGGGGCTCGGAGACCGCCTCACCCACAAGCCGAGCGAACTGTCCGGCGGCCAGCAGCAGCGGGTGGCCATCGCCCGGGCGCTCGCCAACGGGGCGCCCCTGCTCATGGCCGACGAGCCCACGGGGAACCTCGACAGCACGAGCAGCGCGGACATCATGGCGCTGTTTCGCCGGTTGAACAAGGAGCGCGGTATCACGGTCGTCCTCGTGACCCACGACATGCAGGTTGCCGCGTGGTCCAACCGCGTTGTGACGTTCAGGGACGGCCTGATCACGGACGACCGCCCCGTCGATGAGGTCATCCCGGCGTCCGTGCGGCAGAGCGCCGGCGCGCCTGCGGAGGTGCGGGCGTGAGTTTCACCGTGCTGCTGCGCGTGGCTCTGCAGGCCATCCGGCGTAACGCCACCCGGTCCATCTTGACGATGCTCGGCATCATCATCGGGGTCGGCGCCGTGATCACCTCGATGGCGATCGGCTCCGGGGCGCAGGCCGCGGTTCTTGCGCAGATCGAGAGCCTCGGCGCCAACCTCGTCATCGTCATCCCGGGCGCCGTCAGCAGCGGCGGCGTGAGCCTCGGCACCGGAACTCGGACGTCGCTCAAGCTGGCGGACGCGGACGCGATCGCCCAGCAAGTCCCTGAGGTGGCCGCCGCCGCGCCGTCGTCGCAAACGAGCGCCCAGGCCGTCGCGGGCGGGACCAACTGGTTCACGACGATCGTCGGGTCCACGCCGTCGTGGCCGGCGGTCAATAACTGGAACGTGGCGCAGGGGCGGTTCTTCACGTCGAACGAGCAGTCGCAGCGGGCCAAGGTGGCGGTTCTCGGCAGCACCGTGGCGGCGAGCCTCTTCCCCGCCGGCGGCGCCGTCGGATCCGGCGTGGTGATCAAGAACGTGCCGTTCCGCGTCGTCGGCGTGCTCGACACAAAGGGGCAGACCTTCTTTGGACACGACCGCGACGACACGATCGTCGTGCCGATTTCGACACTCCTGGACCGGATCACCGGCAACTCGTGGGTGGGCAGCATCGCCATCTCCGCCACCGCGCCGGAAGCCGTGCCGGGGGTGATCGACGCCGCGGAGCGGCTGCTGCGCCTCCGCCACCATCTCGCGCCGTATCAGCCGGACGATTTCTCCGTGCACAACATCTCGGACGTGCAGCAGGTGCGCCTGGCGACCTCGCAGACCCAGGCGCTGCTCCTCGCGGGCATCGCGGTCGTCTCGCTCGTCGTCGGCGGGATCGGCATCATGAACATCATGCTCGTCTCCGTGACCGAGCGGACGCGGGAGATCGGGCTCCGGATGGCCGTGGGGGCCCGGGGGCGGGACATCCTCCTCCAGTTCCTCGTGGAGGCGCTCACGCTGGCCTGCGCCGGCGGGGTGATCGGGATCGGGCTTGGATTCGGCACCGCTCGAGCGACATCGGCCCTCGGGCACTGGCCGGTGCTCATCTCGCCGTTCTCGATGATCCTCGGGTTTACGTCCGCCGCGCTGGTCGGTGTGGTCTTCGGGTTCTATCCGGCGCAGCGGGCGGCGGCGCTGGATCCCATCGTGGCGCTTCGGTACGAGTAGTCCGGTACGCCCCCACCCCACCTTAGGGTGTTTCCCGGATTGGATGTATTGTTCTTTGGCGTATGCTTTGTATACACTTGACAGCGCGCTACCATCAGGGCAGGAGGCCGTAGCAACGCCTTTTTCGCCGTCCGGAGGGCGTCGTCCCGGCAACGGCGGCGATCGCTAGGGCTGGTCTGGGGGGAGGGATGGGCCGATGAAGCGGTGGGTCGTCATTTTGGTCCTGAGCGTGTTTCTGATTGGCCGTGCCCTGACGGGTGTGGAGGCAATGGGAGCCGAGTCCGGGGACGTGCACAATGAAGGGGATCAGGGCAACGACAACGGCGACTACGGGCCGCACGACCTCGAGCGTCTCGCCTTTTGATCGCCGCTGACCCGAGCGTTCTTCCAGCGCCATGACGACAGTGCGGCGGGCGCGGTCACGCGGCTGGGCGGGGTTGTTCACCGGCGCGAACTTCGCGAGCCGCAGCTTCGAACTGGCGGTGACACTGGGCGCGGCCGGGGCCGTCGCCTTGGTGCTCGCGTTCCCCCAGAAGACCGCACCGACACCGCTCGCGACCTGGCCACTCGGCGCCGTGATGGCGGTCGCCGCCATCCCCGCGATCGCGCTTGCCGGTGCTTTCCCGCTCTCCGTCGGACAGAAGATGTATCTCAACCTTGGGAGCGCCGTTGCGTTTGGGCTGCTCCTCATCCTGCCGCCGCCGCAGGGGCTGGCGATCGCCTTTGCGGGCATGCTCGCCGGTCAGCTCGTGCGGCGATCTCGCGGGTATCGCCTGACGCTCCCCACGATCGTCTTCAACCAGGCGCAGTATCTCGCGACCTGGGCCCTGGTGGTGCTGACGAACGCCCGCATCCGCGCGGAGGCGCCGGCGCGGTGGCCCGATGGCGCGTGGCTGGCGACGGTCGGCGCGGGAGTCGTCTACCTGGTCGTCAATTCCTGGCTCGTCAGCACCCACAACGCGCTGCGCAGACGTGGCGCTGCCTGGGACCTGTGGGTGCGGTTCATCGGCGAGGCGGGCCCCGGCTACGCGGTGGCCCTGGCCATCGGCGCGGGGATCGCGATCGTTGCGGGTCGCTCCCCAGCGCTCGTCCTGCCGATCATCGCGGCCGTCGCGGTCGCGCACTGGGCCGCCGCCCGGCCGAGTCGCGGATACCTCAGGCAGATCGCCCCCTTTCTTGCGGCGCTGGTGGAGGCCGCGGAGCGACGCTCGTTCGAGACCGTGGAGCACTCCGAGCGCGTCTCATGGTGGGCCGAGCGCCTGGCCCGGCGCTTCGGGGTCCCCGAGAGCGAGGCCGACGCCATCGCTGTGGCCGCGAAGCTGCATGACCTCGGCAAGATCGCCCTGGGGGTGCCGATCGGTGAAGATGGAGGCGATGGCGCCGATTCCACCCAGGCCCACCCGGCCATCGCCGGCGAACTGCTCGGGCGTGTTCCTGGTCTTGAGGGGGCGGTGCGCTATCTCCGAGCGCAGGCGGAATGGTACGACGGCAGCGGATCCCCCGATCACCTGGCGGGAGAGACCATCCCTCTCGCCTCGCGGATCATCGCCGTTGCGGACGCGTACGACCTGGCGCTCGAACACGGTCCCGGCGCTCTTGCCGACGGCCACGAGCAGGCGCTCGCACGGATCCGCGGTCGCGCCGGAACGCAGTTTGACCCCGGGGTCGTTGCGGCGATGGAGGCGCTGGTGAGGACTGACGTCTCCCGAGAAAGCTCGATGGGGACACCCGGCTACGTGGGCGGACTTCTCCTCGCGGCCGCGGGCGCGCGGGACGGGTTGATGGCCGCCACCGCGGGCCGCACCTGGATCGACCGCATCCTCAGACTCGAGGCGCTTCACCGGGTTCAACCCCATGCCGCCTCCCAGGTCATCGCCCCTGCGGCAGGCGGCGTCCCATCTTCCGTCTCTTCCATGTTGATCATCGATCAGCAGGAGAAAGAGCGCGTGAGGATCGCACGCGAGCTGCACGACGAGGTCGGCGGAACCCTGACCTGGCTCCGGTGCACCCTCCGGACGCTCCCGGACCTGCCGGCGGTGCGCGAAGCGAAGGCGAGCATCGACGCCCTGACCACGCAGATTCGCAACATCTCGGTCGACCTCCGGCCCGCGGCCCTCGACGACCTGGGTCTCGCGGCCGCGCTTGTGCGCCATACGCAGCGCTACACGTCTCTGACGGGCATCCGGGTCGACCTGACCCACTCCGGCCTCGACCGGCGCCTGCCGAGCCAGGTCGAAACGGCGGCGTTCCGGATCATCCAGGAGGCGCTGACCAACGTCGCCAGGCACGCGCGGGTCACCGAAGTGGCCGTGCGCGTCCGGGGGGGGGCCCGGATGTTGAGCGTGCTGGTCGAGGATCGGGGGACGGGCTTCGACCCCCGCAAGGTGCGGGGCGCCGGCAGCTCGAGCGGCCTCGCCGGGATGCGGGAGCGGGCACTCCTGCTCGGCGGATCGTTTACGGTCGCGTCAAGCCCGGGGACCGGCACTCGGATTGAGGCACACCTTCCCGTGGGCGTGTCGGCATGAATACGATCGGCGCTACCCTGAAGACCTCGACGATCATTCTGGCCGACGATCACCCGCTCGTCCGGCGGGGCGTGCGCTCCCTCTTTCAGCCCCTTCCCGAGTTCTCGATCGTCGCCGAAGCCGAGGACGGGTTCGCCGCGGTGGCGCTGGTTGAGCGCTGGTCACCCGACGTGCTCATCGTGGACATCACGATGCCCGGGCTCGACGGCATGGAGGTCACCCGGCAGGCCGCGCAGCGATGTCCCGGGATCCGGTCCGTGATCCTGTCGATGCACGAGGATGAGGCCCACGTGTTCGAGGCGCTTCGCGCGGGGGCCACGGCGTATGTGCTGAAGCGGGCGGTGGCGGACGATCTCGTAGAGGCGGTTCGCGCGGCACTTGAGGGCCGGCGCTACCTCAGCCCGCCGCTTTCCGCGCGCGCCCTTGAGGACTACGCGGCCGGGGTCGGCGCCCGGTCCGGCCAGCCGCTGGACGCGTACGGCGGGCTCACGCCGCGTCAGCGCGAAGTCCTGCACCTTGCTGCCAAGGGGATGACGTATGCCGAGATGGCCGCCCAGTTGGGCGTCAGCCCGCATACTGTGGAGGCCCACCTGAGCAACCTCATGCGCAAGCTGGGTTTTCACAGCACCAGAGAGATTATCCGGTACGCTCTCAAGCGGGGCCTCTCCGACTAAACCCCAGTGGTGTAACCCGAACGCGCGTTCTTTCCGGATTCCCGGGACGGTCCTCCCTGGAGTCCGGAATGGACTTGGCCCGCCGCATCGGCCATAGTAGTGGACACGTCATCACTTGGGCCACTCTCGCATGCACAGCGAATTATCTGCTCCGGAGATCACGGGAAGCGAGACCCCCACAAACGGCTACACGAACGGCCACGCGAACGGCCACATAAACGGTCAGACAAACGGCCACCGCGTAAGAGTGCTCGTGGCCGACCCGCATCCGATCACGTTGTCGGGGCTGCAGCGCGTTCTGCGATCCGATCCAGAGCTCGAGCTGGTGGCGGCCTGCGGCACCGGCAAGGAAGCGCTGGAAGCGCTGGAACACTGCGCGTCCCTCCGTCCGTTGGTCCTGATCACCGATGTGATCCTGCCCGACATGTCTGGAGTCGAGCTCTGCCGGGTCATCAAGCGGAGCGCCCCGGACGCGGAAGTGCTCGTCCTCACCGCGTGCGATGACAACGCCAGCATCCTCGGAGCCGTCGGCGCCGGCGTGTCGGGATACGTGCTCAAGGACATCACGCCCGAAAATCTTCTGCGGGCCATCCACGCGGTGCGGCGGGGGCAGACGCTGGTCCATCCCCGCATTGCGCGGCGCATGGCCGACCGGCTCACGCGCATCTCGAGCGATGGGAACGGCGGGCTGGTGGTCGGTGAGACGCTCACCGAACGGGAGGCCGAAATCCTCACTGAGGTCGCCAAGGGGTTGTCGAACAAGGAGATCGCGGACAAGCTCTACATTTCAGAGAGCACGGTCAAGAGCCGGTTGAAGACCATCTTCAGCAAGCTCGACGTCCGTGCCCGCACCCAGGCTGCCGCGTACGCGATCCGCAGGGGGTACGTGCGGTAATCCCCCCGCCGGGGGCGTCTGGCGCGGGCGTCCGATGATCCTTGGGCTTACGTCCGCCGCGCCGGCCGGCGTGATCTTCGGGTTCTCCCCGGCGCAGCGGGCCGCGGCGCTGCGGTACGAGTAGCGCCCCGGCCCGGGGACCCGGCGGCACTCCCCTCGCGCAGGCACGCCTCCACGGCGCCGAGCGTTCGGCGGATCCGTTCCGTCGTCGCCTGGTTTCCCAGGTGCCCGATGCGGATGACCTGCCCGGCGAGATGGTCCAGTCCGCCGGCCACGGCGATCCGGTGCTGGACGCGCAGCCGCTCCATCAAGGCTGCGGCCTTGATGCCGTCCGGCGGATAGGCGACGGTCACGGTCGGCGAAGCCCAGCGGCGATCGGCGAACAGCGTGAACCCCAGGCGTTCCAACCCCCCGCGGAGCAGCTCGGCGGCCTGGCGGTGGCGTTCGAACCGGGCCTCCAGACCTTCGTCGAGGATGCGCTCGAGCGCCCGATTCAGCGCCACAATGTTATTGCTCGGGATCGTGACCGGGTAGGGGTGGTGAGGCCACTCGCGCTCGTAGCGGCGCCAGTTGCGCAGGTTGAGGTACCAGCCCCGAGACGGCGCGGGCTGGCCGTCGATGATCTCCCACCCCAGCGATGTCACCGCGACCGGCGCGACCCCAGGCGGGCTCTCCAGGCACTTTTGCGATGCGGTCGCCACCGCCGCCAGCCCCCAGCCATCCGTCAGCACCGGCGCCCCGGCGAGCGAGGAGACCGCGTCCACGGCGAGCGCTGCGCCCTCGGAGCGCGCCGCTGCCGCGATGTCGGCGACGGGGTTGAGGACCCCGGTGGAGGTGTCGCTGTGCACGACGGCCAGGACGCGCACCCGGCGCGCGCGCAGCCACGCCCGCACTTCGTCCGGGCCTGCCGGCCGCTCGTAGGGGATCTGAAAGACCTCGACGTGCGGGGTGTGCGCACGGGCGATGTCGAGGAGGCGGTTGCCGAAGAAGCCGTTGGTGATCACGCCCACGGTCCCATCGGCGCCGATCAGCGTCCCGAGCATCGCTTCCAGGCCGCCGCTTCCAGAGGACGGGATCGGATAGACAGACCCGGTGGTGTTGAAGATCCGCCGCAGCCGCGCGACGAACTGTTCGTAGAACGGCTGCCACTCCGGACCGTAGTGCTGGCGCACCGGCTGCCCCATCGCCTCGAGCACGTCGGGGCTCACCGGGACCGGTCCGGGGATCATGAGATCGAGGGGCCTGTCCTCCATGTGGATCCTCCTAGGCGGATCCTTTCGCGCCGCACACCGGTGGTCGGTTTCGGTGGATCCCGGCGGGCTTCCTCCGTTCCGCGCGCGTCAGCGCGCGATCGCCTCGCCCGGTTCACCCACCACGGCCGCGAGCAGCGAGATCCATACGAGCAGCCCCAGGAAGCGGCCCTGCTCGACCACGGGGATCACGTCGGCGCCCTCCCGCAGCATCAGGGCGGCCGCGTCCTCGAGCGACGCACCCGGCGTGAGGATGACCGACGCCGGCGCGGCCACGCGGCCCACGGTCATCTTGTCCAGCACCTCGCGCAGTTCGTAGACGTCGAGGGTGGTGGCCTCGGACGGGGTGAACCGCAGCAGCGTCTTCTCATCCACGAGGCCGAGGAACCGTCCCTCCGACATGACAGGGAGCACCGGGGCGCCCTGCTCGCGCAGGAGCCGGAGCGCGGTGGCGATCGTGGTCTGCGCGGTGATCACCGGAACGTCCGTGACCATCCACTCGCGAACAGAGACATCTCTGAGGTCTGCGATCATCGGTGCGCCTCCTCTGGGTCTCGCCCGCGGATTTGTCTGTCGGAAACAGGCCTTGCCTCACGCCATCCCGAGGGCGTCTCTTGTGGAATGCAGGTTAACCTGCTAAAGTGGTTTTTGGTGGTTACAGCGTAGTCGAGCCGCCTCTAACCTGTCAAGTAAATGTTGAAGGTTAATTGCATGTTCAGCGCGGTGTGGCGGGGCTTGTAAGTGGGACTGAGCCGGGGGGGACGCGATGGCTCAGCTGGCTGACCAAGAAAAGGTGTTCGAGCTCACCGGCGGGCGGTTGTGCCTGGATTTTGCCAACACGCTCGGCGGATCGCGGGTCAGCCCCAAGGAATATCTGACGAGTTACCGCGACCTGGTGATTTGGGGACGGCAGGCTGGGGTCCTGAGCGGTCCGGAGGCCGAGCACCTCGCCGAGGCCGCACGACGGCGACCCGCGGATGCGGCGAAGGCGCTCGCGGCAGCGGTCGGCCTTCGGGAGACGATCTTCAAGATCTTCGCGGCCGTCATTGCCGGACGCGACCCAGAACAGGCCGACCTCAGCGCATTGGGCGCGGGGCTGTCGCAGGCCATGGTCCACCTGCGTGTCCTGCCACGCGCGGGCGGCTACGCCTGGGGATGGGCGGACGACCGCGAGCACCTGCACCGGGTGATCTGGCCGGTCGTGCGATCGGCGGCGGAGTTGCTCGTGTCTGGAGAGGCGTTCCGGGTGGGGCGCTGCGCCGGGGAGGGCTGTGACGGGCTCTTCATGGATACCAGCCACAACCGCAGCCGGCGCTGGTGCGACATGCGGTCGTGTGGTAACCGCGCGAAGGCCCGGCGCCACCACGCCCGGAAGAAAGAACGACCTTAACCTGTCTGGCCGCGACCGGCGCGCCGCCGGCCGGACCGCTCACTCCTCGTCGTCGAGGAAGTAGGCGTCCACCGTCGCTACTCCTGCTCGCCTCCGGCGGGGGTCTGGAGAGTCCTCAGATCGTCCGGGGCGATGTGGCAGCGAATGCGGTGGCCTTGCCCGGCGTCCTGCCACGGCGGCTCCTCCCGCTCGCAGATCGGCCCGAGCTTCCGGGGGCACCTGGTGTGAAAGCGGCAGCCGGCGGGCGGGTGCGCCAGGCTCGGGATGTCGCTCCCCAGCCGGATGCGCGGCCGGGCAGCGTCCCCGTCGATCGTGGGAATGGCCGACAGCAGCGCTTCGGTGTAGGGATGCTTGGGGCCCGCGAAGATCGCCTCGGTATCCCCGATCTCCACGAGCTGCGCCATGTACATGACGCCGATCCGGCCGGCCAGGTACCGTACCACCGCCAGGTCGTGAGAGATGAGGATGTACGCGACCCCTTCGGTCGCCTGCAGTTCCTCCAGGAGACCGAGGATGGCCGCCTGGACCGAGACGTCCAGCGCGGAGACGGGCTCATCGCAGACGGCCAGGGCAGGCTTCCCGGCCACGGCCCGCGCGATGGCCGCGCGCTGCCTCAGCCCGCCGGACAGCTGCGCGGCGCGGAGGTCCAGGTACCGCGGTTCGAGGCGCACCTGGCGGGCCAGCTCGGCGACGCGCCGCTGCCCGGGGCGTCCGCCCAGGTGAAGGAGCACCTGCACCGCCCGGGCGAGGATGTGCCGGATGGTCCAGCTGGGGTTGAGCGTCGTGTCCGGGTTTTGGAACACCATCTGCATCGCCTGGAGAACGCGCCGGCCGCGCCGGCTGCC
>VBAK01000086.1 GCA_005882275.1 Candidatus Segetimicrobium genomatis
GGTGCAGGTGCGCGCCGCAGGCGTTGCGAGCGCGGGCAAGGTCGCGGTGAACGCGCCGTTCGACTGCAGCGAGACCGTGCAGCCAGTCGCGGTGCCGGCGGCGACCGCGGTCAACGGATAGCCGTTCGGGTCGGTGTCGTTCAGCAGCACTCCCGGAGCGCCGACCTGCAGCAGGGTCGCGCTGTGGCTGGTGTATGTGTCGGCGTTCGCGGTCGGTGCGCCGCCGACTGTGGCCGCGTGGAACGTCACCTGCGCGGACAGTGCGGAGTTGCCGTTGCCGCAGTAGGTGAACGATCCGGTGGCCCCGTTCGAGAAGCCCGCCGCCACCGCCAGCGTGAAGGTGCCGTCGGGGTTCAAGGTGACGGTGCCGGCCGCTCCAGCCGGGACCGTCTGCGGCCCGGTCGAGCCGGTCGTGGCCACGCAGGGACTCGAGGCGTTGTGCACCCCGTTGTCGTTCAGAAGCACGTTGCCACTGAAAGTCGTCGCGTGGGCAGGCACGATGTAGTTGTCGGCGACGGCCGCGGCCGTCGAAAACGCATTGAGCGCTCCGCCGGTCGTCTGGCCGGCTCCGGTGCCGGCTGCGCCCCCATTGACCACCAGGAAGGCCTCCATGCCGCTGTCGCGCTTGACGGAGCCGGCCGAGAGGCTCAGCTCGCGGTCGAACAATGCGTAGGAGGCCGCCGTGTACGCTCCGCTGCTGGCCGGGAACACGAGGATATCGATCACCTTGCCGGCGGGCATGAATACATCGCTCACCACCTTGGGCTGCGGTGTCGTCGTGGTAGCGGCGGTCTGCGGGAACGTCACGCCGGTGGCGCTCTGCGCGTAGTGGCCCGTGGTCAGCGCCACCGCCACGTCCGGCTCCAGGTTGCCGTCCTCGGCCATCTGAACCATCGGCAGTCCGACCGTCGACGGCATGTGAAACCGCAGGCCCGCATTGACCAGGCGCAGCAGCACGCCGGTTGCGGCGGTTGCCGCCGTCGTCGTGGACCCGATGTTCAACTGCGAGGCCGACGGGTTGGCCGGGTCGAACGCGACACCGTCGACCAGGTAGTACAGCGGCGTGTAATCGACCGCCGGCGGATAGCAGGTGTTGGCCGTGGCAGCCGGGCCCATCGTCGAGCAGGCCAGTGACCACGTCTTCATCTCGGCGGCCGCGCTGAGCGTGCCCGTGCAGGCGCCGATGCTGGCCGCACAGCCGGCGGATTTCACCAGGAAAGCGTCGACCGCGCTGTTCTGAACCGGGTCGATCTCGCTCAGCAGCGCCACCGCATCGGCGTCGTACCGGACGCCGGTGGTCACGCAAGCGGCACTGGTCGTCGCCGTACAGGGGCTCGGATAGGCAGTCCCCGCGGCGCCCGCGGCCGGCGCGGTCGTCACGACCAGCACGCCGTACAAGCCCATCGGACCCTGGATGGCGGGATAGGTCCCCGATTCGATCAGGTACGTGCCGGGCCGCAGGTTGGTGAAGGTGTAGGTTGCACTACCGCCCGCCGGTGTCTCGGCGACGAACGATCGCGCGCGCGCGCTCTGCGTGGGCGGCTGGAAGGGGTCGGCGGACGTCGCGATCGTCCACGTGCTCGAGGTCTGCGCCGGGTGCTGGGGCCGTCCCGATTCGCGCACCGGGGCGCCCAGGCGGTTGACGTCGGCCGCCTGCGGGATCTGGCCGACGATCACCAGCGACGTTTCGACCGGCAATGCGTTGCTCAGCGTGATCGTCAGACCCGTCGCGGCCGGGGCGGCTGCCGCCGGCACCCGGATCAGCGGCGGCTGCCACAGGGTGCTGGTGCCGGTGGCCGGCACCGTCTGCGCCGCGCCGTTGGTCTGGGTGCAGGTCGCACCCACGGGGGCCGTCGTCGTGCTGCAGACCCAGCCCCACATCGGAACCGAGGCGCCGTCGGGCATCAGCGCGGTCTGGCGGGCGGCGGTGAGGGTGACGCTGTTTTGCGCCCGCGCGACGCCAACGGTCGACAGCAGCGCGATCCCGGCAAGCAGAGCCGTCTTCAGCAGGTCGTGTGTGGTTCTCATGTTCTGCTCCGTGAGCTCACAGCGTTTCGTCGATGTACCAGACCGGCGGATCAACCAGCATCATCATCAGCATCCCGCCGGGAAACACGTCGTTGGTGGTGATCTCGCGCTCGTTATGCGAGTGCCACATGAAGGCGATGCCGGATTCCTCGGGCGGGTTCTGCAGCGCGCCGCCCGGCGGCAGCGGTGTCGGGCCGCGCGAGCGGTTGACCGCGTCGGGACCCAGATAGGGGGTGCCGTTGTACCAAAGGCCGTTGGTCGCAACCAGCGGATCGGGCAGCGTCGCAGGCCCCCCGCCGCCGACCTGACCCACCGGGTTGGCCTCGAGCGGATGGTTGTGGTCGGCGCACCACTCGCCGTAGTTCTTCGAGGCGGTCGACGCATTGGACAGCGCGCCCGCGGTGTTGAACACCGGTATCACCGCGCCACTGGCGCGCGTGTAGTAGCCGTTCGCATCGGCCATGCAGTTCGGGTTGCCGGTGTTGGTCGGCGTATGGCCGTAGATATCCCAGTTCAGACCCTTGCCCGACCAGTAGAAGATGCCGTCGAACGACTGGCCAGGGAGGGTGTCGGTCGTGAACATCATCAGCCCGGCCAGGCGGGTCGGGTCGGTCGGGCTCAACATCAGATTGCCGTCCCGCGCCAGGATCCGCACGTGGTTGGCGTGCTCGTGGAACGGGTGCTCCCAGCGGCCCGTGCCGATCACGCGGATCAGCACCTGATCGAGCGGATGCATGTGCGGGTTGCCGTTGTAGGGCTGGTGCGGATAGTTGGGCGCGTAGTCCGCATCCATGTTGTCCGGCATCGAGCGCCCGTTGATCGTGTAGTAGCGCGGGTGATAGGGCTCGGTGGGCACGGCCAGCACGGCCGGCGGGCAGGGCATGCCGGTGATGGTGTTGTTCGTGCCCGGCGGGCACGCGCCAATCGCCTTGATCTGCGCTTCGGCCTGCTGGTGGATGGCGGGGTCGATCTCGCCGAACTGGAACAGGTACTCGCGGTCGTAGCAGGTGGCCGCATGGTCGTAGGCCGAGGGCGCCAGCCGGAACTCCGCGCCTCCGCCTCCGAGCCCGCCCAGCGCGACGCAGCCGGCGGGCACCGTGCTCGGCAGCACGACCAGCGCGCCGTAGAGTCCCATCTCGATCTGCAGGTCCGACTGCGTGCCGCTGTAATAGGCGTGCGTCCCCGCCTTGCCGGTCGTGTTCAGCGTGTAGGTCACCGTGCCGCCGGGTGAGGCTTCGGTCGCGAGCAGGCCGACCGCGGTCCCTGCGCCAGTGCTGGCGGTGGTCGGAATCCCTGTGAAGACGATCGAGGTGTTACCTGCGCCTGTAGGCAGGCTGTTGGTCAGCGTCACGGTCACCGTGGTGCCTTCGGTGACGATCAGCGTCGGGCCCGGCAGCTGCATCGTCGGGCAGGAACCGATCGACTGGAACACCGCCGGCGCATAGGTGTGCCCGGTCGGCGAGGCGCAGCCGTAACCCCAGGTGTAGATCAGCGCGCCGTCGGGCTGCGTGGTGTAGCCTGCGCTGGCCACCAGGCTGAAGGAGCTCCCCACGATGCCTGGCGCGGCCGCCTGGCCGGGGCCCGGAACGAAGGCGGCGAATGCCGCGACGACAGACAGCAGGCGTCCCACCGACGCCACGCGGCTTTGCATGTTCGAGGCGCTCATCGTTGCTGTCTCCTAGTTCGTGATCACGACTTCGGTCATCAAGCCACCGAAGTTCTCCGCGTCATTGGCGAGATGGTCCAGATTCGGCGTGTAGAGGAAGTACGTGCCGGTCGGCATCGGCGTCGTGCACGTGTAGGCCGGGGCCGGCCCGCGCACCGCGCACGCATCGATGATCACGTCGAGCGACTCGCCTCCCCCGAGCGTGATCGAGTTGGTCGTGTAGTACAGGTTGTTGCCGGCCTGGTCGCGCAGGATCTTGGCGTTGTAGCCGACCAGTTGCATCGGCATGCCGAGCGAGGCGAGCGTCTGGTACTCGGAGACGTCCAGGTCCGAGATCCGCAGCGCCGCCCGCTGCGGCGTTCCGCCCGGCCCGCCGCTCAGGCTCAGCGTGATCAGCGACGGCAGCGGCTGCGACGGGCGCTGCAGTCCGTCGGAGGCCATGGTAGTGATCGCACCCGTGGTAATGGTGTCGGGATAGCTGCGTCCATTCAGCAGGAAGTACTTGTCCTTCATGTCGGAGAAGCCTTCCGGGTTGAAGGTCATGCCGACGAAGTGGAAGTTCGGATCGAAGCCGTGGATCTGGATCGGGACGTCGATGTCGTACCGCGTCGAGCCGTCGCCGTCGTTGTAGACGTACTTGTAGCCGGCCGCGTGCGTAAAGCCGCTGTCGGCCGCCGGCGCCGGGGTAGAGCACAGGATGTCGGCGGTCGGGGTGCCGGTGGCGCCGAAGCGCAGGTTGCTTTCACCGCTCGAATAGCACGCGGTGCGCAGGTCGCTCTGCTGGCCGGGTCCTGCGGCCGTGCCGATCGTCCCCGTGGTTCCGCTGCCCGTCAGCGCCAGGTAGGTGTCCGTCCCGGCAGGCAGCCGGTTCTGCCGCGGCCGAACGAAGAGCTGCCCGACCATGCCCATCTGCAGGTGCTCGGGGGGCGTGATGTGGCAGTGCCAGAAGTAGGTGCCCGCGTCCGGCGCCAGGTAGTAGTAGGTGAAGCTCGCGCCGATGTTGATCGCGAGCGAGGCATCGGGCACGCCGTCGTAGTAGGACGAGGCGTTCGGGTAGCCGTGGAAGTGGACCGTGTGCGTCTCGAACAGGTCCGGCCGCATGATCATCCCGACATTGGTCAGCGTCAGGAAGAACTCGTCGTCCTCGTCGAATCCGAACAGCGGCGCCGGAATGTTGCCGTTCATCACGCCGGTGTTCATGATCGCAGCCGCATCCGTCTGCGGGATCGAGCTGACCGCCCCCACCGCCGTCAGCGTCACCGTGGGCGCGGAGGTGTAGCCGTGGCCCGGGTTGGTCGGCGCCACCTCGATCACCGAGCCATTGCCGATCACGGCCGCCGCGGTCGCGCCCGTTCCGCCGCCTCCGGTGATCGTCACCGTGGGCGGTGCGCCGTAACCGGCGCCAGCGTCGTTCACGATGAACCCGTTCACTCCACAGGGCTCGGTCGCGGTGACCACGCAGGTAGTGCCGTTCGAGACTCCGACGGCGGAGCTGACGTTGGCCGCACGGAACCCCACCGGCGGCACGAAACCCACCGCCCCGTTCGGGCCACACGACGCGCCGCTGTATGGATTCGGCTGGCCGTTCAGGTAGCTCCCGCCCTCGCAGTACGGCTTCCGGAATTCATCGGGGAAGTCGGTCCCCGGTTGGCCGTTCCGGATCTTCTGCAGTCCGCTCAGCGGGCCGAACGAGAACATGAAGGTCTGGTTGCCGTCGCCCTCGGTCATGTAGCCGTCGCCGCCCGAGATCTGCTGGCACTTGACGGCGCCGCCGTTGCTGCGGTAGGTCAGCGCCACGCCGTGGGCGTTACCCGCGATGTTGGTCGGGCCGGTGTAGGCCGGCTCGCCCGCAGCGCTGGTCGGCGCGTTCGGGTGCAGCAGTGTGCTGGTCGGACACTGCACCATGAAGGTCTGCGCGGCGGCCGGCAAAGTGATGAGCGCTAGGGTCAGCGCCGCGAAACCGCGGCACAGTAGGTGTCTGGTGAGCATACGAACTCCCGACGTGGCCTGTCGGCACTGGGTGTGAGACCTGTCAACGCACCACATACATCTCCCTGACGTACTGCGGTTCAAGCAAGCGCGGTTCAAGCAAGCGGCCGTCAAGCAAGCGGCCGAAAACATAGAACCGCCGCGGGCGGAAGACACTCCTATCGATGCCTACGCGCGGGCGTCCAAAACACCGTATGCGTCTACCGAAAGACCCTACTTGCTCCTGCGTTTCGCGGAGCGAGGCGAAGACGTTGGCTTAAGCGGAGCGGACGCAATTCCTCGGCCCGGGCGGCCGCCGACGTACGCCGGCTCCGGCGGAAAACAACAGGCGGATCGGACACCTGCGATGAGGCGGACAGCGGAGAGGAAATCTGCCATCCACACCCGCAGCGCGAGAGGTGCGCGGGCGACTGTTAGTGTCAGTTGCGTTGATTCTAAGCGTCGGCGTGAACTGAGCGGCACACAATTCCGGCACCTGCAGGCCGCTGGCGCATGCGGCTCCGCGGGAAAACAACAAGCTCGTCGGACATCCAGAGAGAGGTGGACATCGCAGACGAAATTTGCTATCGACGCTCGCCCGCGCGAGGTGCGGGGCGAATGTCAGTGTTAGTTGTGTTGGCGCGCGACCGCGTAGCTATCGTTCGTTCGATGCGAATCGCTGATTCGTGGCAGGCGTCAGGTATCGGCGACTCAGTTCAAGTTGGGGTTGGTGCCAGGGTCGCCCGGTTGCATCGTGCCCGGCGCCCCGAAGCCCGGC
>VBAK01000133.1 GCA_005882275.1 Candidatus Segetimicrobium genomatis
GGGGATGACGGTGGTGCTGGTGTCCCACGACATGGAGGAGGTGGTCCGGCTCAGCGATCGGGTCTACGTGCTCCACGACGGCGCGGTGGCGGCGTCCGGATCTCCGCGCGAGGTCTTCGGCGATGCCGCCCGCCTCGCCGCGGCCGGCCTCGCGCCGCCCGAGGCGGCGCAGGTCGTGCAGCGCCTGCGGGACCGCGGCTATCCGGTGCGGGAGGCGCTGACCCTCGAGGAGGCTGAGACCGCCCTCGCGGCGCTGCTGGAGCGGACGCGGTGAGCGAGTTCGAGCTGCTCCGCAACATCACGATCGGCCAGTATCTCCCGACCGGGTCGTACCTGCACCGGCTGGACCCCCGGCCCAAGATCATCGCGGCGCTGCTGCTGACCGCCGCGGTGAGCTTCGCGCCCACGATCCTCGGCAACGCCTGCCTGCTCGCGGCGTGCGCGCTGGTCGTGCGGCTCGGACGGATCCCCTTCGGGTACGCCCTGCGCGGCCTCGTCCCCGCCGTCCCGTTCCTCGTGATCCTGGCCGTCCTGCAGCTCGTGTTTTACGGCCGCAATTACGATCCGGCCAGCCCGGTCATCTTCCAGTGGGGCTGGATCGTCGTGACCGCGGCGGTGGGGCGCCTGGTCGTGGTCTCCGCCGCCCGGTTCGTCGAGCTGCTGATGGTCACCAGCGTCTTCACCCTGTCGACCCGCACGACGGAGCTGACGCTCGGCGTCGAGAGCCTGCTGCGGCCGCTGCGGCCCCTCCGGGTTCCCGCGCATGAGCTGGCGCTCGTGGCCACGATCGCGCTTCGATTCGTCCCCACGCTCGCCCTCGAGGCCGAGCGGCTGCTCCGGGCGCAGGCTTCGCGCGGCGGAAGCCTCGGCGGCCGGCGCTGGAACTTCGTGGCGGCGGCCCGGCGGCTGCTGCCCATTCTCGTGCCCCTGTTCACCTTTGCGCTGACTCGGGCGGAAGAGCTCATCGTGGCCATGGAGGCGAGGGCATACACGGGCGGCGGGGGACGGACCAGGTATTCGGTCCTCCAGGGCACGCTCCGGGATTGGCTCGCCCCCGCGGTGGCGCTGATCTTTCTCATCGTGCTGCTCCGGGCGCCGTTCGCATTTTGATTCCCCACCGCCCGTCCGGGCAGGCCGCCCGAGGGGAACGGCCGCCGCGGCAGGGGGGGCGCGGCGCGGCACGGAATCTGCGGGTACGGCCGGCGGCCGCGTTTGGGGGCACGAGCGGCTCGCGCCGCGGCACGGGCGGGCCGCGAGGGGGGAGCAGCGATGCAGGAGGTGCGGCAGGGAGGCCTCTCGACGCGAGGGATCGTGATCTCCGGCGTCCTCGGGGCCGTGGCCATCGTCCTCGGAGCCACCCGCATTGGCTTCATTCCCATGCCGACGGGGATCCAGGCCACCATCATGCATGTGCCCGCCATCATCGGGGGGATCCTGGAAGGGCCCCTCGTGGGCGCGCTGGTCGGGACGATCTTCGGAATCTTCAGCTTCATGACGGCCACGCTCCCCATCTTCAAGGACCCGATCGTGGCGATCGTCCCGCGGGTGTTCATCGGCATCTTCGCCGCGTGGGCCTACACGGCCGCCCGTCCGCTGGGGGAGTGGTGGGCGATCACGCTCGCGGCGGTGGTCGGCACGGCCACCAACACGATCCTCGTGCTCGGGCTGGGGGTGGCCCGCCACTACCTGCCGGCCAAAGTGGCGTGGACCGTCGGCCTCACACACGGCATCCCCGAGATCATCGTCGCCGTGATTGTCTCGCTCGCCGTGCTGCTGTCCTGGAAGCGCGTTCAGACAGGGCAGGCCAGGGCGCGCGTCTAGCCGGGCCGGCGGCCACGATCAAGAAAAGCCACGTATGGCAACGGTTGAGGATCTGGAGCGGATCGCGGCCCTGACCGGGCTGCGCATCGCCCGCTCGGACTTGGAGCGGCTGCTGCCGGTCCTGAACGCGCTGTACGCGGACCTGGAGCGGCTGAGCGCCCTGCCGGTCGCGGGGCTCGAGCCGGCGTTCACCCCCAGGCGCTGGGAGGAGTCCACCCCCCAGAGCCGTCCAGGGCGGCGGGGCGAGCCCGATCCTCCGGGGCGCGGCCGTTCGCGATGACCGATCTCGTCTTCAGGTCCGTGGCGGAACTCTCGGGGGAGATCCGGACGGGCGCGCTCTCCCCCGTCACGCTCCTCGAGACGGTGCTGGCCCGCGTCGAGCGGTGCCGGGGGTTGAACGCGTTCATCACCGTGACGGCGGACGCCGCCCGGGCCGAGGCCCGGGACGCCGAGCGCGAGATCTCCCGCGGGCAGTACAGGGGCCCGCTGCACGGGATTCCGGTGTCGCTCAAGGATCTCATCGACACGCGGGGCGTGCGCTGTACCTGTGGATCGCGGATCCTGGCCGACCGCGTGGCATCCGCCGACGCCGCGGCCGCCGAGCGGCTTCGGGACGCGGGCGCGGTGCTCCTGGGAAAGAACGCCCTGCACGAGTTTGCCTTCGGGATCACGACCAACAACCCCCACTTCGGCCCGACCCGAAATCCGTGGGGGGTGGACCGGATCCCGGGGGGATCGAGCGGAGGGTCGGGGGCCGCGGTCGCCGCGGGGCTGGGGCCGGTGTCTCTGGGGACGGACACCGGCGGAAGCGTCCGCATCCCGGCGGCGCTGTGCGGAGTGGTGGGGCTCAAGCCGACGTATGGGCGGGTGAGCCGCCATGGGGTATTTCCGCTCTCATGGACCCTCGATCACGTCGGCCCGCTGACCCGCACCGTTGAGGACGCCGCGCTGGTCCTCCAGGCGATCGCCGGCCCGGATCCGAGGGATCCGTCGACGCTCGGGCAGTCCGTCCCCGATTTTCGCGCCGGGCTCCGGACGTCTGTCGCGCGCGCCCGCGTGGGCGTGCTCGCCGACGAATACCACCAGGAGATGGCCGACGATGTCCGGTCGCAGTTTCGGGCGGCCCTCGAGACCCTCTCCGCCCTCGGGCTCCGGTTGGAAGAGGTCCGGTTTCCCCGCCCGGCGGAGGCCCGGGCCGCGGCGCAGGCGGTGATCCTGGCCGAGGCGTCGAGCGTCCACGAGGGATGGGTGCGGGAGCGGCCCGGCGACTACGGTCCCGACACGCTCGATTTGCTGCGCCAGGGCCTGTTCCTCACGGCCACCCAGTACCTCCGCGCACAGAAGGTCCGGGCGATGATGCTCAAAGAGATCGACGAGTTCCTGCGGCCCTACGCGGTCCTCGTGGCGCCCACCACGCCCGTCGCAGCGCCGGCGATCGGTCAGAAGACGGTGGCGCTCGCCGGCCGCGAGATCGAGGTGCGCGGCGCCATGACCCGGCTCGTCCGGCTCATCAACTTCGTGGGGCTTCCGGCGATCTCGGTGCCGTGCGGATTTGGAGCGGACGGGCTGCCGGTGGGCCTCCAGTTCATCGGCCGGGCCATGGATGAGTCGACGCTCCTGGCCGTTGCACACGCCTACGAGCAGGCGACGCCGTGGCACACCCGGCGCCCTCCCGACCCGCCCGAACACCTCTAGAGAACGCGCGTCCGGCTAGCGCGCGTCGGTCGTCCCCGGGACCCCGCCGAGCAACCGCTGGAGCGCGAGGTGGACCGGCCGCATCACCGGCACCCCCACGAGGAGCAGCAGCAACTCGCTCCCCACGAGCGGCGCGACGAGGACCCGAAAGGGGGCCGGCAGCACCGCGGACAGCATGGTGGTGACGGCCGTCCCGATGATCAGCGCGTAGGCCGCCGCGCCGAGGTAGGCGTTGACCCGCCCGAGGCGCCAGCAGGCCCAGGCGCCGACCAGGTTGGCGAACGGCATCCAGAGGAGTTCCCACGCTCCGGCGAACGGGCTCGTGAGGTTGCTGAGGAAATTTCCGATCACGAAGGCCGGGATCAGGTGGGGTTCCCAGATGACGAGGGGTTTGAGGATTTCGGCGAAGCGCAGCTGCAGGGGACCGTACGCGGCCGGGGCCAGCAGGAGCGTGAGCGCCGCGTACGCGCCGGCCACGGCGCCGATCTGCGCGATTCGGGCGGCGCGTCCCCTCACGCCGCGGGCCGGGCCCACCGGACGCGAACGACGGTCCGGATCCCGCCCCGCACGCGGTAATCGAGGTCCAGCTCCATCCACTCCGGCGCGCAGGCGCGCACGAGGTCCTGGAGGATTCTGTTCGCCGCGTGCTCCTGGTAGATCCCCACGCTCCGGTACGAGAGGAGGTAGTATTTGAACGAGCGCAGTTCGAGCACGCGCTCCCGGGGCAGGTAGCGGATGGTGACGGTTCCGAAGTCCGGCAGCCCCGACCAGGGGCAGACCGCCGTGAACTCATCGGTGGAGATTTCCACCGTCGCGGGCGACCCCGGATACTCGTAGGGGAACGTCTCGAGGAGGCCGGGCCGGACCGCCTCCGGATCCTGGATTTCCAGCCGCAGATCGGGGGCCGGGGGAGCCGCCGCCTCCGCCCCCTCGGCCGGGGCCGCCGGATTCCGGCGCCGGGAGCCGCGTTGCTGAGCCGCGCGCTGCCGTCCGAGCATCGATCCCTCCGCGATTGACCGCCGCGTCCCTCTATAATACAATAAGGGGGTCACAGATGCCGGCCAACTCAAAATCGCGTCCGTTGACGGCGGGAGGGCCCGGGCTCTCCCGTTGTGCGTGTCCCCACGACCTCCCACGCGGGTCCGTGCGGGTTCATGGCGCGAACAACCTCGGTGGGTGGGTTTGATGGCGGGACAGTCGCGCGGGACAGGATACGACGGCCTGGTGGATACCCGGATCCAGCGGGCGATCCGCGACCTGGGGTGGACCGCCCCGACGACGATCCAAGCCCAGGTCATTCCCGCCCTGAAAACCGGACGCGACCTGGTCGCCCGCGCCGAAACCGGTTCCGCCCGGACCGCCGCGTTCGGCATCCCGATGCTTCAGCGTCTGGACCCGCGCAGCAAAGCGGTCCAGGGTCTCGTCCTCGTTCCGAACCGCGACCTGGCCCGGGCGGTGGCCGCCGACCTCGGCGCGCTCGGCACGTACACCCGCCTCAGGATCGTGGCGATCTTCGAGGGCGAGCCGGGCGCCCGGCAGGTCGCCCATCTCCGCGAGAAGCCGCACATCGTGATCGGCACTCCCGGCCGCGTCCTCGATCATCTGGGGAAGGGGACGCTGACCCTGCGCAGCGTGTCGCTCCTGGTGCTCGATGCCGCGGATCGGATGCTGGAGATGGGCTTTCGCTCGGACGTGGAGCAGATCCTGGTGCGGACGCCGTCGACGCGGCAGACTGCGCTGTTTGCTTCCGCGGTCGGCGATCCGGTGAGAACCATGGTCGGACGGTACCTGCGAAATCCGATTTACGTTGCCATTGCCATGCGGGAGACCCGAGCGGCCGCGACGGGCGAGTAGGGCGCCTGCCACATAACGGGGCCTGTCTGGATGTTGTCATGCTTCGGGTAATATCCTCGATGGGCGCCGGCTCAGAGGTGACGTCATGAAGGATCGCATCGCTGACAGTCAAGTTCCACCGGAGGCCGCGACCTCCGCCGAGGATAACGAGCGGTACGGGTTTTCTCGATTTGCGAGCCATCCGTTCTTCGGAGAGGTGAACCGCTGGCTGGTGGAGCGCGTCGCCTCGCTGGGGCACCGGTTCGTGGATCTGGCCTGCGGGCCGGGCGCGGTCACCGAGCTCCTCCTTCAGAGGTTGATGGACCGCGGCCGGGGGCTGATCTACGCGGTCGATCCTTCGCTGTCCGAGCTCGACCGCGCCCGACGGCGGGTCGCCTCCGGGCTCGTGGAGTTCATCCAGGGAAGCGCGGAAAATCTCAGCCGCCTGGTCCCGCAGGTCGACGTCGTGGTGTTCTGCAATGCGATCCACCTCATCAAGGACAAGCTCCAGGTCCTGAGCGAGATCCGCAAGGTCCTGCGCTCCGGCGGCACGCTGGCGTTCAACACGACGTTCTTCAAGGGCTGTTATCCCCCCGGCACCGAGCGGTTCTACCGCTACTGGATCCTCAGGGCGGCCCAGTACCTCCGCGAACGTGGAGTCTCAGTCCTCCGGGCCGAGAAGTCCGAGTCGCTGGAGTGGGTCACCCCCGAAGAGTACGGCGCGCTGGTCAGCGCGGCGGGGTTCGTCGAGCCGACGTGGCGCCTCCATGAGGTGACGCTCTCTCCGGAGAGCCTCGAGGACATCGGGCAGTTTTCCCTCTTTGTCCGCGGGGCCCTCCCTCGGGTGCCGCTGGAGATCGGCGCCGACGCCCTGGCTCAGGCCGTGCGCGTCGCGATGCGCGACGCCGGAATCCAGGGCGGCGTCCCCCGGTTCTGGCTGCAGTTCATCGCCCGGACGCAGGCTTAGGCTTCCCCGGCGATCTCCAGGCGTTTGCCGGCCCCCTCACGGGCGTTCCCATGCCGGGGCAGGGATGCTCTTCTCCTCAGCCGGCGGTGCCCGCGGTCGGCCCTGCCGGCGGCCCCACACATCCCATTTCTTCTTATTCCACTGCCAGGGTTCCCAGGCGCAGCAGCCGCCAAAAAACAGTCCAGCAGGGCTTCCTGGGCCAACGGATCGAAATGATCTTCGGAAAGAGTAGAAAGAATCTGCGTATTCCCAATCACGGCGCGGTATGGTATAATACCCGGCAGTTGAAGGTCCGCGCCTGCGGCGCGGGCTTTTTCGTTTAGGGGGGGTCCGGTCCGATGGGGTATCTGCGCCACCTCGAATGCACCCACTGCCACGCTCAGCACTCGCCCGATGCCCTGCACAACCTTTGCCCCCGATGCGGCAAGGTGCTCTTTCCTCGCTACGATCTGGAGCGCGTCCGCGCGGAGGTATCGCGGGACGAGTTCGCGCGCCGCGAGCCGACGATGTGGCGGTACCGGGAAGTCATGCCCATCAACGATCCCGCGAACATCGTGACGCTCGGAGAGGGCATGACCCCGCTGCTGCCGCTCAAGGAGGTTGGCCGGCGGCTGGGGCTGCGCCGGGTGCACGTGAAAGAGGAGGGGCTCAACCCCACCGGCTCCTTCAAGGCGCGCGGGCTGTCGGCGGCGGTGAGCAAAGCCAAAGAACTGGGGGTCCGCGCGGCGTCCATGCCGTCGGCCGGCAACGCGGGATCGGCGGCCGCGGCCTACTGCGCCCGCGCGGGAATCGAGCTCTACCTGGTCATGCCGGCCGACGTCCCGCACGTGAACCAGGTCGAGTGCGATATCTGCGGCGCGCACACCTTTCTCATCCGCGGATTGATCAACGACGCCGGCCGGAGCCTTCGAGCGCGGGGGCGCGAGCAGGGCTGGTTTGACATGTCGACCCTCAAGGAGCCCTACCGCGTCGAGGGCAAGAAGACGATGGGGTACGAGCTGGCCGAGCAGTTCGGGTGGAGCCTGCCGGACGTGATCATCTACCCGACGGGCGGCGGGACGGGCATCGTCGGGATGTGGAAGGCCTTCGAGGAGCTCGAGGCGCTGGGGTGGATCGGATCGCACCGTCCCCGCATGGTCATCGTGCAGGCGGCGGGATGCGCCCCGATGGTCCGCGCGCACCGTGAGGGCCGCGAGCACGCCGAGCCGTGGCAGGACGCGCGGACCGTCGCCGCGGGCCTGCGCGTTCCCGAGGCGATCGGAGACTACCTGATCCTCCAGGCGGTCCGGGAGAGCGGGGGCACCTCCTACGCGGTGACGGATGACGAGATCCTGGCCGACATGCGCGAGCTGGCCGGCGCCGAGGGGTTGTTCGCCTGTCCCGAGGGAGCGGCGACCTACGGCGCGCTCAAGGCGCTGGTGCGCGACCGGCTCGTCGCCGCCGATGAGCGGGTGGTCCTGTTCAACACCGGCGCCGGGATGAAATACGTGGATCTCGTCCGCCCCACCCTGCCCACCTTCGAGCCGGCCCACCCGCCGGAGGCGCTGCGGGCGTGACGGGACCGCGCAGTGTGTACGATGAGGCGCGCGCCGCGGCGGCGTCGCTGGGCGTGCTGCGCGGCGTGCTCGACGATGACGCGGGGCGCCTCTGGCTGGATCTGATCGAGGGGCTCGCCGCGCCCTCGCCCGACCCCTCCCGTCTGGCCGCGTCGTACGGGCGGCTGTTCGCCGTCCTCGCCTTAGAGATCGAACTCGCCAGCGAGCCGCCCGCCGGCGATGCCTGGCAGCACCACCTGCTGCGGCGCCTGCTCGACGACGAGAACCCCTTCAGCCGCAAGGCGGAGCGCGTCCCGGTGTCCGCGATCGGCCCGGCGCTCCTGGCGCAGACCCGGGCGGACCTCTCGGCGCTCCAGCGATGCGCCCGCATCGGTGGCGCCCCGCTCGCTCGCGACGTGGGCCGCGTCACCGGAACGGACCCGGTCGCCTGGGAGGGGTTCAGGCCCATGGAGACATCCGGCGAGCGGTCGGCGCAGCGCCTGATGATGGAGCGTTTTGCCGGAACCCGCGACTGGGGCTCGCTCGTGGGGGACCTCGCCGCTTACTTTGCCGCCAATGGGGTCGGGATCTTCGGCCGCTACCACGCGTTCCGGTGGGTCCACCGGGGGGACGGCGAAGGCTACCTGGAGGGCGTGCCGAACCCGGATCCCATCCGGCTGAGCGATCTCGTGGGCTACGACCTGGAGCGCCGGCCGGTGCTGGACAACACCCGTCAGTTCGTCTCGGGAATGCCCGCCAACAACGTGCTGCTGTACGGCGACCGGGGGACGGGGAAGTCCTCGACGGTGAAGGCCCTGCTCTCCGAGTTTCACACCGAGGGGCTCCGCCTGATCGAGGTCTCCAAGGAGCACCTGGGCGCGTACGCCAAGATCATCGCCCCGCTCGCCGGTCGGCGCGAGCGGTTCATTCTCTTCGTCGACGACCTGTCGTTCGAGGAGCACGAAACACAGTACAAGGCGCTGAAGGCGGCGCTGGAGGGGAGCCTGGAACCCCGTCCGGACAACGTGGTTCTCTACGCGACCAGCAACCGCCGGCATCTCGTGCGCGAGCGCTTCAGCGACCGGCGCGGCCCGGCGGCGGACGGCGATGACGATGTGCATATCGATGAGACCGTGCAGGAGAAGCTGTCGCTGGCCGACCGGTTCGGGCTCCACGTCCCGTTCCTGCTCCCCGATCAGGACCGGTATCTCGATATCGCCGAGAAACTCGCCGCCCGCTACGGCATCCGGCTGCCGGCCGAAGAGGTGCGGCGGCGGGCGCGGCTCTGGTCGCAGTGGCACAACGGCCAATCCTGCCGGACGGCCAGGCAGTTCGTGGATGCGCTCCGCGGGGAGATCGCCCTCGCCGCCGAGGACGGCGACCGGTCCAGGGCGCCCCGCAGAGGGCGCGGGCGGCAGCCGGGCCGGCGGTAGCGTTGCCGGGCCGGGCTCAACTCTGTAATTCGGCCAGGCGCTTTTGCAGAAACCGCCGCTCCGTCTCCTGCCGCGTCAGGACAAGGGCGCGTTCATACGAGGCGCGGGCTTCCGCGGTTCTCCCCAGCCGCCGGCAGAGGTCCGCCCTCGCCGCGTGCGCCAGGGGGTAGGTCCTGAGGTCCCCGCGCGCCAGCAGCGCGTCGATGAGAGACAGCCCCGCCGCGGGGCCGTCGCGCATCGCGATCGCCACGGCGAGGTTCAGGTCGACCACGGGCGAGGGGTCCACCCTGGCCAGCACTTCGTAGAATCCGACGATGCGGTCCCAGTTGGTCGCGGCGGCGCGGGGCGCTTCGGCGTGCACCGCCGCGATCGCCGCCTGGAGCGTGTAGGGGCCAACCCTCCGTGACGACAGCGCCCGTTCCACCAGCGCCAGTCCCTCGGCGATCTGGTCGCGGTTCCAGAGCGAGCGCTCCTGGTCGGCGAGCAGCACGAGCTCACCCGCCGGCGAGGTACGGGCCGCGCGGCGCGATTCATGGAGCAGCATCAGCGCGAGGAGTCCCGCCACCTCGGGCTCCGGCAGCAGCGCCATGAGCAGCCGCCCCAACCGGATCGCCTCGCCCGAGAGATCGGCACGCGTCAGCGCCGGGCCCGACGATGCGGCGTAGCCTTCGGTGAACACCAGGTAGAGGACGCGCAGCACGCTGTCCAGCCGGCCGGGCAGATCCTCGCGCGACGGGATCCGATAGGGAATGCGCGCGTCGCGGATCTTCCGTTTGGCGCGGACGATGCGCTGGGCCACCGTGGGCGCGGTGGTGAGGAAGGCGCGGGCGATTTCCTCGGTCGTGAGCCCGCACACCTCGCGCAGGGTCAGCGCCACCTGGGCTTCCGGCGGCAGCGCCGGGTGGCAGCAGGTGAAGATCAGCCGCAGCCGGTCGTCCTCGAGATCCTCGCCGGCCGCCCCGGCGGCGTCACCGGCCCCGGCGTCCAGGTCTTCGGCGAGTCTCGCCAGCGACGTGTCGAACCGGGCCCGCCGGCGCAGGGCGTCGATGGCTTTGAAACGGCCGGTCGAGACGAGCCAGGCCCGGGGGTTGCCGGGCACGCCGTCCCGCGGCCACTGCTCCACCGCGGCCGTAAACGCGTCGTGGAGCGCCTCCTCGGCGAGATCGAAGTCGCCGAGCAGGCGGATCAAGGTGGCGAGGACGCGGCGCGACTCGGAGCGGTAGACGGCGTCGACCGCCCCGCGCGCCGATTCGGCGCTGTCCCCGCTCATCCGCCGCGCAACCACCGGTCGGCCCGATGGGATTCCCTGATCGGCCGCACTTCGATGCTTCCCACTCTCGCCTCCGGCATCTTCGACGCCACCTGAATGGCCTCGTTCAGGTCCCGCGCCTCGATGAGCACGAACCCGTTCAATTGCTCCCCGGTCTCGGCGGCGGGGCCCTCGGTGGTCGAGGCCCTGCCGTTCCTGAGCCGCACGGTCACGGCGGCCCGCGCGCTCTGGAGGGCCTCGGCGGCAATGAGGTATCCCCGCCGTCTCAGGTCCTCGCCGTAGATCAGGGCCTCGGCCGCCGCGGCCTCCCGACCCCCGCCGGACACCGTGTCCGGCCCCGTGGTCTCATTGTAGATCAAGCACACGTATCGCATCACTCCTCCTCGCCCGATGGACGCGCGCCGCGCATGATATGGTCGTCCGAACGGGCGACGAATCGACGGCGGCCAGGCTGCCTCTTGAACCATTCAGGGTGGCCGGGCCTGTCGATTTCGAGTCCGGCCGTTCGACTATGGTGTGAAGCGCGGGGGCCGAAACGATTGCGGCGGGGCGGGGATGGGGATCTCCTTGTTGAGAAGACTGCGGGACCGCCGGTGTGCTACTCTGGGGAGGGTTTTTCCCGCGTGATGCCCGGATTTCCGCACGTGTCGCGCCCGACCGCCGGATGTGACGCCGATCAGGACAACGAGGTGGAGGAGGCCGGATGAAATACATGCTGCTGGTGTACGGTGACGAGCGGGCCTCGGATGAGGCGGAGAAGGAGCAGTGCTACCGGGAGTCGGCGCAGATTGCGCATCAGATCAGGGCGACGGGGCGATATCTCGCCGCCGCCCCGCTGCACCCTGTGTCGACGGCGACCAGCGTCCGGGTGCGCGACGGCAAACGGGTCGTGACCGACGGTCCGTTCGCGGAGACGCGCGAGCAGCTCGGCGGCTACTTCATCGTCGACGTCGGGGATCTGGACGAGGCGATCGACATCGCGGGCCGGCTTCCCGGCGCCTCCCTGGGGACGGTCGAAATTCGGCCGATCATGGAGATCCCCGGCCTGCCCAGCCAGTAAGTCAGCACGCGCGGCCGCGCCGGGGCGCGATCGTGATCGTGTGCGCCGGGCGCGGAACCCAGGAAGGAGTGAGCGATGAGCGGAGTTCGGGTGCTGCTCGGGACACGCAAGGGCGCGTTCGTCGCGACGTCGGACGCCAGGCGACAGCGGTGGGACATCAGCGGCCCCCACTTTGCGGGATGGGAGATCTATCACGTCAAGGGGTCTCCCGCTGATCCGGACCGGCTCTATGCGTCGCAGACCAGCGGCTGGTTCGGGCAGGTGATCCAGCGCTCCAACGACGGCGGCAAGACGTGGGCGCCGGTGGGGAACCAGTTCGTGTACGACGGTGTTCCGGGCACCCACCAGTGGTACGACGGCACCCAGCATCCCTGGGAGTTCAAGCGGGTCTGGCATCTCGAGCCGTCGCTGACCGATCCGGATACCGTCTACGCGGGCGTGGAAGACGCCGCCTTGTTCCGCACGACCGACGGCGGCCAGACCTGGCAGGAACTCCCGGGCCTGCGCGGCCACGGCTCGGGCCCCCGATGGCAGCCGGGCGCCGGCGGGATGTGTCTGCACACGATCGTCCAGGATCCGAGCCATCCCGGGCGGCTCTTCATCGCCATCTCGGCCGCGGGCGCGTTCCGGACCGACGACGCGGGCAAGACGTGGCGGCCGGTGAACCGCGGCCTGCGGTCTGAGATGCTCCCCGATCCGAAGGCCGAGGTCGGCCACTGCGTGCACCGCATCGCGATGCATCCGTCGCGTCCCGGCGTGCTGTTCATGCAGAAGCATTGGGACGTCATGCGCAGCGACGACGCGGGCGACTCCTGGCACGAGGTCAGCGGCAACCTGCCGACGGATTTCGGGTTCCCGATCGACGTGCACGCGCACGAACGGGACACGATCTTCGTGGTGCCGATCAAGAGCGACTCGGAGCATTTCCCCCCCGACGGGAAGCTGCGCGTTTATCGCAGCCGGACCGGCGGGAACGAGTGGGAGGCGCTGACGAAGGGTCTGCCGCAGCGGGACTGCTACGTCAACGTGCTGCGCGAGGCGATGGCCGTCGACTCGCTCGATGCCTGCGGCGTGTACTTCGGCACCACCGGCGGGCAGGTGTACGCCTCCGCCGACGCCGGGGACAGCTGGGCGCCCATCGTTCGAGACCTGCCGGCCGTGCTGTCCGTCGAAGTGCAGACGCTGGAATGATCCGGGTCGTGCTGCCGCAGCACCTCCGCAGGCTGGCGCAGGTCGACGGCGAGGTGCGGCTCGACGTCGCCGGCCGGGTGACGCAGCGGGCGGTCCTCGACGCGCTCGAGGCGCGCTACCCGGCGCTGCGCGGGACGATCCGCGACCACGTCACCCAGCAGCGCCGGGCGTTCGTGAGGTTCTTTGCCTGCGGGCAGGATCTGTCGCACGAGCTGCCGGACGTCCCGCTGCCGGAAGCGGTCGCGGGCGGGACCGAGCCCTTCCTGATCATCGGCGCCATGGCGGGCGGCTGAGGAGGGAACCCCGATGCACACGATCACCCCATTCCTGTGGTTCGATACCCAGGCCGAAGATGCGGCGAAGTTCTATGTGTCCATTTTTGGGAATTCACGGATCGTGAGCGTGAACCGTTATGGAGACGCAGGGCCGGGACCCAAGGGGAGCGTGATGACCGTCGTCTTTGAGCTCGATGGACAGCGCTTCATCGCGTTGAACGGCGGCCCCCAGTTCAAATTCACCGAGGCGATCTCGTTTTCCGTGGAGTGCGCGACCCAGGCGGAAGTCGACAGGTTTTGGGAACAGCTCTCGAAGGGGGGAGCGGAAGGGCCGTGCGGCTGGCTGAGAGACAGGTACGGTCTCTCGTGGCAGATCAATCCCACCGTCCTGGGCGAGATGCTGAGCGACCCGGATCCCGTGAAATCAAAAAGAGTCATGGAAGCCATGCTCAAGATGAAGAAGATCGACATCCGCGCGCTGCAGCAGGCATACGATTCGCAAGTAGGGAGGAGGCCATGAATACCAGCATTGCCGCTCGGGAGGCGCGGGGCGCGGCCGGCGACCTCGGCGGCTCCGGCGCGTGGACGCGGTATCTGGTCCCGCTGGGGCGCGCCGCGTTCGCCGGGGTCTTCGTGGTGTTCGCGCCGGGCGACTTTACCCCTCAGGGCGTTGCGTTCGCCGCCCAGCAGGGCGTGCCGCTGCCCGGGGTGCTGGTCCCGCTGGCCGGGGTGATTTCGCTGGCCGGCGGGCTGAGCGTCGTTCTGGGGTACCGGGCCAGGGCCGGCGCCTGCCTGCTGATGCTGTTTCTCGTCCCCGTGACATACTGGATGCACAATTTCTGGGCCATCCGGGACCCGATGATGGCGCAGATGCAGTTTGGGTTTTTCATGGCGAATGTGTCGAGGGTCGGCGGCGCCCTGCTGATCGCGCACTTCGGCGCCGGGCCGCTGAGCCTGGATGCTCGGGCACACCGGCGATGACGCCGGTCAGGATGTCGCTTGGACTTGGATCTGCTGCACCAGTTCGATCAGCGTGCCCCCGGTGCCGGACGGGTCGAGGAAGACGCTGAGGGTATTCCCGGTTCCCCGCGAGGGCCTGGGGTCGAGGAAGCCGAGGCCGGCAGCCCCCAGGGCCGTCACCGCCGCGCGCAGATCGACCACCTCCAGCGCGAAATGGTGGGCGCCTTCTCCGCGTTCCCGCAGCGCGGCGGCCCAGGGTCCGTCGTCGGTCAACGGCTCGATCAGTTCCAACAGGGTGTCGCCGGCGCGCAGGAACGCGACCTTGGCCGTGCCCCGGTAGTCCTCGAAGGCCATCGGTTCCACCCCGAGCGCGCGGCGGTACGTCTCCGCCGCCGCCTCCGCATCCCGCACCACGATGCCCACGTGATGGATCCGGACGATCCCCGGGATCTCAGGGAAGGCGAGGGATGCGGCGCCCGACGGCATGCCGGGGTGCCCCGGCCTACCGGGGCGCGGGCCGAGGGAGGTTCACGGGCGAACGAGGGGGCTGCCCCGAGAGCGCCCGGACGACCTCGTCCGCGGCCTTTTGCTGCAGCTCCACGACCGCTTCCTCGGAGAAAAACGCGACATGGGGGGTGAGGATCACATTCTCGAGCCGCGCCAGCGGATGGTCGCGGGCCGGCGGCTCCGTCTCCAGGACGTCCAGGGCCGCCCCGGCGATCCACCCTTCCTCGAGGGCCCGGACGAGGGCCGAGGTCGCGACCAGCGGCCCCCGGGCGGTGTTGATCAGATAGGCGGTCGGCTTCATCGCCCGCAGCTGGGCTTCGCCGATCAATCCCCGCGTCTCGGGGACCAGCGGCGCGTGCACCGAGATGAAGTCGGAGTCCGCGAGCAGCGCCTCGAGGGTGACTTTTCCGGCTCCCTGCGTCGCCATCGCCTCCGCGCCGATGTACGGATCGAAGGCGATGATCCGCATCCCCAGCGCGCGCGCCTTCTCGGCCAGGCGCCGGGGGATCTTCCCGAACCCCACGAGTCCGAGGGTCTGCCCGCGCAGCCGGTGCATGGGGGCGGCGTCCTTCGCCTCCCACCGCCCGGCGCGAACGCGGGCGGAGAGCAGCGGGACCTTGCGCGCGCACGCCAGGAGGAGCGCCAGCGCATGGTCGCTGACCTCGTCGATGCAGTAGTCGGGGACGTTCGTCACGATGATGCCTTTGGCCGCCGCCGCCTCGAGGTCGACGTTGTCGACGCCGATGCCGTACCGCGCAACGATCCGGCACCGGTCCATCGCGTCGATCACCCGGCGGGTGATCGGCGCATAGCAGACCAGGAGCCCATCGGCATCGGCGACGCCGTCCAGCAGGTCGGCCTCGGCGGAGGACCGCAGCGGTACCACCTGCGCGCCGATCGCGCCGAGCGCCTGGCGCTCGATGTCCAGGGATGGAAACACGGAGTCGGTGATGACGACCTTCAACACGGTGTCCCCCCCGATCAGGGTCGCGCGGCTCCATTGTAGCAAACCGGCCGCCGGGCGCAGGCGCCCGGTCCGAGGGAGGAATCGCTTGTCACCCCTACGAACAGCGCACGCATGTTAACCGGCGGCTGGACGTCCTGAGCGGGGAGCGCGGATGGCCCGGCTCCGTGTCTACCTCACCCAGCCGATCGCCCCGCAGGCCCTGGCCCGCCTGCGGGCGGCCGCCGAGGTGGAGATGAACGCCGATCCCCTGCACATGGTCAGCCGGGAAGAGTTGGTGGCCGGCGTCCGCCGGGCCGACGTGCTGTTCTGCCTGCTCCACGATCGGGTGGATGCCGGCGTGCTCGAAGCCAACCCCCGGCTCGGCCTCGTCGCGTCGATGGCGATCAATCCGGCCAACGTCGATGTCGCGACCGCCACGGATCGCGGCATCCCGGTGACCGTCATCCCGCCGCTGGTCACCGAGGCCACCGCCGACGTGGCCTTCGCGCTGCTCCTGGCCGTCGCCCGGCGGGTGGTGGAGGCGGACCGGCTGCTGCGGTCCGGCGTGTTCCCCGGCGGACAGTCGGCGTACCTGGTGGGCGGGGCCGTCCATGGGAAGGCGCTGGGCATCGTCGGGCTGGGCGCCATCGGCGCGGCCGTGGCCCGCCGGGCGCGGGGCTTTGGCATGCGTGTGCTGTACACGAAGCGCCGGCGGCTTCCCCCCGATGAGGAGCGCGCGCAGGGGGTCGAGTACGCGCCGCTGGACCGCCTGCTCGCGGAGTCCGATGTCGTGTCCCTGCACGCGCCGCAGAGCGTCGAGACCCACCACCTCATCGGGGAGGAGCAACTCCGGCGGATGAAGCCGACGGCCTACCTCATCAACACCGCGCGCGGCCCGCTCGTCGACGAAGCGGCGCTCGTGCGCGCCCTTCGGGAGGGGTGGATCGCCGGGGCGGGGCTGGACGTCTACGAACACGAGCCCCGGGTTGCCGCCGGCCTGGTCGACCTGCAGAACGCGGTGCTCACGCCCCACATCGGCAGCGCGGAGCTGGAGACGCGCGAGACGATCGCCGGCACCGTCGTGGAGAACATCCTGGCCTTTGCCCGGGGGGAGCGCCCGCCGAATGTGTTCAATCCGGAGGTGTACGCGCAGTGAGCCCGGTGAGCCCGGCGGGCGGTGACCGGGGGCCCGACGGATGGGCGCGGGGGTCCGGGGCCGTGGACTACGAAGCGCGGGTGGACATGGGCGCCCTCCGCGCGGCCCGCCTCGCCCGGGCGCAGCGCGCGATGGCCGAGGCGGATCTCGATGCCGTGCTGGTCTGGAAGGAAGAGAACGTCCGCTACTTGACGAGCCTCCGGCCCCAGGTGATCGCCGGGAAGTCGGGGGTGCTGAACGGGGCCCTGCTGGCCCGTGATGGAGCGCCGGTGCTGTTCGTGTCGGGGGGCGACCGGGATCGGGCCGAGGCCACCATGCCGTGGGTGCGGGAGTTCCACACGATCCCGATCCTGGAAGAGGCCGGGCTGGTGCGCCATTTCGCCTCGGAGATCGTGCCCGGGGTGCTGGGCCGTCACAGCCTCCGGCAGGCGAGGATCGGGCTCGACCTGACGGGCAAGCTGCTGGCCGACGCCCTGGCGGAGTCCTGCCAGGGGGTGCGCTGGGTCGACGGCGACGCGGCGATGCAGGCCGCGCGCCGCATCAAGGCCGCCGAGGAACTCGCGCTGATCGAGGAGGCCACGGCCCTGGCCGAGGCGGTCACGGCCACCGCCCTGGACCACGTCCGGCCGGGAGCGCGGGAGTGCGAGGTGGCGGGCGAGGCGCTGCGGACGCTCCTGCGGCTCGGCGGAGAGTACCCGCACGTGACCACGCCCTTCGTCGCCAGCGGCGAACGCATGGCCCCGCCGACCCGCCTGGCGACCGACAAACTGATCCGCAACGGCGATCTGGTCTTCGTGGATATCGGCGCGATGTCGAATGGGTACTTCGGCGACATCGGCCGGACGGTCGTGTGCGGGGCGCCGTCGGCGGAGCAGCGCCGGATCTACCGGGCGGTGTGGGAGGCTCTCCACGCCGGGATCGACGCGATGCGGCCGGGCGCCACGAACGTGGAGGTGGCCAGCGCCATTCATGCGCGGGCGCGGGCGCACGGGCTCGAGCGGCACTTCCTCAGCCTGTTCATCGGGCACGGGATCGGCTGCGGATCGAACGAACCGCCCTACATCGGGGAGTCGTTCCCGGGCGCGGCCGCGGTCACCCTCGAATCCGGGATGGTGTTCGCGCTCGAGCCGCTGATCTGGGTCCCCGGGATTCGGGGGGGCGGCGGGGTGCGCTTGGAGGATATGGTGGTGATCACGGACGGCGGCGCGCGGTGTCTCTCGCGGAGTCCCTACGCCGACGCGCTGCTGGCCTGACGGGGGGGAGGACGGTATGGCACAGGTTCGAGGCACGGGCAAGAGAACGGCGCAGGATCCAGGCGACGGCGACCGGCGGGGGCATTCGTTTCTCGCCGGCCGGCACGAGTATCAGCCCCGGCGGGTGTTCAGCACCTCCGGCACCGACTGGCAGGACCGGGTCGACTTCGACCGGATGCGGGGGGAGCGGCTGGGCCGGGCCCGGGAGATGATGGAGAAACACGACCTGGGCGGGCTGATCCTCTTCGTCGGCGAGAACGTCCGGTACGTCACCTCGGTCTGGCAGGGCAACTGGAAGAACAACATCTTCATCCGCTACGCGGTGCTCCCCCGCGGGGGCGACCCCGTGCTCTTCGAGACCGTGGGCAGCGACATGGTGAACGCCGAGATCGACGCGCCGTGGCTCCGGCAGGCCGTCCGGCCGGCGATCACGTGGAAGTGGTCGGAGGGCGCGGAGCCGGAGATGGCCGCGCGCATGGCGCGCTCCGTCGCCGACGTGCTGCGCGAGGCGGGGGTCGCCAAGGAGAAGATCGGGATCGACGTGATGGACATGGTCGCCTACCAGGCGCTCGTGAAGGAGGGGCTCAACATCGTCAACGGCTGGCCGGCCATGTCCCAGGCCCGCGTCGTGAAGACCCTGGACGAGCTGGAGTGCCATAAGATCGCCGCCGCCCACGGGGACGCCGCGATGTGGATGGCCAAGCACGAGTGGGCCAAGCCGGGGGTGCGCGAGGCCGAGATCTGCGCCAAGGTCAACGAGTACCTCTACCGCAGCGGCTTCGACTTCGTCTACGACATCATCGTCGCCTCCGGGGGCAACACCAGCCCCTACCGCCGCTGGCACACCGACAAGGTCATCCGGCAGGGCGACCTGATGATCATCGATATCAACGCGATCGGGCCCGGCGGCTACTTCATCGATTTCGTCCGCTGCTGGAAGGTGGCGCAGAAGCCGACGCAAAAGGAAAAGGACCTCTACAAGGAATGCTACGACTCACTCTACGCCGCGATCTCGGCCGTCCGGGCGGGGGCCACCACGGCCGACGTGGCCAGGCACTTCCCCGAGTACGACGACGACAAGTACGGGAGCGTCTCGCTGCAGCAGTTTGCCCACAGCATCGGGCTCAGCCTGTACGAGGGCATGTGGATCTCCCGGGCCTACTCGCTGAAATACCCGGCCGAACTGAAGCCGAACATGTATTTCGCCATCGAGACGTTCGCCGGCCACCCGGGACTGGAGCAGACGGTGCGGCTGGAGGAGAACCTGGTCGTCACCGACCGGGGCCACGAGATCTTCACGCTCTGCGAGCACGCGGAGGATCTGCTGAAGTGAGACGCCCGCCGGGGCGTCCGGTCGTCGACGTCCACAGCCACTTCTTTCCCGACCGGTTCCTCCGCGCGCTCATGCGCGAGGGCGCGGCCCACGGGGCGCGGGTGGAAGAGCGGGGGGGCGAGCGCCTCGTGTGGAGCAGCCCGCACCAGGTCGCCAAGATCGGCCCGGTGTTCTACGACGTGCCCGCGCGCCTCCAGGCGATGGACCGCTGGGGGATCGGCCTGCAGGCGCTGTCCCTCTCGCCGCCGATGCTCTACTGGGCGCCGCCCGCCCTCGGGCGGGACCTGGCGCGGACCTTCAACGAGGAACTGGAGGCGATCTGCCGGGCGCATCCGGATCGGTTCGTCGCGCTCGCCACGCTGCCGCTCCAGGACGTGGACGGCGCCGTGGCGGAAGTAGCGCGGGCCGCCCGCGCCGGCTGCCGCGGGGTGTATGTCGGCACGAACGTCAACGGCCGGTACCTCGACGCGGTCGAGTTCGCGCCGCTGTACGACGCCGCCGCGCGCCTCCGCCTTCCGGTGTTCACCCATCCATTGAATAACGCCGGCGAGGACCGGATGGACCGGTGGCACCTGGGCAACTCCGTGGGCAACCCGGGCGAGACGGCCCTCGCGGCCGCGCGCCTGATCATGTCGGGGACGCTCGACCGGCACCCCCGCCTCGCGGTCGTCCTGGCGCACGGCGGCGGGTCCCTGCCCTTCATTGCGGCCAGGATGGACCATGCCTACGAGGTGCGCCGCGAATGCCGCGAGGCCATCGCCGAGCGTCCCTCATCGTACCTGCGGCGCCTGTACTTCGACACGATCACGCACGGCGACGCGGCGCTGGCGCTGCTGATCCGGACGGCGGGGCCGGGCCGGGTGCTGCTGGGGACCGATCACCCGTACGACATGGCCGACCCCGCGCCGGTGCGCCGGCTTCGGCGGACGGGTCTCTCGTCCACCGCCGTGGAGGCGATCTCCCGCCGGAACGCCCGCCGCCTGCTGCGGCTGGACGGCGCGGCGTGATCCGATCATGGGCCTCCCGTTCTACCTGCAGCAGAGCCTCAACGGGATCTCGTTCGGGCTGCTGCTCTTCCTGCTCGCCAGCGGCCTCACCCTGATCTTCGGCCTGATGCGCGTCGCCAATATCGCCCACGGATCCTACTATTTACTGGGCGCCTACGTCGGCCTGTCCGTGATGCGCTGGACGCACGCGTTCCCGCTGGCGATCCTGGCGGGGGGCGCATCGGTGGCCCTCATCGGCAGCCTGATGCAGTGGTGGTTCCTCGCCCGCTTCCACCAGCAGACCCTCTCCCAGGTCCTCCTGACGATGGGGTTCGCGTTTATCTTCTCCGATCAGGCGCTCCTGCTCTGGGGCGGCGATCCCCAGAGCGTGCCGGTCCCGCGCGCCCTGAGCGGCACGCTGCTGCTCGGCCCGGTCTACTTCCCGGCGTACCGTCTCTTCGTCATCGTCGTCGGCCTGGCCGTCTACCTTGGGTTGTGGGCGCTCCAGGAGAAGACCCGGATGGGGGCCACGGTGCGGGCGGCCGTGGACGACGCGGAGATGGCGCGCGGCCTGGGCATCAACGTCTGGAAGGTATTCACCGGGGTGTTCGCGCTGGGCGCGTTCCTGGCCGCCGCGGGCGGGGTGATCGGCGGAGCGTTTCTGTCGATCTACCCCGGCGCCGACTTCGACGTGCTGCCCCTCGCGTTCGTCGTCGTCATCGTCGGCGGACTGGGGAGCCTCAAGGGGGCGCTCGCCGGCAGCCTGCTCGTGGGGCTGCTGGACAACTTCGGGAAGGCCCTCTTCCCGGAATTGTCCTACTTCACCCTGT
>VBAK01000134.1 GCA_005882275.1 Candidatus Segetimicrobium genomatis
CGGCCGACCGGCCTCTTCGGGAGGCCATGACCGGCGATGCCCAGACCGCGCCCCCGGCTCCAGGGGTGGCCCGCGGCGGCGGCCATCGCGGCCCTCGCCCTCGTCCCCCTCGCGGCGTCGTCGTATTACCTGCACCTGCTGACGTTGACCTTCGTCTACGGCATCATGGCGATGAGCCTCGACCTGCTCGTGGGGTACACCGGGCTGTCTTCCCTCGGGCACGCCGCGTACTTCGGCGTCGCCGGGTACACCGTCGGGGTGTTGTCGACGCGGTTCGGGCTGGGGTTCTGGCCCACCGCGGCCCTGGCCGTGCTGGCGGCCGTTGCCACGGCGGCGCTGTTCGGCCTCCTGGCCATCCGGGCCGCCGGCGCGTACTTCCTCATCATCACCCTGGCCCTCGGACAGATCATCTGGGGGCTGGCGTACCGCTGGGTCTCGGTGACCGGGGGAGACAACGGTCTCCGGGGGATCCCCCGCCCGGCCCTGGGGTGGGGGATCCACCTTGGGCAGATCCACGCCTTCTATTATTTTGCGCTGGCCGTGACCGCCGCGGCCGCCGGGGCGATGTACCTCTTGACCGTGTCCCCGTTCGGGCTCGCGCTGCGGGGGATCCGCGAGAGCGAGTCGCGCATGCGCGTCCTCGGCTACGACGTCTGGCTCCACAAGTACCTCGTCTTCGTGATCGCGGGGGCGTTCTGCGGCGTCGGCGGGACGGTGTATGCATTTTACAACGGGTTTGTGAGCCCGACCGACGTGTCCCTGGTCGCGTCCGCCAACGCGCTGCTCATGGTCATCCTCGGCGGGACGGGGACGCTGTTCGGGTCCGTGGTCGGCTCCGCGCTGCTCGTCTTTCTCCAGAATCTCCTCAGCGGGATCACGCAGCGGTGGCTGACCGTCCTGGGCGCGATCCTGGTTCTCGCGGTGATCTACGCGCCCGCGGGCATCGTCGGCGCCGGCCAGGTCCTGGCCCGGCGCCTCGGGACGCCGCCGCGGGGGCACGCCGTGGCCGCGCCCACCGCGGGGCCGAACGGCGTCGGGGGGTCTTGATCCACATGCGCGGCATCGATTGGAGGTGAGGGAGATGGCGGCACGCATCGCGCGAAGGGCGTTCCTCAAAGGCGGGGTGGCGGTGGCGGGCGCGGCGGCCGCGGCAGGCCTGGAGCGTCTGCGTCCGCTCGTCTATGCCCAGACCTCGCCCGCGGCCCCGATCCGCATCGGGTTCCTTGCGGACATCACGGGCACCGTGGCGCAGAGCGGCCGGGATATGCTGGACGGATTCCAGCTTTACCTGGCCGAGCGGGGGTCGGTGATGGCCGGCCGCCAGGTGCAGCTGATCGTCGAGGACGCGGGCGGCGTGCCGGCCAACGCCCTGACGAAGGCGCGCAAGATGGTGGAACAGGACCAGGTGCACATGCTCACCGCGCCGCTCCTGGCATCCGAGGGGTATGCCGTCCGGGACTACATCGTCGACCGAAACGTGCCGACGCTGTTCGCGGTCAGTTCGGCCGACGACCTCACCCAGAGAAAGCGCGCGCCGTTCTTCATCCGCACCGGTTGGTCGAGCAGCCAGCCCTCTCATCCGTTCGGCGAATGGGTCGCCGCGACCCTCAAGTACAAGAAGATCGCGACGATCGGCAGCGACTACGCGTTCGGCTACGAGGTGGTGGGGGGGTTCCAGCGCACGTTCGAACTGCACGGTGGGCAGATCGTGCAGAAACTCTGGGCCCCGCTCGGGACGCCGGACTTCAGCCCGTACGTCACCCAGATCCGCCGGGACGTGGATGCCGTGTTCGCCATCCCGGTCGGCGCCGACGTGCTCCGGTTCGTCAAGGCGTACCGGCAGTACGGGCTGAAGGACCGGCTGCCGCTGATCGGCGGAGGGCTGCTCACGGACGAGAGTAACATCAGGGGGATGGACCCGGATGACGCCGCGGGCGTCATCACGCCACTGATGTGGAGCGCCGCGCTGACCACGCCCCAGGCCCGGAAATTCGTGGAGGCGTACACCGCGAAGTATCACAAGGATCCTTCGTATTACGCCGAGACCAACTATTCGGGCGCCATGTGGGTCGAGGCGGCGGTGCAGGCGCTCGGGGGGAGGATCGAGGACCGGGAAGCGTTCCTGCGGGCGCTCCGCGCCGTGCAACTGCCGAATGCGCCGCGGGGGCCCATGCGGCTCGACAGCTACCAGAACGTGGTCCAGAACGTCTACGTCCGGAAGGTCGACGTCCGCGGCGGGCATCCCGCGAACGCGGTGATCGACACGTTCCACAACGTCTCGCAGTTCTGGAAGTTTCCGCCCGAGGAGTTCCTCCGGCAGCCCGTGTACGACCGCGGTTACCCGCCGTGCCGGTACTGTGGATAGGCGAACTGGGCTCCCTGAGAGGCCGCGGCGTGGACAGTGAAACAACGGCGGCGCTAAAGCTCGAGGGACTCTGCCGGCGGTTCGGCGGCCTGGAGGCGGTCGGCGACGTCACGCTCACCGTCCCGCGCGGCGCGCGCAAAGCCATCCTCGGGCCGAACGGCGCGGGGAAGACGACGCTCTTCAACCTGATCACGGGCGAGCTCGCGCCGAGCTCGGGACGGATCCGCCTGTTCGGCCGGGACGTGACGGCGCTCCCCGCGCACCGCCGGGCGGCCATGGGCCTCGCGCGGACGTTCCAGATCACCAACCTGTTCAGGTCGCTGACCGTTGAAGAGAACGTGCTCCTCGCGGTCCAGGCGCTCAGGCCGTCCAGGTACGTGATGACGCGTCCGCTCCGCGCCTACGCCGACGTCCAGGAGCGGGTCCGCGCGCTGCTCGAACGGGCGGGGCTGTGGGCGAAGCGGGCGATGCCCGTGCGCGTCCTCTCGTACGGCGAGCAGCGCCAGATCGAGGTCCTGCTGGCGCTGGCCGGCGAGCCGCGCCTCCTCCTGCTGGATGAGCCCGCCGCCGGCCTCTCACCCGGCGAGCGTCTGGAGATGGCGCGGTTCATCAAGGGGCTGGACGCCGGGCTGACCATCCTGTTGATCGAGCACGACATGGATGTGGCATTCGAGGTGGTCGAGACGATCGCGGTCCTGCATCTCGGATGCCTGGTGGCCGAGGGGTCCAAGGAGGCCGTGCGGGCGAGCCCGGCGGTGCAGGAGATTTACCTCGGCACCGAGGCCTCCACGAGATGATGCCGAAGGCCCCGTGCTGAGCATCGAGGACATCCACACCTACTACGGGGACTCGTATGTCCTGCAGGGCGTCTCGCTCGAGGTGCGGCCGCGGACGGCCGTCGCGCTGCTCGGCCGGAACGGGATGGGCAAGACCACGCTCATCCGCTCCATCATCGGGTTCGCCCGGCCGAGGCAGGGCCGGGTGCTCTTCGAGGGACGGGACATCACGCGCCTGCCCAGCCACCAGATCGCCCACCTCGGCATCGGGCTCGTGCCGCAGGGCCGGCGGATCTTCCCCTCGCTCACGGTGCTGGAGCACCTGAGCGTCGCGGCGAGGGCGGACGGGGCGGTGGGGAATGAGCCGTGGACGCTGGACCGCGTGTTCGGGCTGTATCCCCGGCTGCGCGAGCGCCACGCGCACCGCGGCAGCATGCTCTCCGGAGGGGAGCAGCAGATGCTGGCGATCGCCCGCGCGCTCACGACGAACCCCCGGCTGCTGCTGATGGACGAGCCGTCCGAGGGGCTGGCCCCCCTGCTCGTTCGGGAACTGGGCGGCTCGATCGGCCGGCTCAAGGAGGCGGGGCTCAGCATCCTGCTGGTGGAGCAGAACCTGCCGATGGCGCTGGCGATCGCCGACGAGGTCTACGTGCTGAGCAAAGGACGCGTCGTGTACCGGGGGACGCCGGCCGCGCTCTCGGCGGATGCGGCGGTGAAGCACCGGTACCTGGGAGTGTAGGCGGCTCAAGGACCCGGTGGGTCTCCCGGAGAACTCGCCTCCTGCACATCCCACGTTTGAATCAGTGAGGGGAGCGGAGGGGGCGGATCATGGTACGGTGCCTGCACCTGGTTGCGGCGGTGGGGATGGCGGCGCTGCTGGCGTTCTCTGGGGGCGCCGCGGCAGCCCAGCAGGGCCCGATCAAGATCGGGCTGATCGTGCCGCTGACCGGGGTCTTTGCCGCCAACGGCCGTGATATGGCGAACGGCCTCGCTCTGGCGCTGGCGCGGGCGGGTGGAAAGGCCGCCGGCCGGGAGATCCAGGTGCTCGCCGAGGACGAGGGGACGCCCGCGCAGGCGCTCACCAAGGCGAGAAAGCTGGTCGAACTGGACCGGGTGGATCTGCTGGCGGGCCCGCTGCGCGCGGATTCCGGGCTGGCCCTGCGGGACTACATCGACCAGCAGAAGATCCCGGCGATGTACCTGATCGTCTCCGCGGACGACATCACCCAGCGCCTGCGCACGCCGTGGATCGTCAGGACCGGCTGGTCGAGCAGCCAGCCGAACCATGCATTCGGCGAATACGCGGCCAAGGTGCTGAAATACAGCCGGATGGTCACGGTCGCCTACGATTTCGCGTTTGGCTGGGAGACCGTCGAAGGCTTCCAGGACACCTTCGAGCAGGACGGCGGCCGGGTCGTGGCCCACCTCTGGCCGCCGATCGGCGCGCCCGACTACAGCCCGTATCTCAGCCGCATCCCGAGAGATGTGGACGCCGTGTACGCGACCTTCAGCGGAGGAGACGCCCTGCGGTTCCTCCAGCAGTACCGGGACTTCGGGCTCGAAGGCCGGATCCCCCTGATCGGCAACGGCACCCTCACGGACGAGCACATCCTGTTCCAGGAGGGCGATCTGGCCAAAGGGATCGTCACGCCGCTGCATTACAGCGCGGCGCTCCGGACGGAAGCGAACCGCGAGTTCGTCCGGACGTACGTGAAGACCTACAACCGCGTGCCGTCGTATTATTCAGAGTCGGCGTACACGGGCGGGCTCTTCATCCTCAGGGGCCTCGAGGCGGTGCGGGGCAACGTGGCGGACCGCGCCGCGTTCGTCGCCGCGGTCCGCAGGGTGGTGCTGCCCGACGCGCCGCGGGGGCCCGTGCGCCTCGATGAGTATGGCAACCCGATCCAGAACGAGTACGTCCGGCGGGTGGAGATCGTGAACGGCGAGCCCCAGAACACCGTGATCTTCACCTATCCGAACGTCTCGCAGTTCTGGAGCATGAACCCGGAGGAGTACCTGAAGAAACCCGTCTACACGCGGGACCTGCCGCCGGCCCATCCGTAGGCCGGGCGGGCCCGCGGCGGGAGGAACGAGGAGGCACCGACGATGGCCGAGATCCTCGACCGGCGGGAGTTCGTCGAGGCGCTGCGCAGTCAACTGACCATCGATCCGCGGCGGACCGCGATCCTCGCCGTGGATGTGCACCGGGGGCACCTCGATCCCGAGATCGGCACTATGCCCGTGGAGGCGTCCGACGCCGCGCGATGCCGCGCGGCGCTGGCCCGATTGCTCGCGGGCGCGCGGGGGGCCCGGGTCCCGGTCATCTACGTGCTCCTGACCTACCGCCGCACCACCCCCCCGGGGTTGGAGAGCATGGGCAACCCGTTCTGGCGGGCCGTGGAAGGGGTCAAGCAGTCCCTGACCCCCGGGCGGCGCAGCACGATCGTGCACCACAACCAGGAGGGCTCGCCCCAGACGGAGGTGCCCGCTGAGCTGGCGCCCGAGCCCGGCGACTTCGTGATCCGGAGCAAGAAGCGCCTCAGCGCCTTCTACGGGACCGACCTGGACGTGCTGCTGCGCTCGCTCGGGACGGAGACCGTGGTGATCGCCGGGATCAACACGAACACCTGCGTCCTCTGCACCGCGTTCGACGCGTTCAACCGGGATCTGCGGGTGGTCGTCCCGAGCGACGCCGTCGCCAGCATGTACGGGGAAGACCTCCACGTCTTCGGTTTGGAAAACCTGCGGCGCTGCCTTGGGTGGGTGCTGACCACCGACGAGATCCTGGCCGTCCTCGGGGCCGCAAAGGCACCCGCGCGCGCATGATCTGGATGCGCGGGCGGTGAAGGCGCAGGTCCTCCAATCCTGGGGAGGCCGGTTGACGCTCGTCGACCGGCCCCGTCCCGCCCCGGAGGCGGGCGAGGTCCTGGTCGCCGTCCGCGCGTGCGGCGTGGGGCTCACGGTCCTCAACTACATGAGCGGCCAGTTGGGGCGGCCCGAGACGCTGCCGCGGATTCCCGGGCACGAGATCACCGGGGTCGTCGCCGAGGTCGGACGCGACGTGACCGCGGTTCGAGCGGGCGACCGGGTGATGGCGTTCTTCTACCTGACCTGCGGGCGGTGCGAGTTCTGCCGGGCGGGGCGCGATGCCCTCTGCCGCGACCCCCGCGGGAACCTGGGCGTCCACCGCGACGGAGGGTACGCGGAGTTCGTCGCGCTCCCCGAGGCCAACGTCCTCCCGCTCCCGGAGCGGGTGCCGTTCATCGAAGGCACGGCCATCCCCGATGCCATCGCCACGCCGTACCATGTGTGCGTGTCCAGGGCCCGCGTCCATGTCGGTGACCACGCCGTGGTCGTCGGCGCCGGCGGCGGTGTCGGGATCCACATGCTCCAGATGATGCGCTTCTTCGGCGCGCGCGTGGTCGCCGTGGATGTGGACGATACCAAGCTGGCCCGGTGCCGGGAGCTCGGGGCCGAGTCCCTGGTCAACTTTCGGGCGCCCGACGCCGAAGCGCAGGCCCGGGCGGCCCTGGAGGGCGGCGCCACGGTGGCCGTCGATCTCGTCGGCAGCGAGCAGACGCTCGCCTGGACGTTCCGGCTCCTCGGCCGCGGGGGCAGGATGGTGACGTTGACCACGTTTCCCGACATCGGGTTTCAGGTCGTCTCCAGGCGGATGGTGCTCGACGAGCTTGAGGTGCTGGGGTCGCGCTACTGCAGCCGCGCCGAGGTGCTCTCCGCCGCCCGGCTTGTGCAGGACGGGATGATCCGGCCCGTCGTGTCGCGGGCGGTGCCCCTGGAGGAGGTCGAGTCGCTGCACGCGATGCTGCGGGAGGGCCGGTTGCTCGGGAGGGGGGCGGTGACGTTTGAGGCGTGAAGGCCGCCGGGCGCCCGGCCACCGGCGAGGCCGCGCGATGAGTGGCGGCGCGGCGATCGTGGCGGCGCGGCCGCGTCCCGGGAGGTGAGCGGATGCGCGCCATGGTGGTGGAGCGGTATGGAGCGCCCCTGCAAATGGCCGATCTCCCCATGCCCTCGCCGGGACCGCGGCAGGTGCTGGTTCGGATCATCGGCTGCGGGGTGTGCCGGTCCGACCTCAAGGTCGTGGCCGGCGCGATGCCGTTTTCTCCCACCCTGCCGCTTCCGCACGTTCCCGGGCATGAGATCTCCGGTGAGATCGTGGCCCTGGGGGCCGGCGCCGTCGGCGGTATCGGCGAGCGGGTGGTCGTGTATCACTACTGGCCCTGCCGCGCCTGCGCGTCCTGTCAGGCCGGAGAGGAAAACCTCTGCACCAACCTCCAGGGGTGGGTCGGGTTCTCCTCGCCCGGCGGGTTCCAGGAGTATCTCGCCGTCCCCGACGACTGCGTCCTCCCGCTTCCGGCGAACATTTCGCCGGAGCACGGCGGCCCGCTGACCTGCGCGCTCGGGACCGCCTATCATGCCGTGGTCGGGCGCGGCGCGCTGCGCGCGGGTGAAACCGCGGTGGTGCTGGGGGCCGGCGGCGTCGGACTCCAAGTGGTGCAGATCGCCCGGGCATCCGGCGCCTCGATCTTCGCCATCGACGTCCAGGCCCACAGGCTCGAAGCGGCGCGGGAGGTCGGGGCACAGGACGCCTTCCCGGCCGGCGAGGCGGCGAACGAACAGGTGCGCGCGGCCACAGGCGGGCGGGGAGCGGATCTGGTCGTCGACACGGTCGGGCAGCGGGGCTCGCTCGCGGCCTCCGCCGCGCTGATTCGCCCCGGCGGGCGGATCGTGGTCGTGGGGTATACCACCCAGGCCGGCGAGTATCCACCCCTGCCGACCGAACGGCTCGTGCTGGGCCAGATCACCGTGCTCGGCACCCGGTATGCGACCCGCCTGGATCTGCGGCAGGCCCTCGGCCTCGTGGCCCGCGGCCTCGTCCGTCCGGTGATCTCGGGGATGGTTCCGCTGGCCAACGCGAACGAAGCCCTGGCGATGGTACGGGAGGACCGGGCGACCGGCAGAGTCGTGGTGCGCGTCGCGTGATCGATCTCACGATCCGCGGAGCGACCGTGGTCACCCCCGGCGGGCGCTTCCCCGCGGACCTCCACGTCCGGGAGGGGAGGATTGTCGCGCTCGGCGCCCTCGACGCGTCGCCGGCGCAGGTCGTGGATGCGGGCGGGCTGTTGGCGATCCCCGGCGTGGTCGACGGCCATGTCCACTTCATGGACCCCGGCGACCCGGAGCGCGAGGATTTCATCACCGGAAGCGCGGCGGCGGCGGCCGGCGGGACCACCACGGTGGTCGAGCACACCCACGGCGCCCCCGTGCGCGATGCCGGCGGCCTGCGTCAAAAGGTGGCGCACCTCCACCGCCGGTCGCTGATCGACTTCGGCCTTGGGGCGCACGTCTGGCCGGACCGCCTCGCGGAGATGCGCGCGGTGTGGGAGGCCGGCGCGGCGTTCTTCAAGGTGTTCCGATGCGAAACCCACGGCGTGCCCGCGATGCTGGCCGGCGACCTCCTGCAGTGTTTTCGCGCCGCCGCCCGGATCGACGGCCTGATGATCGTTCACTGCGAAGACGATGCGGTCACCCGGGAGCGTGAGGAGGCGCTGCGCCAGGCCGGCAGAAGCGACTACGGGGTCATCCCCGAGTGGCGATCGCGGGAGGCCGAGGAGATCGCGGCGGCGGAGACGGCGCTGATCGCGCGCCTGGCCGGCGCCCGCGTCGTGATCGCCCACACCAGCCACCCCGAGGCCGTGGACCTCATTCAGCGAGAGCGCGCCCGCGGCGCCCGCCTGTGGGTGGAGAGTTGTCCCCAGTACTTCTTCCTCGAGGAAGCCGAGGTGCTGACGCAGGGTCCGTTCCGCAAGTTCACCCCGCCGGCCCGTCTGGCCCGGGGAGAGGACGCCGGCCGCATGTGGCAGCTGCTGGCGAGCGGGGAGATCACGCACATCTCGACCGACCACGCGCCGGCCACCCGCGCGCAGAAGCAGGGGGGGGACATCTGGAAGGCGCCGTTCGGCCTGCCGGGGGTGGAAACGACCCTGACGCTCATGCTGCACGCGGTCCACCAGGGGTGGGTGACGCTCGAGAGGGTGGTGGATGCCCTTTGCGCGCGCCCTGCCCAACTGTTCGGCTACTATCCCCGTAAAGGGAGCCTGCTCCCCGGCGCCGACGCCGACATCACGCTGGTCGATCCGGCGCGGCCGCGCACCATCCGGGATGACCAGGTGATCAGCAAAGCCGGGTGGAGCCCCTACGCCGGAATGGCGGTGGTGGGCGGACCGGTCATGACCTTCTGCCGGGGCCGCCTCGTGGCGCGCGACGGGCGCCCGCAGGGGGAGCCGGGATGGGGCCGCTGGCTGCCGGGGGCGGGTGCGGCGGGCGCCTCCTAACGCGGCGGCTTCCGCTAGACGCCCATCCGGCGCTCCAGCAGGTCGATCAGCGCGGTGTGGTCCAGGTCGGCCATGCCCTCCTGCGCGGCGTTCATCCAGGCCTGGCGCACCGCCGATCCGAGCAGCATCGGCGCGCCCATCTCCTCCGCGAGGTCGAGACAGATGTTCAGGTCCTTCAGGTACTGGCCGACCGTGAAGCCGGCGCTGAAGTTGCGCGGCAGGATGTACTGCGAGAATTTCGTCTCGGTCGTGTAACTGCGGCCGGTTGAGTGATTGATCGCCGCGAGCAGCCGGTCCGGCGCAAGCCCGGCCTTGACCCCCAGGACGACCGCTTCGATGGAGCTCCAGATCGTGGTCGCGGAGAGAAGGTTGTTGAGCGTCTTCGCGGTGTCTCCGTCGCCGGGGGCGTCGCCCACGTGCACGATGTGCCGCCCCAGGTGATCGAGGATCGGCCGGAGCGCGTCGAGGACGTCCGCGGGCCCCCCGGCCATGATGCTGAGCGCGCCCTCGGCGGCGCCGCGAACGCCCCCGGACACCGGCGCATCGAGCACGCGCACACCCCTTGCGGTCAGGTCGGCGGCGATGCGGCGGGTGACGCGGGGCCGCGAGGAGGTCATCTCCAGCAGGAACTGCCCCGACCGCATGGCCCGCAGGAGGCCGCGGTCACCGTACACGACCTGTTCCACGGCGCGCGCATCCGGCAGCATGGTGATGACGACATCGCTCCGGCCCGCGACCTCGGGGGGATCGCCGCCCGCGTCCGCGCCGGCCCGGCGGGCCGCCGCGACCGCATCCTGCCGGAGATCGTGGACGGTCAGCGAATAACCCGCCGCCAGCAGCCGCTGCGACATCGGCGTTCCCATTTTGCCCAACCCGATGAAGCCGATCCGTGGTTTGTCCATAGGCGCGCCTCCGGGATCGCGGTATGAGCCGGAACGTCACCGAGTCTTCTCTGGGGGCCGCGGGGCCCCCTACGGCGGAGAGGATGCCCGGGGAGGATAAACCATCTCATCTATACAACACGTCCGGTGCCGGATTTCACACTCTCGTGGGCCGAAGGAGGTTCCTGTGTCTCAGTTCGCGATCGTCGACTCAGAGAAAATGAACAAAGACGTCACCTACGAGCCGCCGCTGGTCATCGCGTTCGGCGTCGACAAGCACAGCGTCGGGTCGAAGGCGATCACGATGGGCCGGACGAAGATCCCGCCCAAGGGCCGGAACCAGGCGCACCACCATTCGTGCGAGGCGTCGTTCTTCATCCGCAAGGGGACGCTGAAATTGTACATGGGCCCCGAGCGCAAGGAGTACATTGTCACGGAGAACCAGTTCGTGTTCATCCCGCCGGGGGTGATCCACGGGCTCCAGAATCTGAGCGAGACCGAGACGGCCGAACTGGTCTTCACGTACGGCAACTGCCCGAGCAAGGACGACGCGGGAACGGTCTTCGTGGAGAAGTCCTGGGTGGCCGAGCCCCGATCACGAACCTAGGGGCCGGACGCCATACCGGGAGGGGGGCCTGATGCGCCGGGTGACGGCAAACCGAATCCGGATCGGGGCGGCGGCGTGGATCTGCATCGTGCTCGGCGCCGCTCATGCGGCCTCGGGGCAGGGACCGGCGCAGGTCACGATCGCCACGGTCAACAACATGAACCACGTTCCGCAGTTCGTGGCGGTGGAGAAGGGACTGTACGTCGCGCACGGCGTGGACGTCAAGCTCCGGGTCCTCAACTCCGGCGCGGAGGCGACCCGGGCGCTCCAGGCGGGCGAGGCGCAGATGGCCACGATCGGCAACACCACCCTGTCCGCGGCGTGGAACGCGGGCATCCGCCTCGTCGCCGTGGTGGTCGTCATGGGCGACGCCACGCGGGTCTATTACGACGACGTGTTCGCGATCACGAGCCGGTCGGGGAGCGGCATCCGACGGCTGCATGTGGAGGATCTGGTGGGCCGCCGGGTCGGGATGGTGCTGGGCGGGACCGGCGAGGAGTACTTCCGCGCGCTCCTCGCCGCCGCCAAGATCCCCGCCGAGCGGATCACGTTCGTCAACGTGCCGTCGCCGAACCACGTCTCGGTGCTGCGGGAAGGCGGGGTCGACGCCGAGGTCACGTGGGAGCCCTACGGGACGATGATTTTGCAGCAGGTCCCCGGCGCCTACGTGGTGCTCCGGGGAGGCGGGTATCTCGGGTACGACCTGTACATGATGGGGACCGAGGAGTTCGTCCGGCGCCATCCGTCGGTCGTCGACGGGCTGGTCCGGGGGTTCGTCGAGGCGGCCTCGTATGTCCGCCGCCACCCGGTCGAGTCCGCCCAAATCGCCACGCGGTGGATCGAGGGCCTGGACGAGGCATCGGCCCGGAAGGCGATCACCTACATGGAGTTCGATCCGCGGTTCAGCGCGAACACGCTCCGGGCGCACGCGCTGGTCGAGCGGGCCATGATCGACCGGGGACGGATCAAGCAGCCGGTGGATCTGTCCAAGGCGATCGACGCGAGTTTTCTGGACAGGGCGATGAAGGAATCCCCGCAGATGTTCGTGGACCTCAAGCCGGTGCCCTAAGCGGGGCGGCACGGGGGCGGATCGGCCCGGGCACCGGGTGCAGCGGCGGCAAGGGGGGGCGCGGCGATGCAGGTCGTGGGGAGGATAAGGAACGGCGTTCTGACCGGGGCCCTGGTGATGCTGATGGGCGGGGCGCCCGCCGCCCTCGGGCAGGCGCCCCGCCAGTTCACCCTGGCGACCGTCAACAACATGAACCACGTGCCCGAGTTTGTCGGGGTCGAGAAGGGGATCTTCGTCAAGCACGGGGTCGATCTGAAGATCAAGGTCCTGAACTCCGGCGCCGAGACGATGCGGGCGTTCCAGGGCGGGGACGCCCAGTTCATCACGGTGACCCCCACCACGCTGGCGGCCGCGTACAATGCCGGGCTGCGGCTCGTGGCGTTCGTCGTCGTGATGGGCGACTCCACGCGGGTCTACTACGACGACATGCTCGCGATCACCGGCCGGCCGGGCAGCGGGATCCGGCGCCTCCACGTGGAGGACCTGGTGGGGAAGCGGGTCGGCATGGTCCTGGCCGGCACGGGCGAGGCCTACCTTCGCGCCGTGCTGAGACGGCAGGGGATCGCCGCCGACCGCGTCACCTTTGTGAACGTCCCCGCGCCCAACCACGTCTCGGTCATGCGCTCCGGCGATGTCGATGCCGAAGCGACGTGGGAGCCCTTCGGGACGATGATTGTGCAGCAAATTCCCGGGGCCTACATCGTCATGCGGGGCGGCGGGTACCTCGGCTACGACTTGTACGTGGCGACCTCCGGGGACTTCGTCAAGAAAAACCCGGACATCGTGGGACAGCTCGTCGCCGGGTTCGCCGAGTCGGAGTGGTACATTCGCCATCACCAGGCCGACGCGGCGCAGATCGCGACGCGGTGGATCGAGGGCCTCGACCCGACCGCGGCCGCGAAGGCCATTACCTACATGAACTTCGACCCCCGGTTCAGCCGCAACACGTTCACGGCGGCCGACCTGGAGCAGCGGGCCCTCCTCACGCAGGGGCGGATCAAGCAGCTCGTCGATTTCTCCCAGGAGCTCGACCCGGCTCCGGTCGAGCGGGCGACGCGCGAACAACCCCAGTTCTTTGCGGATCTCAAGCCGGTGCGCTAGGCGCCGAGCGACTGCGGTGCGGGCGAAGATCAGCGTCGAGCGGATCGTCCACGAGTACTTCAACCCGAGTACGTGGCAGCGGGTGCGCGCGCTGGACGGTCTCTCGCTGGACGTGCCGGACGGGGAGTTCGTCTGCCTGGTCGGCCCGAGCGGCTGCGGCAAGTCGACGCTGCTCTATCTCATCGCCGGCCTGACCCGTCCGACGGGCGGCCGGATCCTCGTCGACGGGCGCGAGGTCGTCCGGCCGGGCCGGGACCGCGGGATGGTGTTCCAGGAATTCGCCATCCTTCCCTGGAGGACGGTGGAGGGCAACATCGGGCACGGGCTGGAGATCGCCCAGATCCCGCGCCCAGCGAAAGAGGAGACGGTCCGGCGGTACGTCGCGTTGATGGGGTTGAGCGGGTTCGAGCGCAAGTACCCCCATGAACTGTCCGGGGGGATGCGCCAGCGGGTCGCCGTCGCGCGGACGCTCGCCGCCGATCCCGAGGTCGTCCTGATGGACGAGCCGTTCGCCTCGCTCGACGCGCAGACCCGGAACGTGATGCAGGAGGAGCTCGTGCGCATCGCGCTGCACGAGCGGAAGACGATCGTCTTCGTCACCCACAGCGTCGACGAGGCGATCATCCTCGGGGACCGGGTCGTCGTGCTGACCCATCGTCCCGGCCGGGTGAAGGCGTCGATGCCGATCGAGATCCCGCGGGAGCGCCGGCGGTGGGACGTCCTCGGCGCCGAGGAGCGATTTGTCCGGTACCGCCAAGACATTCTGCGGATGATCCGGGAAGAGTTCGACGCTCAAGAGCGCGCCGCCGAGGCGGTGCGGGCGTGACCGGTCCCGGCCGCGCGGACCTGCGGCCTGCACCACCGCGCCCCGCCCGGGCGGGGCCGCGTGGGCGGGCCGAGGCGGTGGCGGGCGCCGCGGCCGCCGTGGGGCTGGTGCTGGCCCCGTTCGTGCTCTTTACTGCTGTGTGGGCGCTCGTGGTTGGCGTCACCCGATGGCCGGAGGATGTGCTGCCGTCGCCCTCCGCGGTGGCACGGGCGTTCGGGGAGGTCTTCGCGAAGGGC
>VBAK01000013.1 GCA_005882275.1 Candidatus Segetimicrobium genomatis
ATGGAAACCGGTGGCGGAGGTCTGGATGGATGCGCCCGACGCGACGTCCGCCACCCCGATCGTGCCCGCCAGAATTCGATTGGTCTCGACCAAAGAGGAAGCCGACACCATCGCGCTGCGGGCGGCGCGCGGCTGGGTGGAAAAACGGGAACTGTTCGGGGAACACCTGAGCGAGGCTGCGCGTATATTGAAGGAATGGGTCACGAGACGCTAGGATTGCTCCTGCATGCCTGAAGACCGATGGCGCGTACGGCTGATTCTGATCGTACGCATCGTGATCTCCACCGCCGCCCTCCTGACCGCCCTGTACGTCATTATCTCCAATAACTATCCGGACGCGCACGTGAAGTGGGCGTTCGGCATCGTCGGTCTGGTGATCGGTTACTGGCTGCGATGAGCGGATGGCGGCGGATCGCAGCGAGCGCCATGGACTCGGGGTTCTGCTGACCACCGCCTCGGCGGTCGCCTACAGCACGGCCGGCTTTTTCACCCGTCTGATCCACCTCGACGCCTGGACCCTCTTGTTCTGGCGGGGCATCTTTGCGGGGCTCTTCATCGCGTCCTTCATGGTATGGCAGAACCGCCGAGGCACGCTGGCCGGGATCCGGGCGATCGGAGGCGCCGGCCTGGTGGCCGCCGCTCTCTCGGCGCTGGCGACGATCCTCTTCATCAACGCCTTCCGCCGGACGTCGGTCGCCGATGTCACCATCATTTTCGCGACGGCGCCCTTTGCCACGGCGGCGATCGGCCGGCTCTGGATCGGCGAGCGGGAGGCCTGGACGACGCTGGCCGCGAGCACGGCGGCGCTCGTGGGAGTGGTCATCATGGTCGGCGGGGCGTTCCGGGAGGGGCGCCTTCTCGGAGACCTGCTCGCTTTCGGCATGACGCTCTGCATGTCGCTGATGATGGTCATCATCCGCAAGCACCGGGACACCCCGATGCTCCCGGCCGCGGCCCTGTCCGCGTTCCTCTGCTCCCTCGCCGTGTCGCCGCTCGCCCGCCCCGGCGCCGCGGCGCCGGCGGAGTTTGCCTACCTCGCGCTCTTCGGCACGACGCAGTTCGGTCTGGGACTGCTGCTCCTCACCCTGGGCACGCGGCTCATCTCCGCCACAGAGTCCGCGCTGATCAGCGCGCTCGAAGCGCCGCTCGCTCCGGCCTGGGTCTGGCTGGCCTTCAAGGAGACGCCGTCGCCGGCGACCTTCGTCGGCGGGGCGATCGTCATGGCCGCCGTCTCGGCGCACATCCTGGCCGGCCGCCGGTGACGCCGCAGCCCGCCGCCATCACGCCAAGGGCTGCCCGAATCGCCCGCGGTGGGCGACCTCGGCGAGCGGCCTGCGCTGCTTCGTGCCCCGGCCGACGGCGCGGACGGGATAGCCGAACGGGACAATCGCCAGCACGTCCAGGTCCTCGGGGATGCCCAGGAGCCCCTTGACCTCGGTCATTCCCAGGAAGCCCACCCAGTTCGACCCGATCCCGTCCGACCAGGCGGTCAAGATCATCGATTGGATCGCGCGGCTCGCGTCGGACACCGCGAACCTCGTCTTCTCGATCACCACGACAATCGCCAGAGGCGCCTGCGCGACGTACGGGCCGGACCGCGCCAGGGTCCCGAGCCGGCGCAGCGTCTCGCGGTCCTCGACGACGACGAAGTGCCAGGGCTGCCCGTTCATACTGCTGGCCGTGAGACGCCCGGCCTCGACGATGCGCCGGACGATCTCCGGCGGCACGGGTGTGTCCTGATATGTGCGTACAGCCAGCACCGTGCGCACGGCGTCGAACGTCTCCACCGCATGCCCCCTTCCGAGCCCCCCAGAGACGGCCGTCCTTCTTGTAGACGTCCCGGGCCGCCGCGCCCCGGCTGACGTCGGCGCGAACCTTATCCGGATGGGTCCGGCGATCTCTTGCCGGGGATTATGTTTCCAGCGGGACGCCGCCCCCGCCGATCTTCGTGAGATCTCCCTGGTCCCGCAGGCCGGCGACCGCCGCCATCTGCTTCAGGTCAAGCAGGAGGATCCGCTCGCGGTGGGCATCTGCGATGCCCAGGCGCCTCCAGTCGGCAAGGATCCGGCTCACGGTATACGGCGTCGCGATCACGAGCTCGGCCAGATCCTGGCCCGAAAGGGACACGTCGATGGCGAGACCGCGGACCGTCGGGCGCCCGATCGATTGGGCGAGCCGCAGCAGCAGCCGGGCCAGCCGGCGCTCCACCCCTGATGTGGCCAGGTCCTGGAGCCGGCTGCGCTCCGTTTCCACCCTCTCCTCCAGCAGCCGGATCGCGTTCAGGGAGACCGCCGGATGTGAAATGATGGCCTGCAGGATCTTCGGGCCGTCCCAGACGAGCGCCCGAGCGTCGTCCAACGCCTGTGCCGAGCCGAGCCGGGCCGTCGCTCCCAGCAGGCCGCGCTCCCCGAACGGTTCCATGGGGTTGACGATGCGGAGAATCACGCTGCGGCCATCGGAATCCGTCCGAACGAGTTTCACCTTCCCGCTCATCAACATATAGACCTCGGGCGCCGGATCGCCCTGATGGAAGAAGAACCCGCCCTTGGGAACGTGCCGCTCGCGCGCAGACCGCGCCAGCGCCTGGAGATCCGCCCGAGCGAGGTTGTGGAACAAGGCGCTGAGACTCAGGTACACGTGGTCGCCGGCGACAACTTTCGGGTGGCTGCGAACCAGCTGCAGGAGAACCGCCTGGTCGAATCGATCCCGTTGATACATGCAGGCGGCCGTGAGAGGCCCGGGCCCGGTGGCCCGTTCGACGAGGACCTCGTATTCCACCAGGGCGCGGTCCGGCACACCCGCCTCGAGCGTCCACGTCATTTGCCCGGCAATCCTGAGACCGGTAAACCCGCGAGACCCGGCCTCTGTCACCCTCCTGCGGAGGAGCTCCACCAACCGCAGGGGATCGAACGGCGGCGGCCCGGCGTACTCCTCGCCGTTCATGAACACGAGGGCGCCGCGCCGGCTCTCCCGGTCCACGTCCACGCCCCCCGCGGCGAGCGCTTCGGTGATCTCGGGGAGCTCCGGATCGTCGACCACGTACAGACAGCGTTCTCCCCCGGCCAGACCCCCGTTGATGAACGGCACGGCAAACGCGGTCAGTTCAGCGGGATCCTCATAGATGAAGATCAGGTGGTCTCCGGGCGAAACCTCCCCGAATCCTTGCCGGCGAACATCCGGCATTCGCGATACCTTCCCACTAGGGGGTTACTGCACACCCACCCCACCCGGGGAACGCTGTTCAGGGCAGGTTCATTCCGCGGACATCCATGTGCGCCACATCGGCGATGCGCTCCGGGTCCAGAAGGAGGATCCGATCCCGCTGCGCATCTGCGATCCCGAGGCGCCTCCAGTCGGCAAGGATTCGACTCACCGTGTACTGCGTGGTGAAGACCAGCTCGGCCAGATCCTGGCCCGAGAGCGAGACCTCGATGGCGAGGCCCTGGACCGTCTTGCGCCCGACAGAGTGCGCGAGCCGCAGCAGCAGCCGGGCCAGCCGCCGCTCCACGCTCGACGTGGCAAGGTCCTGAAGCCTGCTCACGTATTCTTCGACCCGCTCCCCGGAGGACCGAACCACGTTGAAGGAGACCGCGGGGTGTGTCAGCATGGCGTGAAGCATCGTCGGGGCGTCCCAGGCCAGTGCCCGAGAATCGACCAATGCCTGCGCCGACACGGAGGCAGGACACGTCGCGTCTTCCAGAACCGCGGGATCCCCGACGAACAGTTCCATCGGTTTGACGATGCGGACAATGACGCTGCGCCCATCGGAATCCGTCCGAACGAGTTTCACCAACCCGCTCATCAGCACGTAAATGTCGGCGGCCGGATCCCCCTGGCGGAAATAGCATCCCCCTTTGGGCACGCGGCGCTCGTGCGCGGACTGGATCAGCCCCTGGACAACGGCGCGATCGAGGTTGTGGAACAGGCCGCCGAGGCTCAAGGACACAAAGTCGCTGGCCACCACCAGTGGGTGGCTGCGAATCAGCTGCCGGAGCACTGCCGGGTTGAAGCGATCTCTTCGATACATGCAGGCCACCGTGAGGGGATCGGGACCGGCGGCCTTGTCGAGGAGCATCTCGAATTCAACGAGGGTGTGGTCGGGGATGCGCGCCTCGAGCGTCCAGGTCATCTGGTCGGCAATCCTGAGTCCGGCAAACCCACCGGACCGGGCCTCTGCGGCCCTTCTCCGGATGGACTCGACCAGTCGCGAGGAATCGAAGGGGGGCGGCCCGGCATATTCCTCGCCGTTGATCAGGAGCATGGCGCCCCGCCGGCTTTCCCGATCAACGTCCACCCCGCCGGCGGCGAGCGCCGCGGTCACCTCGGCGCGTTCCAGGTCGTCAACAATGTACACACACCGTTCCCTTCTGGCCATGCCCTCCGTGATGAACGGCACGGCAAACGCCGTGAGTTCAAGCGTCTCCTCATAGATGAAGACGATGTGATCTCCCGCCCGCGCTTCTCCGAACCTCGACCGCTGAACATCGGACATGGCACCACCCTGTGTTCGCGCGCCCTCTTCCCTCCCCTGTCGACCTGGGGGCTATCAGGTTCGGTGGATTCCAGTCCCGGCGCAGCGGGGCAGTCAATTGCGCTAGCGCAAAGACCGGCGCATGGATCCTGTGCTAAATTGGGCCATTGGGAATGCGTCCTCAGCGTATGCGTCCTCGAAGCCCAGGCGGGGGCTGTCTACTGGCTGATGGCGGCTGCGAATAGACCCTGATGGCGCGCGCCCCTGAGCGGCCTGCGAGCGGAAGCGTTCCGCTCCGAGTGCTGATCCTCGAAGACGAACGGGCCCACGCGGAGTTGATGCTCCGGGAGCTCCGGCGCGGCGGATTCGCCCCAGACTGGCAGCGCGTTGAGACCGAGCAAGATTTTCTCGCCCGCCTGGACCCGACCCTCGACGTCATCCTCGCCGATTACCGCATCGCGCTGTTCGATGCCCCGCGCGCCCTCCGGCTGATGCAAGACCGGGGGCTGGACATCCCCTTCATCGTGGTCTCGGGGACGGTGGGAGAAGACATGGCGGTCTCCATCTTGAAGCAGGGAGCCGCGGATTACCTGCTCAAGGACCGGTTGGCGCGTCTGGGGGAGGCGGTGCGGCGGGCGTTGGAGCAGAAACGCCTGCTCGCCGCGCAACTGGCCGAACGCAATCGATGGAAGGCCATCGTGGAATCGTCCTCCGATGCGATCCTCGAGGTCGACGTGAATGGCGTCATTCTCGCCTGGAACCCGGGCGCGGAGAGGATCTACGGCTATGCGGGCGCGGACGTGGTCGGCCGGCCGGCGACCTTCCTGGCGCCCCCCGACCGCCTCGACGAGATCCCTCAGATTCTCGGGCGCCTGAAGCGCGGCGAGCACGTCGACCACTTCGAGACCGTGCGCGTGCGCAAAGACGGCACACGGATCGATGTCTCGCTCGCGATCTCGCCCATCAGGGACGCCGCGGGGCGCATCACCGGCGCCTCTTCGATCGCCCGTGATATCAGCGAGCGCAAACAGATTCAAGAAGCCGTCGTCAGGGCCCAGGAGGCCGACCGCGCCAACAAGGCCAAGAGCGAGTTCCTGGCCCGCATGAGCCACGAACTGCGGACTCCCCTCAACGCCATCCTCGGCTTCGCGCAGGTCCTGGAAATGGAACCCCTCCGACCCGACCAGCGCGAGGGCGTCGACCAGATCCTCAAAGGGGGGCACCACCTGCTCGAACTGATCAGCGAGGTGCTGGATATCGCCCGGATCGAAGCGGGCCAGATCGCGATCGCTCTCGAGCCGATCCCGCTGAATACGTCGGTGCAGGAGACGCTGACCCTGGTCACTCCGCTCGCCGCCAAAGCCGGCATCCGCCTCCACGCCGAGGCGGCCGGCGGCCCGGAGCGCCGCATCCTGGCCGACCCGCAGCGCGTCAAGCAGGTCTTGTTGAACCTCATCTCCAACGCGGTCAAGTACAATCGCCCGGGCGGGAGCGTCACGGTGTCGTACGAGGACGCCCCCCCGGGGCGCCTGCGCATCAAGGTGAGCGACACCGGCCGGGGCATTCCCCAAGACAAGATGCACCGCCTCTTCGCTCCGTTCGACCGCCTGGGCGCCGAGCAGACGGAGACCGAGGGCACGGGCCTCGGCCTGGCCCTCTGCAAACGCCTGGTCGAGGCCATGGGGGGCACGCTCGGCGCGGAGAGCGTGGAGGGCAGAGGCAGCACCTTTTGGGTGGAACTCGCCCGGGCGCCGTCTCGGGGGAGGGACGCGCCGGCAGAGTGAGCCGCCCTGCTCTACCGGCGCAGCGTTCCTATGGCGTTCCACATCCGCCAGACCGGAAAGGCCGCCGGACGCCGGCGGCTGGGAAGGTGGTTCGCATTCGTTGCGATGGTGGAGACGGCGGGATTCGAACCCGCGACCCCCTGCTTGCGTTCCTCAATCAAACGAGATGGTATTGTGGATCAATTCCCGCAGTTCCCCTGTGGGCGGAGCGGGATGAATCTCGGTTTGAGCAAACCATGTCGCATCAAGTCACAAGTCCACGCTGCATCCATCGCCACATGAGTGGTTACATGTCCATATCCTCCGGGTTGTAGCCGCCGACAGCCCCCACCGCCGTCTTCTTGCCCTTCTCCACGACGAGCGCCTCGGTGGTGAGCAGGAGACTGGCAACGCTTGCGGCGTTCTGCAGCGCCAGCCGCGTGACCTTCGTCGCGTCGATGATCCCGGCCTTCAGCAGGTCCTCAAACTTCCCCTCGGCCACGTTGTAGCCGACACCGGCCTTCTCCGATTTCACCCGCTCCACGACGACCGCGCCCTCCATGCCCGCATTCGCCGCCAGCCACCTGGCCGGCTCCTCGATGGCCTTGCGGACGATGTTGACGCCGCTCTGCTCGTCGGCGTCGTCGACGTCTATCTTGTCCAGAGCTTTCGCGATGCTGAGCAATGCCACCCCGCCCCCGGGGACGATTCCCTCCTCGACGGCGGCCTTGCTGGTGCTGAGCGCGTCCTCGAACCGGTGCTTCTTCTCCTTCAGCTCAGTCTCCGTCGCGGCGCCGACCTTGATCTGGGCCACCCCGCCGGCGAGCTTGGCGAGTCGCTCCTGCAGTTTCTCCTTATCGTAGTCGGAGGTGGTGGTTTCTATTTCCTTCCGGATCTGCGCGATCCGGCCCTGGATGCTTTTCTTATTGCCCCGCCCCTCGATCACCGTGGTGTCCTCCCTGGCGACACGGATCTTAGCCGCCCGGCCCAGCTTCTCGATCTCGACGGTCTCCAGCTTGATGCCGATATCGTCGCTGATCACCGTGCCACCGGTGAGGACCGCCAGGTCCTCGAGCAGCGCCTTGCGGCGGTCCCCGTATCCCGGGGCTTTGATCGCCACGGCCGGCACGATGCCGCGCAGCTTGTTGACGACCAGCGTGGCCAGGGCCTCGCCTTCGACGTCCTCCGCGACGATCACGAGCGGCTTGCCGAACCGTATGACCTTTTCCATGACCGGGACGATGTCTTTGACCGCGCTGATCTTCTTGTCGGTCAGGAGGATGTATGGGTCCTCGATCACGGCCTCCATCTTGTCGGCGTCGGTGATCATGTACGGGGAGATGTATCCGCGATCGAACTGCATCCCTTCAACGACCTCGACGGTCGTCTCGATCCCTTTCGACTCTTCGATCGTGATCACGCCGTCCTTGCCGACCTTGTCCATCGCCTCGGCGATGATCCGGCCGATCTCGGGGTCGTTGCCCGCGATGCTGGCGACGTGGGCGATATGCTCCTTGCCCTCAAGAGGGACGCTGAGCTTCTTGAGCGCGTCCACAAGGGCCACAACCGCTTTGTCGATCCCATGCTTCACGATCATGGGATTGGCGCCCGCAGCGACGTTCTTCAGGCCTTCCTTGAAGATGGCATGCGCGAGCACGGTCGCCGTGGTCGTGCCGTCGCCGGCGGCGTCGTTGGTCTTGCTCGCCACTTCCTTGACGAGCTGAGCCCCCATGTTCTCGTAGGGATCCTCGAGTTCGATCTCCTTCGCGACCGTGACACCGTCCTTGGTGATCGTCGGCGCTCCCCACTTCTTCGCAAGGACGACGTTCCGGCCCCTGGGGCCGAGCGTGACGCGGACGGCGCTGGCGACCTTTTCGACGCCGCGCTCGAGGGCCTTTCGGGCTTCTTCATCGAACAGCAACATCTTGGCGGGCATTGGCGTAACCTCCTTAGATTCTGTGAAGCTTGGGACGCGCGAGCAACGAACCTCGGGTCAAGCCGAGACCTCCGGCACCCCGGGCGATGAGCGCGGGCGACCGTCTAGCCGACCGATCCCTCCATTTCGAGCTGGATCAGCCGGTTCAGTTCCACGCTGTACTCCATCGGCAGCTCCCGAGCGATCGGCTCGATGAAGCCGCGTACGATCATGCTCATGGCCTCGTCCTGTTTGATCCCTCGGCTCATGAGATAAAAAAGCTGCTCGTCCGACACCTTCGACACGGTCGCCTCGTGGGTGACCTGGACGTCGTCCTCGTCGATTTCCATCGTCGGATACGTGTCCGACCGGGACTGGTCGTCCAGGATCAGCGCATCGCACCGCACCGCGGACTTGCTCCCTTTGGCGCCCGGGTAGATCTTCACGAGTCCCCGGTAGCCCGCTCGCCCGCCCGACTTGCTGATCGACTTGCTGACCACCAACGACTGGGTGTGCGGCGCGGCGTGGATCACCTTGCCGCCCGGGTCCTGATGCTGTCCTTCTCCCGCGAACGCAATCGAGAGGATCTCGGCCTTCGCCCCGGGCTCGAGCATGTAGACGCTCGGGTACTTCATCGTCAGCTTGCTACCGAGGTTCCCGTCCACCCACTCCATCGTGGCGTCGCGGTAGGCGACCGCGCGCTTGGTCACGAGGTTATAGACGTTCTTCGACCAGTTCTGGATTGTCGTGTAGCGGACTCGGGCGCCCTCTTTCACGATGATCTCCACGACTGCGCTGTGGAGCGAGTCGCTGGTGTAGGTCGGAGCGGTGCACCCCTCGACATAGTGGATGTAGGAGCCCGGCTCCGCGATGATCAGGGTCCGTTCGAACTGGCCCATGTTCTGGGCGTTGATGCGGAAGTACGCCTGCAGTGGGATGTCGACGTGCACGCCCGCGGGGACGTAGACGAACGACCCGCCGCTCCACACCGAGCTGTTCAGGGCTGCGAACTTGTTGTCCTCGGGCGGGATCACCGTCCCAAAGTACTCCTTCACGAGGTCCGGGTGCTCGCGCAATGCGGAATCCATGTCGAGGAAGACCACGCCGAGCTTCGTCCACTCCTCGCGCAGGCTGTGATAGACGACCTCGCTCTCATACTGGGCGCCTACCCCGGCGAGGTACTTTTTCTCCGCCTCGGGGATACCCAGGCGGTCAAAGGTGTTCTTGATGTTCTCGGGGACGTCTTCCCAGGTCTTCCCCTGATTCTCCATCGGCCGCACGTAGTAGTAGATGTCATTGAAGTCGATCTCGCCGACGTTGCCGCCCCAGGTGGGGAGGGGCTTCTTTTCCCATACTCCGAGCGAGTGGAGGCGGAACGCCCTCATCCAATCGGGCTCACTCTTCATGTGGGAGATCATCTCCACGATCTCGCGGTCGAGCCCCTTCCTGGACTTGAACGCGTAGGTATCCTCGGGATCGTGGAACCCGTACTTGTACTGATCGAGATCGATGCCGAGCGGGTTCGTCACTGCCATGCTGCGTACGCCTCCTCGCGAAGCCGCACCCAAAACACCTTGCCGTTTATCCATGGAGGGCCAGTAACCCCGATAGAGCCTGATTCGGGCTCGCCACACCGCCTGGCCGGGCCCTACGACGGGACTTCTATGCAATTGTTATCGTTGTGGGGATATTCTTGACCGCCGCCAACCGTGGGTGTTCAGGTTTCAGCGTGCGGAAGTCAGGATGAAACGTCGTGCTTCCATTCGTCGTCCAAGAGTCCTACGAATAGTGTACCAAGCGGGATGGATCACCACAGGAGAAGGCTTCCACCCCATGGGCCGAATCCTTCCGATTTGATCCCCCTGCCGCCGCATGATGAGCGTTTTCCGCTCGGTGCTACTGCTGGCGGCTCGGCGAGAGGTTAAGCTGGGGTCTCCACGGCAACCTGCAGCCATTCATCAACCGGTCCTGCCCGATCACCGACGCGGCTACGGCGCCCTGTGGGGCGGAGTCTTGGGCGCGCCATCCACGAACGGTTGGAGCAGTTTGGTGAACTCCATCGGGAACACGTACTTCGTGGCCGGGCCCGCCCCGAGGGCTTTCAAGGTCTCCAGGTACTGGAGGCTCATCGTATTGATGTCCACGGTTTGGGCGATCTCGAAGATCTTGCCCAAGGCCAGCGAAAACCCTTCGGCACGGAGGATCGCGGCCTGGCGATCTCCCTCCGCCTTCAGGATCGCCGATTGCTTTTCCCCTTCGGCGATGGTGATGGCGGCCTGTTTCATCCCGTCCGCCTCGGTGACAAGCGCGCGCCGGCTCCGTTCGGCGGACATCTGCCGCGTCATCGCGTCCAGGACGTCCTTCGGCGGGGTGATCTCACGGATCTCGACCGTGGTCACCTTGACCCCCCATCGTTCCGTGACTTCGGCGAGCTTGGTCCGCATGACCTGGTTGATCTGCTCCCGCTTCGTCAGGGCCTCGTCGAGGCTGAGGTCGCCGATCACCGCGCGGAGCCCGGTCGTGGCGATTCCCTGCGCGGCGCCAGCGAAGTTGCCCACCTGGATCACGGTGAGCTGTGGGTCGAAGACCTTCCAGTAGATCAGGAAATCAATGGAGATCGGCGCGTTGTCTTTGGTGATGCATGTCTGGGCTGGAATCTCGAGGAACGCCTCCCGAAGGTCCACCCAGACCGCCTTGTCGATCATCGGAATCAGGTAGACGAGCCCCGGACCCTTCGGGTCGAAGCTGCGGCCCAGGCGGAACACCACCAGACGCTGGTACTCCCGGACAATCTTGACCCCGTTCCACGCCAGGAGTAAGGCGACGATCACAACGGCAATCACGAATCCATATCCCATGGGGGATCCCTCCGATGACGGTCCGCTGCTTTCTCCCCGGGACAGCCCTTCTCCTCGAAAGCCGGACCGGCCATTCTCGAATCAGCCCGCGGTTACCTCGAGGAAAACAAAGAGGACCGGAACGCACCCCGGTCCCCACTGCGCTTTACCGCAGATTTTATCTTGTCTTGTGCCCGACGACTTCACCGGCTGTAATCTGAGCCGGGCTCGTGAACAGATTCGGATTCTGCTTGATCCATTCCGCCGCTTTCTTGTTCGATTCCTCGGCGCCGGTTCGGTCCTGAAAGACCCCCGTGGAAATCATCGTGCCGCTTCCTGCGTCAGCCCAGTAGTAAGCGACAAACCCTGGAACCTGGCTGACCAGCGGGACAAATCCTTCGGTCACCCGCCGCCCTGTCTCGCGAGGATTGGGGATCCCTTCGTACCGTCGCACCGTGATATACATATGCTCTTCCTCCTCCTCCCCGCAGGGAGTTCTTTGTCGTTCCCGATTTCCTAGCGGTCTAGCGGTTTCATTTCTTCAAATGGTCGTGGAGGTACGGCGGGGTTTCTCGCCTGCCATGCCTTTACGCAAGAAACGTGGGCCCTTGACGCCACCACGGCATCGGGCAGCGAGATGTCGCGCCCTTGGAGATTCCACTTGCGTGATCATTGCAACCGAAGGCCGGTGTGGTCGTCCAGGGAGAGGTCACGGAGTTGCCGATGACCAGAACGAATGCGAGCAGAGCTACAAGCATGAGTCGTTTCATTGGAAGGCCGTCTCCTTGTACCTGCACTCGAAGTCACGTCCAGGATAGGAGGCACTGTGCAAGAGATGGGCCGTGAAGCCCCCTGCACAGATGTTCATGTCTGGTATGAGGCACGCCACAGCTTCAGGCGTGTCACCTGCAACTGGGACCTTCTCCTCCGCGGGGCCGACCTATTGCCACGGGGATGGTCGTGGGCGTAAGGAGGGAAGCACCTTTAAGCATACGCTCGCTCGGACAGAGCAGCAAGAGCAGGATAGGGCGTTATCCATCAAGTTCTGGACTTCACGACTCCTGACGCGAGCATTTTAGGGTCGCCGAGTGCCCTAGTAGCATGTCTCGAGCCGCAGCAGGGCGGCGCAGGAGAACGTACCTGATGAGGCGGCTGGAAGTGCTCACTTTGGCCGTCCTTCGTACGCGGATTTGGCTGTGAGCAAAGTCTCCTCCGAGGGGACAATTCAGTGCCGCGCCGGAACGGATCGCCGGGAGGGCAAGGTGCGGCCCGTAGGGGCGCGGAAGAGAGGTGTGATAGGCGTGGACGACCCTGCGGTTCCCACAACCAGGATGGTCCTTCACGCCGTGGCGCGGTCGGCGAAAGCGAGCGAACGGATGAATCAACACGGGCCCATTGCAATGGACATCCTGCAAATCATGACCCGGCTGCCGCATCGGTACCCGATGCTGTTGGTCGACTGCATTCTTGCGATCGACCCGGGTAAGCGCGCAGTCGGCCTCAAAAATGTGTCTATGGATGAGCCGTTTTTTTCGGGCCACGTTCCGGGTCACCCGGTCATGCCCGCCGCCCTCGTCCTGGAAGCCATGGCTCAGGTCGGAGCGGTGCTGGCGTCATTGCGCCCCGACGCCGCCGGCCACATTATCCATCTCGTGAGCGTCGAGCGAGTGCGGTTCCGTCGCGGGATCGTACCTGGAGACCAGATCATCATCGAGGTGGTCGCGCTCCGCGGAAAAGGACGGTTCGGCAAAGCACAGGCCACGGCCGTGGTGAATGGGGTCGTCGCCGCAGAGGGCGTGTTGGCGTATGGGATGGTGAAACCTGGTCATATCGGAAGCGATAGCGTCTCGAACGTCCATGATGCCCCGGGGGGCACCTGAGCAAAAAGACTCACCGGCTGAAGCAGAGGGCGGAAGGCTAGACTGAATGTCCCGCTGGGCGTTTCCCAGGGGCATTACTCTCTCACAACGGTTTCGTGGAGGCGAGGTATGGGTGCGTCATACATATTCACCGTCTATTATAGGGACAAGAAAATCGGCACATGCAAACTCGTCTCCATCGGGCCAAAGACGTTTGAATTTCGCACGTTTCCCAAATCGAAGTGTGACCTGACTGAGGTGGAGCTAGGCGGAACGGTGGAACTGCGAGAGGGAGATGTGGTGATGCGCCATAGGATGTCTGGCGTCCGCAAGATCGGAAACGTCTCCGGTACGAGCGACCATCCGCGGGAGAATGTGTGCGACGGTCCTGATTGTTGGCGGGGGACGTTCGATAAGATCGAGCCGGAACTTCCAAACTGGCCCAAAGAGTAAGGACATCCCCGTATTAACTGCTCTCGTTAGCGGACGTTAGCGCAGCGGCAGTGTACGCGAAGAGCGACAGCGAGGGATCCTTGAAAAACCTGGTGGAGACGGCGGGATTCGAACCCGCGACCCCCTGCTTGCAAAGCAGGTGCTCTCCCACTGAGCTACGTCCCCGGCGGGGCACAGCGTTTCGCGGGGCGAAGCGTACCATCGCGTATTTTAGGCGTTTGGCGCTTCGTTGTCTAGCGAAGGGCGAGGGATCGAAGGGCTCGCGCCGCGCGGGGCTCAGGGTCTCAGGATCGCCGGGTCCGCGAACCGTTCTCCGATGACCCGCATCAGCGTTCCGGCGCGCTCCAGCACGTCGGCCGGCATCGTCCCCGGGCTCTGCTCCAGCCAGCCGCCGACCAGCCGCCTGGCCACCTCGGCCTTCCATCCGTCGGGCAGCGCGATGCCCTGACGGGCCGCCGCCTGCCGGATCCGATCGGAGAGCGGCAGCGAGGCATCAACGCCCGCGATCGACAGCGGTCTGCCCAGGAGGCGCGAGAGCACGGGAAGCAGGAGGTTCTCCCCGACGAGATCCTCCATCTCGCACCGCCCCAGGCCGAGCACTTCCCCGAGCAGGATGAAGCTCGTCTGCCGGCCCGCGTACAGCTCGCTGAGCAGCGTCTCCTGGCAGGTGCGGGCGGCATCGTCCGAATCGAGGAGGATGACCGGTCTCACCTGGTGCCCGAGGAACAATGACGCCAGGTAGCCGAGGTGCTTCGTGCCGCCGCAGGGCGTGATGTAGACATCGTCCGGCAGGGTCTTGCGCCGCGCCGCCCCCAGGACCATGGCGAACCCCTGGATATACACGTAATCGGAGAAATCTTCGACCAGCAGGTTCTTCTTCCCATCGAAGAGATTCCTCACCATCGCGTATCCCGCCGCCGCCTGCAGGGGAAACATCGTTTCCCGATCGTCCGGCCACATCCCCACCATCGAGACCTCCGAGTGGCCCAACGCGTCCTCCCGGACGGCCCTCACCCACTCCAGGTGCTCGCCGGGGACGAGGAAGGGCGAGTGGGTGGTGTAGAGCAATTGGTGGAAGTGCGCCAGCTCCTCGAAGAACCCGACGAGCTCCTGCTGGGCCGTGGGGTGCAGATCCAACCCCGGCTCATCGAGCAGGAGAACGGCGTCCTTGTGCCCTTCCTCCGATTCCACCAGAAAGATGAGATTGAAGGAAAAAAACCATTGAAATCCCTTGCTTCTCGACTCGAGTTCGATTTCAACGCCGGGGAGCCGGTCGTCGGCCACCCAGATCCGGAAATACGACCCATCGGCCTGATACCGGATCTGGTGGCGGCGCTGGTGCCAGCGTGTCGAGAACTTCGCGGTGATGTCCAGCGAGGCCGAGTTCAACTTGAGCTGGCGCAGCTCTCGCTTCGCCATCTCCGCTTCGAGCATCTGGGCGGTGACCGACAGCCCCATCCGGCGCCGTTCGTCGACGCTGTCCCGGCCCAGCTCGAAGACCTCCTGCGCGGTCAGCCCCGCATGCTTGAACATCGCGTAGATCGTTCGGACGCGCGGGTTGTTGGGGTCTCGCCGGAGTTGATCGAGGAACTGGGGCAGGTAGATGGCGCTGTTCAGGATCCCGTACTGCTCGAAATAGATGAACACCGGGATGCGGCCGGCCGCCAGTTCCTTCCATCGGGAGAGCCTGGACGGCTCCCGGGCCTGGTCCAGGAGCCCCCGGGCGGCGGCGGCCAGCTGCTCGTGGAGATCCTCGGCCGGCGCGGCGCTCAGCTTCGGGGCTTCTTCGGCCACCCTGGCCAGGAGCGCGAGGCCCTCCTCGGATCTCAGTGACCGCAGGAGCCGCGCCTCCGACTCGATCTCCACCGCCCAGTCGATCACTGTGCTTTTGAGCGCCTGGTTCTCCGGCGGGGTCCCCGGCCTCGGTTCCCCCGCGCGCGGCAGGAACGCGTCCGCGAGGCCGGTCGTGAACCGGCGGAGCGCCTGGAGGAGGGCGTCGGGGGCAAGCGGCGCCTCGGCGACCTGCGGGCTGAACTCCACCGTGAGATGCCCATCGTAGTACCGCGTGCACGTGAAGTGGGTGGGCAGTTGATCGCTCGCGTCTTCTGTCAGCAACTGGGCCCGGAGGGCATCGTCTACCTCGAACTCCACCTGGCAGACCGGCCAGTCCTGGGCATTCTTGAACTCCCTGGCGAAGCGCTCACGGGGAAATTCGCGCTGGGGCAGGTAGGGCTCCGGGATGGCGGGGTGGAACTTGTGCAGCGCCTTCAGCAGCGCGGTCTTGCCCGACTCGTTGCGCCCGACCAGCGTCGTCACGCGTTCGATGGGAATCCATCCGCTGTCATCGATATTGCGATAGTTCAAGACTCTGAACTGCGTGACCCTGAGGCTGGGCATGGGCTCTCCCGCGGTGTGCGTGGAACCTGATATTTTATGCCCGCCCGGGCCATCTTCTAGACGGTTCGGCTCACGGGGGCACGTTCCAGGACTCTCGGCCCCGCTCTCGAAATGATCTCACGCATGAAAGTCAGTCGCCTCCGACCGCCGCGGCTCTCCTCCCCCGAGGCACGCGCAGAGCCGCCCGCGTCCACCACCGCGCCCGCGCCGGCCGGCCGCCGGATCCCCAAGATCCTCCTGATCGGCCTCGGCGGATTTTTTGTCGCCATCTCCTGGCAGGTGGTGATCCCCGTCCTGCCCCTGCACCTGTCCAAGATCGGCTACACCGCGTCGGAGATCGGCACCCTGGTTAGCCTGTTGAGCCTGGCGATGGGCCTCGTGGAGATGCAGGTGGGACGCATCGTGGGAGGGTTCGGACGGCGCCCCACCCTGCTCTGGGGGCTGGTGGCCAACGCCGTCTGCATGGTCTTGCTGGCGTACGCGCGCATGGTCGCCACGGTCGGCTCGTCGCTCGCCGCCGTCGGCGTGACCAGGGCCGTCCTCTGGCCGCCACTGCACGCGACGGTGGCCGATACGGCGTCCGAGGAAACGCGCGGGCAGGCGTTCGGAGTGTTCTGGTTCTGGACGTCCGTGGCGTTCCTGACCGGCCCGGCGATCGGCGGGATCATCGCGGCGCGCTTCGGCGATTGGGCGGCGTTCTACCTGGGCGGGGCGTTCAGCCTCCTCGCCCTCCCCGTCGTGATCGCGGTCACGGCGCCGGGACGGCCGCGATCGGGGATGACGGTGGGAGGAGCCGGCGAGGTCCTCAGGGACGCGGTCTTCTTCCGGCTCTGTCTCGTCAACCATCTCTACTACAGCATGGCCGGAATCTGGATGACGTTCCTTCCTCTTTATATGGCGATGCAGGGGCTCTCCGTTGAGGTCGTCGGCTGGGTCCTCACCGTGCAGGGATTCACCTACGCCCTGGTCCAGCTTCCCACGGGCCGGCTCGCGGATCGGTGGGGCCCTCACTCGCTGATCCTTCCGGGCGTGATCGGCCGAGCGGTCATCGGCCTGCTCGTGCCGATCTTCAACCTCCACTCCTCCGCCGCGTTCCTCGTCGCCGGGGGTCTCTACGGCCTGGCCGGCGGGATGATCCCCGTGACCTTCACGACGCTCGTGTCCCGGATGGTGCCCCAGCACCGGTACACGACCGCGATGGGCGTGTACAACAGTTCGGGCGACCTGGGGTTCTTTGTCGGCCCGCTCATCGGCGGGGCGGCGGCGCTCCTCGGCATCTGGGCTCCGTTCTTCCTCAGCATCCCGCTCGGCCTCGCGGCCGTCCTGATCGGCGTGGGCGGCATGGCGGCGGCGGAGCGCTCCGAAGCCGAGGCCGACGCCTTGGCCTGATCGTCCCCGAGCGGGAGTGGACGACATCAGCGCCGAGGATTCTCCCGCGCGCTGATTCAGGACATATCTCGATGGACGAGGACCTCATCCGCCGATAGCGTGAGGCTTGCAGGGGATATCGAGGGGACTCCTGCGGGGAAACCCCCGGCTCGCGCTCGTGATCTGGAATCACACCGGTATTTCCCCAGGGGGGAGGTAGAAGTCGTTATCAGGGGGGTCCTGAGGGGCGCAGGGAAGCCCATCGGCAGGCGGGGGCTCTCGACGGTCGTGGTGGCGGGGCTCGTGCTCGCGGAAGCGGCAGGGGCAGATGCGGCGCCGTTCGCGTACATCCCGGACGTCAGTTCCACCGTGTCGGTGATCTCGACGGCGACCAACACCGTCACGGCCGCCGTGGCGGTCGGAGCCGGGGCCAGGGGCGTGGCGGTCGATCCCCGCGGGTCGCGCGTGTACTCCGTGAACGCCGTGAGCAACACGATGTCGGTCATCGACGCCGCGACGAACACCGTCACGGCCACGGTGGCGCTGCCTCAATTTCTCGAGATGCCCAACCCGGAGGGCGTGGCGGTGAGCCCCGACGGGTCGCGCGTCTACGTCGTCGCCCCCGGCGACGCCGACGGTCCCGGCACCCGGGTGTCGGTCATCGAGACGGCGACGAAAACGGTTGCGGCCAACGTGGACTTAGGGATGACCGGCCGCGGCCCGGTTGCCGTGGCGGCGGCCCCCGACGGATCGCGCGTGTACGTCGCGAACGAGCTCAGCAATACCGTGGCGGTGATCGACGCGGCCACGAACACCGTGACCGCGACGGTGCCGGTCGGAGGGGGACCCAGGGGCGTGGCGGTGGCCCCCGACGGATCGCGCGTGTATGTCGCCAATAGCGCCGACAACACCGTGGCGGTCATCACGACGGCCACGAACACGGTGAGCGCGACCGTGCCGGTCGGAGGGGGGCCCCGGGGGGTCGCGGTGACCCCGGACGGGTCGCGCGTGTACGTCGCCAACAGCACCGGCAATACGGTGGCGGTCATCACGACGGCCACGAACACCGTGACCGCGACCGTGCCGGTGGGAGGGGGCCCCCGGGGCGCGGCGGTGACCCCGGACGGATCGCATGTCTACGTCACCGCGGGCAACGGCACCGTGGCGGTCATCGATACCGCCGCCAACACCGTGACGGTCGCGGCGGCGGTGGCAGGGATCCCTCGAGGCGTCGCGGTCAGCCCGGACGGGTCGCGCGTGTACGTGGCGAACCACGGCGGCAGCGCGCCGGTGGTCGATACGGCGACCAACACGGTGACCACCGCGGTGGCGCTGCCGGGCGTGGCCCATCCCTTTGGCGTCGCGGTCAGCCCGGACGGATCGCGGGTGTATGTCGCTGACCTGATCGGCAACACCGTGTCGGTGGTCGATACGGCGACCAATACGGTGACGGCAACGGTGGTGGTCGGGTCGACACCCGAAGGCGTGGCGGTGACCCCGGATGGGTCGCGCGTGTACGTCGCCAACCTCCTCAGTCAAACCGTGTCGGTCATTGATACGGCGACCAACACGGTCGCCGCGACCGTTGGGGTCCCCTCCACGTCGCCCACCGGCGTGGCGGTGACTCCGGATGGGTCGCGGGTCTATGTCACGAACCTCTTCAGCGAAAGCGTGTCGGTGATCGACACGGCGGCGAACACGGTCGTCGCCACGGTGAGGCTGGCGAAGGCGCCGGGCCTGCTCAATCCCTACGGCGTGGCGGTGAGCCCGGACGGGTCGCGCGCGTATGTCGCGAACCTGAGCGGTGCGAGAAGCGCCGTGTTCGTGATCGACACGGCGGCCAACGCGATCATCGCCCTGGTGGACCTCCCGCAGTTCAGCGTTCCCTGCTGCGTGGCGGTGACCCCGGACGGATCGCGCGTCTACACCGCGAACCTGGACGCCCACAGCGTCTCGGTGATCGATCCGGGCACCAACACCGTCACCGCCACCGTCCCGGTCGAGGGTGGACCCACCGGCGTCGCGGTGACCCCGGACGGGTCACGGGTCTACGTCACGCTGAGGAACGCCTCCGCCGATGATGAGAGCGGCGCCGTGGCGGTGATCGACGCGGCGACGAACACCGTGACCGCAACGATTCCCGTGGGAGGGAGCCGTCCGGAGGCCTTCGGGATCTTCATTCCCGGGCCCGAGGGGGTACCCTTCGCCGCGTTCTCCCCAAGAGCGTCCATCTATTCGAAGGCCGGCGCGCTCTCCGTGCATGGCGGTTTCGCGCTCCGCGCCGGACGCACGATCAATCCGGCGACCGATAAGGTGACAGTCAGGGTAGGCGCGTTCTCGGTCACGATTCCGGCGGGCTCCTTTCAGCAGCGAAAGAATGGGGATTTCGTCTTCAAGGGCATGATCATGGGGATCCCGTTGGAAGCCAGGATCAGCCCTCGCGGCGACGGCTCTTACTCGTTCAAGATCGAAGGCGCCGGCGCGCCCAACCTGCCCACCACGAGCCCCTTCCCCGTAGGGCTCACAATCGGCAACGACACGGGGAGCACGACGGTGAATACCAACTTCGGGGACGAGGGGAACTGGCAAACCCGCGGTGACAATTAGCGGGTGCGGGGCCTGGATGCTATACTGAGCCCCGGAGGGATGGCAGAGCGGGCGATTGCGGCGGTCTTGAAAACCGCTAGGGGGAAACCCCTCGGGAGTTCGAATCTCCCTCCCTCCGCCATCTCGACGGGTGCCCGATGACACGAACGCTCTCGGTTTTCATCCTGGCAGTCCTCTGCACCATGATCGCGGTGGGCGTCCCGGCGGGGGATCGCGTCCCCGGGCCGCACGGAGCCGACGGCGTGACGCCCAACAACTGGACCCTCACCCCCGCCGGCGTCCAGGTGGCGGTCGGCGATCGCCCGCTGGGGGCGGCGCTCAGCCCGGACGGACGCTATCTCGCGGTCAGCAACGATGGGCAGGGGGTCCAGTCGCTCGCGCTGGTCGACACGGCTGCGCGGCGGGTGGTCCAGACCATCCAGTACCAGGCGCCCAAGGCGCTGTATGTCGGCGTCGCGTGGGCGCCTGACGGGCGCAGGCTGTTCGCTTCGGCGGGCGGCAACGATCTCGTGCGGGTCTATGAGATGCAGGCCGGCGGGATCACGGAGACGGGCCAGATCGCCCTGCCCGCCCGCGCCTACCCCGCCGGCCTGGCGGTCACGCCCAATGGGCGGACGCTCCTCGTGGTGGAAAATCTCGCCAATCGCGTGCAGGCCGTTGACCTGGCCACCGGCCAGGTGGCGGCGTCGGCGCAAACCGGCCCGCTGCCGTACGCCGTTGCCGTGACCCCCGCGGGCGATAAGGCGTATGTCAGCAATTGGGGAGACCGGACCGTCACCGTCCTGCGTGTCAGCGGCCTCGAGGTGCTGGCGACGGTGACCGTGGGGCTCCATCCGGAGGCCCTGACGGTCGATCCGGTCCGGCCGCGGCTCTACGTCGCGAACGCCGACGACGACAGCGTCTCGATCGTCGACACGAGGAGCGACCGCGTCGCCGCCACGGTCTCGCTGGCCCCCTATCCGGGCGCTCCGGAGGGCAGCATCCCCGATTGGCTGGCGGCGAGCCCGGACGGACGGCGGCTCTTCGTCGCCAACGCGGGAAACAACGACGTCGCGGTCATCGACCTCGCGTCGGCGCCTGCCGCGGCCGCGCCGAGGATCACCGGCCTCATCCCCACCGCCTGGTATCCCACCACCGTAACGGTGTCCCGCGATGGGGGCACCCTGTTCGTCACCAACGCGAAAGGCCTGGGCGCGGGACCCGACCCCCGCGGCCCCAGTCCCGTCCCGCGGCCGGCGGCCGGGGCCCAGTACATCGGCAACATGATGGTCGGCACGGTCTCCATCATCCCCGTGCCGGAGGGCCCGGCGCTTGCCGGCATGACGGCCCGCACCGTCCAGAACAACGGATTCGATGAGACCCGCAGCCGCCTGGTGGCGGGGGGACCGGTGCCGCCCGTCGCGATCCCGCGGCGGGTGGGCAGCCCGTCGCTCATCAAGCACGTGATCTACGTGATCAAGGAGAACCGCACCTACGACCAGGTCCTGGGCGATCTGCCGAAGGGCAACGGCGACCCGTCGCTGGTGCTCTTCGGCCGCGACACCACCCCCAATCATCACCGCCTCGCGCAGAACTTCGTGCTGCTGGACAACTTCTACGCCGACGCGGAAGTCAGCGCCGACGGACACAACTGGGCGATGGCCGCGATCGCGAACGATTACGTCCAGAAGAACTGGCCGGCCAACTATTCCGACCGCGGGCGAGACTTCGACTTCCAGGGCGAACAGCCCGCGGCCTACCCGCGGAGCGGATTCCTCTGGGACGCCGCCGGGCGGGCGGGCGTGTCGTACCGGGTCTACGGGGAGTTCACGGAGTTCGGCATGGTCCCGAGCCGCGGGACGATGCCGTCCCTCAGCGGCCATGTCGCCCCCGGGTTCCGCGGGTATGACCTCACGGTCCCGGACCAGACGCGGATCGACGAATGGCTGAAGGAGTTCCGGGAGTTCGAGCGGCAGGGGACGCTCCCGCAGCTGATGATCCTCTGGCTTCCCCGAGACCACACGGCGGGGACCCGGCCGGGCGCCCCCACCCCTCAGGCGATGGTGGCCGACAATGATCTCGCGCTGGGCCGGCTGGTCGAGACGGTCTCGCGCTCGCGCTATGCCGCAGATACCGTCATCTTCGCCACCGAGGACGACGCGCAGAACGGACCCGACCACGTGGACGCCCACCGTACGATCGCCGTGCTGGCGGGGGTCTTCGTCCGCCGGGGAACCGTCGATCACACGCTGTACAGCACCGTCTCGCTGCTGCGGACGATCGAGCTGATCTTGGGCCTCCCGCCGCTGACGCAGTTCGACGCGGCCGCTCAGCCGCTGCTGGGGGAGTTCACCGACCGGCCTGCGCCGTTCACCTATACCGCGAGCATGCCACGGCAGTCGCTCGTGGCGCTGAATGCCCCAACGGCGCCGGGGGCGGCCGAATCGCTCCGGCTGCCGCTCACTGAGGTAGACGAGGTCCCTCCGGCCGTGCTCAACCGGATCCTCTGGAGGGCGATCAAGGGGGACGTGCCGATGCCGGCCACCCCCGCTACCCGCCGCTGACCGGGGATCGCCTGGGGCCCGCCGGTTGGGGGCCCGCCGCGCCCCCCGCCGGACCGACGTTCCAAAACGCGAGACACACCGCGGCCAGCGCCGCGAGCGCCGCGCCGTAGGCAAAGGGGGCCGCCGGACCAACCTCCGTCCACAGCGCCCCCGCAACGAGGCCGGCCGCGAGCGCTCCCGCGCCCGACACCATCTGCACCCAGCCGAGCGCGGTGCCCCGGACCTCCGGCGCCGACAGGTCCGCGGCCATGGCGCGGGTCAGGCCGTCTGTGAGGCCCATGTAGAGGCCGTAGACGGCCAGAAGACTCCAGAACTGCCAGGGCGCTCCGGCGGCGGCAAACCCCAGGTAGACGGCGGCGAAGAAGGCGAACCCGGCGACGACCATCGGGCGCCGCCCGATTCTGTCGGAGAGGATCCCCGCCGGATAAGCCGAGAGCGAGTAGACAAGGTTGTACGCCGCGTAGGCCAGGATGACCCCCGTCAGGGACAGACCTAACTGGCGCCCGCGGAGGATGATGAACGCGTCGCTGCTGTTCCCGAGCGCGAAGATCAGGAGCGCCGCCAGGTACCGCCGGAACGGCGCGTCGAGGACCGCGAACGAGAGCCGCGGAAGGCCGGCCTGCCGCGCCACCGCGGGACGGTCGCGGACCAGGAGGAGCGCGGCGAGGCCGCACCCGGCCGGGACGACCGAGAGGAGGAACAGGAGACGCAGTTGATCATGGGCGGCGGCGAGCAGCGGGATCGCCAGCAGCGGTCCGAGGACCGCCCCCATCGTATCCGCGCTCCGGTGGAACCCAAACGCGCGCCCGCGCGTTTCGAGAGACGCGGAATCGGCGAGGAGCGCATCCCGCGCGGAAGACCGCACCCCTTTCCCCACCCGATCGGCGACCCGGGCCCCCAAGACCCCCGGCCACGACCCGGCGGCCGCCAGGAGCGGCTTGGCCGCGGCCGAGAGGGCGTAACCGGCGATCACGAGCGCCCGCCGCCGGCCCAGCCGATCGGAGAGCCATCCGGAGAAGAGCCGCAGGAAGCTCGCGGTCGCCTCCGCCGCGCCCTCGATCACGCCGACCGCAACCGCCGGCGCGCCCAGCGTGACCGTGACGAAGATGGGCACCAGCGGGTAGAGCATCTCGCTGGAGATATCGGTGAAGAAGCTCGTCAGCCCGAGCCACCAGACATTGCGCGAGATCCCGGGCACGGGCGACCGCTCGTGCATCAAATCATCTTGGGACCGCTGATCGATCGCCACGGCGCTGCCTTCCCCGGCTACCCTTTCACCGCCCCCGCCGTGAGCCCCTTGATGAACTGCTGCGACATCACGACGTAGAGCGCGACCACGGGGGCGGCCGCCAGCGTGAGGCCGGCGAACAGCAGCGCCCAGTTGGTCGCGAACTCGCCGAAGAACACGGTCAACCCCAGCGGCAGCGTCTTCAGCCGGTCCTGGTGGATGAAGACCAGGGGGAAGAAGAAGTCGTTCCAGATCGGGATGATGTTGTAGATGGTCACAATTGCCAGCGCCGGCCGGACGAGCGGGAGCATGACGCGGACGAGGATGCCGAGCTCCCCGGCGCCGTCGATGCGGGCCGCGTTGTCCAGTTCCCGCGGGACCGCGCGGAAAAACCCTGCCAGGATGAAGATCGCGCTGGGCAGCCCCGAGGCCGCGTAGACGAGGATGAGCGACCAGTGGGTGTCAAGCAGATGCAGGTCCCGCATCAAGATGAACAGCGGGATGATCGCCAGGCGGATCGGCACCATGATCCCGGTGAGGAAATACAGGTAGATCAGATCGTTCCCCCGGAACGGGTAGCGGGCCAGCGCGTAGGCCGCGAGGGTGCCGGTCACGAGAAGCAGCGCCATCGCCGCGACCGTGACGGTGAGGCTGTTGCGGAAGTAGATGCCGAAATGGGCCGCCTCCCAGACCCCCGTGTAGTTTTGCCAGGTCCACCTGGCGGGGAAGCCGAACGGGCGCTGAAAGATCTCCCGGGTCGTCTTGAACGAGGACAGGACCATGAAGAACATGGGGAGGAGCACGAGCAGGCTGTTGGCGATCAGGAGCGCCTGAGCCGCGAGCGCCGTCCCCCAGGCGCCCCCGCCCGCCGCGCGCCCCGCCGGCGGCCTCACGCCTCGATCTCCCGCCGCCGCAGATAGAGGGCCCCGATGCAGCCGACCGCGAGCACCAGCGCAAACATCACCACCGCGATCGCCGAGCCCAGGCCCACGTCCGGGTTGCCGGTGTCCACCGCGCCGAATGCGGAGCGGTAGAAGAGGAGCCCGAGCACGTCGGTCGCATGGTTGGGCTCGCCCGTGACCCCCTGCATCACGTAGGGCAGCTCGAACCAGTTGAACGCCCCGATGAACGTCAGGATCACGATGATGTTGACCTGGGGAGCGATGAGGGGCAGGAGCACCCGCCGAAAGATCGCCCCGGAGCCGGCGCCGTCGAGCCGGGCCGCCTCCAGGTACTCGCCGGGGACCGCCTGCATTCCGGCGAGGAACACGATGGTGGGGAACCCCACCCACCGCCACGCGTTGACCAGGATGATCGACACCAGCGCGGTGTGCGCATCCCCCAGCCAGGGGAGGGCCAGCCTGGCCAGCCCGATCAGCGCCAGGCCCTTGTTGACGATCCCCCAGACGGGGTTGAGGAACAGCTGCCAGAGGAACCCGACGATCACCAGCGAGAGCGTGACCGGCATGAAGAAGATCGCCCGGTACGCCCCCGCCCCCCAGGTCCGGCCGGCCAGCAGCGCGGCGAAGAGGAGGCCGAGCCCGTTCTGCGCTACCATCGTCAGCACAAACGCCCAGACGTTGTGCCAGAACGCGGTGAGCATCCGCGCGCTGTAGGGGTACTGCCCGAACAGCCGGCGGAAGTTGGCCAGGCCGGCGAAGCCGCCCCTGACGATCCCGTCCCACCGGAACAGGCTGTAGGCCATGGCGCCGAGGATGGGGTAGGCGACGACGACGGTGAAGAGGAGGAGCGCCGGCGCGAGGCACGCCGCGACCCACAGCGTCCGGCTCAGGCGGTACGAGAGACGGCGAGGACCCGGGCTCGGACGGGCCCCGGCCCGGGTGCTCGGGCGCGCCGCGTTGGGCCGGCTCCCCTGCTTGAGCCGGTCCCCCTGCCCCCTCGATGCCCGCGGTGCGGCCGCGCTACTGCCCTCTGAAGGGCTCAAACCATGTGGCGAGACCCCGCGTCACGTCCTCGCCCACCTGCTGGGGGGTCATCCGGCCGGCGAAGAGCCCCTGGAGATCGCTCTGGATCAGTTCGCTGCCGGTGGGATTCTTCCAGCGAAAGCCGACCAGCATGATGTACGGCGTGGCGTGCCGCATCCAGGTCTGGACCTCCTGGAGCTGCGGGTCGTGGATCACCACGCCCGGCACCGCCGAGATCTGCCTAAGCTGGTCGGTGAACGCCTGTCCCCACTCCCGGGACGCCGTGAACCGGATGAACTTCAGCGCCGGTGCCGGATTGGCGCTCCTGGCATTCACCGCGTAGTTGCCGTCGTCGTAACTGCTGATCCACGGCGCGTCCCCCGCCCGCGCCACCGGCCCGGGCATCACGCCGATGTCCAGGGACGGGTTCTGGCTCTTGAAGTAGCCGAGCTCCCAGATCCCCCCGATGAACATCGCCGCCTGCTCGTTGATGAACAACTGCTGCATATCCGTGTAGGACACGCCCATGAACCCCTGGGGCATGTAGGGGGCGATCTCCTGCATCTTCGCCAGCGCCCCGGTGAACTGCGGGCTCTTGAACGTAGTCTGCCCCCGGCTGACGGCGTCGTAGAAGTTGGTGCCGCCGTAGAAGTTGGGTCCCAGCACGCCCATCGCGATCTCGAGCGTCCAGCCCTCTTTGCCGCCGTTGGCCAGCGGCGTGATCCCCCGGTCCCTGAGCGTCTTAAGGGCCGCGATGAATTCCTCCCAGGTCTTCGGCGGCGCCACACCGGCGCTCTGGAGCATCTTCTTGTTGTAGAAGATCACGAGGCCCTGCACCGCGAACGGCACGCCGTACACTTTCCCGTCGGCCCTGCTGCGGGCGCCGTCGAGCCACTGACTGGAAAATGTTTTCAATTCGGGCACCTTGTCCTCCAGGGGGACGAGGAACTCCGGCCGCGCGAACGGCTGGAGGGCGCCGTAGGCCCGCAGGTGCACGATGTCCGGCCCCTTGCCCGCCTGCATCGCCGCCGACAGCACGGTGTTGTACTCGGTGGGCTTGTAGGTCTGGAACTCAATCGACGTCCCGGGATTCTGCGCCTCGAACTGCCTGATCATGCCCTCGTAGAACGCCCGGTCCTCGCCCCGCCAGCTCCAGAAGGTCAGCTGCGCTCGGCCCTGGCCGGCCGCGCCCGCCGGGCAGAGCCCGGCGGCGAGGGCCACCGCCAGCACCGCCACCCACGCCCGCCTTCCCATCTCACACCTCCAGGGAGCCCGCGCGGAATCCTCCGCGACCCGCCTTTTCACGCCGAGCAAATCCTTCTCCTCTATGCTACGCTGGCAGCGTGGACGCTCAGACGGCCCTGATCGATGATATCCGGGCGACGGCAAAGGGCGAGCCGGTCGTGGTGGCCTTCAGCGGCGGACTGGACAGCACGGTCACCGCCGCCCTGGCCCGCGACGCTCTGGGCGCCGCCCACGTGCTGCTCATCACGGTCAACATGGGCCAGTATGCCTACACCCGGGGCAACGAGATCGTCCTGGAGGTCGCCGAGCAGCTCGGGCTGCAGCAGCGCTGCCTCCTCGGACAGTTCAAGCAGCACCGCGTGCAGGCCGCCGGCCCGGCCTGCAACCGGTGCACGCGCGAGATCAAGCTCGGGATGGTCAAAGCGGTCGCCGGGGGCCGCCTCGTGCTCACGGGGGCAAACCGCAGCGACACGTGGGGCCAGCTCGGGCTCAAGGTCTGCAACGGCTACTATGCCCCCCTGCTCGATCTCGGGAAGCCGGAGATCGGAGCGCTGGCCGATGCGCTCGGAGTTCGCCCGCCCCGAATCGGCGAGAATCCGGGCCGGGAGGGATGCAAACTCAAGCACCTCCTCAAGCCGCTCGTGGCGCCGGAGTACCACGGGCGCGCCGTCGCGCGTGCCAACGAAGTAGTGCTCGCGGTCCTCCGGGAGGCCGGGGTGACGCCCGAGCTCGCCAACGTGAAGATCATCGGCCCGCTGGGGCGGAACATCGGCCTGGTCAATGTCCGGC
>VBAK01000014.1 GCA_005882275.1 Candidatus Segetimicrobium genomatis
GCGCAGACGTGGTACGGGTGCAGGCCGACCAGTTCGTGGCCGAAGGCCACGACGGACCCGGCATCCGGGCGATAGTAGCCGGTGATGAGGTTGAAGCAGGTCGTCTTGCCGGCCCCATTGGGCCCGATGAGGGCAACGGTTTGCCCTTCCTCCACTGAAACGGAGAATTCCTGGACGGCCCGCAGGCCGCCGAACCGTTTGCTGAGGCCGCGAACCACCAGGGCCTCACTCATCGGCGGGAGGCGCATGCCGCGCAGCCGCGGCCGTGCCGGGGATGCCGGGGGCGTCCCGGACAAGGCGTTTGTAGGCGCCCGTCAGCGCCCCCAGCAGTCCGGTGGGCTGCCACAGGATGACGGCGATCAGGATGACCGCGTACAGGGTCAGCTGCACCCCGGGATGCCTGCCGCCGCCGAGCCAGCTCTGGACCAGGGCGGAGGTCGGTTCCAGCACGACGGTGCCGACGACCGGGCCCCACAAGGTCCCGATCCCTCCCACGATGGACACCAGCGCGGCGTTCACCGAGACGTTGAAGCTGAAGGCGGTATTCGGATCGATGAAGTAAATGTACTGCACGTAGAAGGTCCCGGCCAATCCGGTGAGGAACGCGCTGATCCCGTAGATGTCCCGTTTGATCCGCGGCACGTTGACGCCGACGGCTTCCGCCGCGTCCTGGTCCTCTCCCACCGCCACGAGGTAATACCCCATCCAGGAGCGTTCGACCCAGGAGGTCACCGCCAGCCCGATCGCCAGCAGGCGCAGGGCGATGTAGTAATAGGCGGCTTTGGCGCTGAACTGCATCATCAACGGCGAGTTGCCGAGGTTGGGGATGGTGGTGCCCACGGCGCCCCAGGCGAAGTCGCGGAACTTGAGGAACAGCAGCATCAAGGTCTGGGCCGTCCCGATGGTGGCGATGGCGAAATACGGGCCCCGCAGCCGGAAGCACAGCGCGCCGATCGGCAGGCTGGCCAGCATCGCCACCACCCCGCCGGCCACGATGCCGATCCAGGGCGACACGCCGAGCCGGATCAGCAGCAGGGTCGACGTGTAGGCGCCGAGGCCGAAATACGCGGCGTGGCCCAGCGACAGCTGCTTCGCGTAGCCGCCCAGGAGGTTCCACGCCACGCCGATAAAGGCGAAGAGGAACACCCTGACCAGGATGTCGATCGCAAACGAGTTCGACACGACCTGGGGCAGGGCGAGCAGCCCCAGCGCCACCGCCGCCGGCCCGATCGCGCGCGCGGGACGCAGCCCCCGGGTTATCGGGTCTGCCCCCCGTAGAGGCCGCCCGGCCTGACCGCCAGCGTCAGCAGCAGCATGGCGAAGACCACGATCAGCCCCGAGTCCGCGCCGATGAACTGAATGCCGAGCGACTCCGCCATGCCCATCATCAGGCCGGCGATGAGCGCTCCCCTGACGTTCCCGAGCGTCCCCAGCACCACCGCCACGAACGCCATCAGCACAAACACCTGGCCGACGCCGGGATACACGGGATAGAAGGGCACGAGCAGCGACCCGGCGGCGCCCGCCAGCGCCAGCGACAACCCCACGGCCACGCCGAAGACGTAATCGGGGTTGACGCCCATCAGCATCGCCACTTCCCGGTTCTGGGCCGCCGCCCGCATGGCCTTGCCCAGATCCGTGGCCCGCAGAAAGACCTCGAGCGCCGCGCTGAGCAGCATCGCCAGGACGAAGGCCATGAGCCGGGCCACCCCAATGTACAAGGGGCCGATGCGCCAGACGGACTGCGTGTAGGCCGTCTGCACCGTCCGATAGTCGGCGGTGAACAGCAGGAGCGCGACGTTCAGGAGGAGCAGCGAGACCGCGAACGTGAGGAAGATCTGCGGCATGTCGCCGAGGCCCAGCACCCTCCGGATCAGGAACCGCTGCAGGACCACGCCGATGACGAACAGCGCCGGCATCGAGACGGCCAGCGACACCACCGGATCCATCCCCAGGAGCGAGGCCAGCCAGTAGCTGATGTACATGCCGATCATCACGAACTCGCCCTGGGCGAAGTTGACGATCTTCACCACGCCGAAGATGAGCGTGACGCCGATGCTCACGAGCGCATAGATGCCGCCGATGAGCAGGCCGTTGACCATGGCCTGGGCGACGACAGCGGCCATGGGCGATGCTCCCTAGGGCTTCATCAGCGAGGCCCGAGCGTCCGCCTTGGGGAACACGGTGACCAGGTCGCCGTGCTGCCACTGGACGCCCACCGGGTGCGCGTAGATGTTCCTGCCGGTCTGATCGAACTTCACCTTCCCACCCGGGCACATCGCGGCATACCCGTTGGAGACGTCCAGGGAGGCGAGGGCGTCCCGCACCTTCTCCGGATCGGGCGACGCCGCCCGCTCGAGCGCGTCGGCAATCATGAATGTCTGGGCGATGAGGCCCCCCGCGTACTCGAAGATGAACTCCCCGTACGCCTTCTGGTACGCCGCGCTCACCCGGCTCGCGTTGCCATCGATGTCGTGATTCCAGTGCCCGACCCCCAGCAGCCCCTCGGCGTCCTTGCCCACGCTCTTGTAGAACTCGGGCTGGACGAACCCGCCCGAGCCGCCGTTGATCGGGATGGCGACGCCCATCTGCTTCATGGTGCGGACGATCAGGATCAGGTCGTTCAGGTAGGAGACGGCGAACAGCATGCCGGCCCCGGAGGCTTTGACCTTGTTGATGAGGGGGCTGGCGTCGGTAAAGCCGGCCGAGTACGGCTCGAACATGACGATGTCCACGCCCTCGCCGGCCGCCTGGGCCTGGAGGCCTTTGGAGGTCGCCGTGCCGAACGCGGTATTTTCGAACACCACCGCCACCTTCGGCTGAGCGCTGATCAGCCTGGACATCTGGAGGATGGCCTTCGCGAACTGCGAGGCCCGCGCGAAGGGGGTGAACGTATACCGGCGCCCGCCCTGGTTGAGCTGGTCCGTGCTGGACCCCGTCAGCAGCGGCACTTTCCCTCGCTCGGCCACTTCGCTCGCGATCAGCGTCAGGGCGCTGGCGTAGCAGCCGTGAATCGCCGAGAGCTTGTAGCTCGTGATCAGCCGATCGGCCTCCGTGCGCACGACGGTGGGATCGCTCTGCACGTCGGAGAGGATCAGGTTCAACCTGGCGCCGCCCAGCGCCTTGATCCCGCCGCCGTCGTTGACCATCTGGACCGCCAGCCGGGCGGCATTGACGCAGCCCTGCCCGATCTGTCCCAAGCCGCCGGTGACCGGATACAGTCCCCCGATGTTGACCGCGGGGGGCGCCGCCGTGGATGGGCGCGTCACGGCGCCGGAGGTGAAGAGCGTGCCTGCGGCGATGACGCCCCGGCCTGCCGTGGTCAAGAACCCCCTGCGAGTATACCGCCTCTGCGACGCCGCCCTGCGCGAGCCTGCCATCCGCCGCCCCCCCCGGTCACCCGTACGTCGAGCATCCGGAAGTTCCGCCGTGGGTTCCCGAACCCCTTCCGCATTAACGCAGGCAACAGATTGGCGAGAGACGTCCGGGCTACCAAGTTCGCTGAGAGGACCTGCTGGATACTTCTCAGCAGGTCCTTGAAATTTGTACGAGCCTTTCGCAAATCCGCAGCACTCCTCCTCTTGACTTCTCGGGGCCAGAGGTGATATGGTACAATTGTACATGAAGTCTACGGCAGTGGAGCTTGTCGTCGATACGTCGGCCTTGCTCGCGGTATTGCTTGGCGAGCCGGAGCGCCCAGCGCTAATTGCACGCACGGAGGGGGCCGTGCTGTTGGCTCCGGGGTCTGTACCGTGGGAAGTGGGGAACGCGCTTATTGCGGGATTCCGCCGGAAGCGGCTCAATGCCAGGCAGGTTGGGGACGCCTGGGCGTTCTTCGAACGGATCCCGCTGCGCTTGCTGCCCATCGCTGTCGCTAAGGCGCTTGAGTTGGCCGAACAAATCGGGCTTTATGCCTACGATGCTTACATCCTCGAAGCGGTCCGAACACGTCGCGTTCCCCTCCTGACGACTGATAAGCGTCTGCGGGCCGCGGCGGCCGGGCTGGGCTTGGAAGTATGGGAGGCAACACGATGAAGGTTTACACGTATTCGGAAGCCCGCCAGCGGCTCGCGAGCCTGCTGGAGCAGTCGCGGCGGGAGGGGCAGGTCCAGATCCGCCGCCGGGACGGACAACTGTTTGTCCTGCGGCCGGCCTCTGGAGCAGGGTCTCCCTTGGATGTCCCGGCGGTTACGGCACATCTCCGGTCCGGCGAGCTGGCAGTTCTGCTGCAGGAAAGCCGCGAGACCGGGGATCGATTCTGGCGCAGCAGATGGGGGCGGTCAATGCGCCGGCGAGCGAAGCGCAGTTGATGGCGGCGATCGGGGGTGCCGTGGTTGGACTGAGTTGGGCTACCAAGTCGAGATCTCCATAGACACAAGTTGTACTGTTGGCGCGTAGCGCGCCCCCGCTACCAAGTTCGCTGAGAGGACCCGCCCGGTTCACGCGAGCGGGTCCTCCTGCCTTTACGGGCCCTGAAACCGGGCATCCGTTCTGGCGAGGCAACCAGCGCGGCGGCAGGGGACATTCGCCGCGCGCCCCCCCGTTGCCCGCGCTCACGCCGTGGCGTCGGGCAGCTTCGCTACCCTGCCCAGACGGACGCTTTCTTCGCCCAGGCGCTGTCCGGGTACTGCCGCTTGAAGAGCGCTGCGGTCTCCTTGAGGGCGCCGTGATCGCCGCCCTTGTACTTGGCCACCCCGGCCCAGTAGAGGGACTCCGGCGCCGCATCGGACTCCGGGTAGCGCTGGACGATCATGCGAAAGCTGCGCTCCGCCTCCGCCCATTGCTCGTGGGTGAACGCCCGCTTGGCCAGCCCGAACTCGAGCTGCGCCAGGAACTCGGGCGCCGGCAGATACCCCTCGAACCGGTAGCGTTCGGTCCCGTCCGGGTCGAGGACGACCAGCGTGGGCGTCCACTGCGCGCCGAAACGCTTGAACGTGGCTGGCTGCTCCTTGACGTGGATCTTGACCGGAATGAAGTGTCCGTTGATGAACTCGCTCACCTCGGCGTTCGGGTACACCTCGGCATCCAGCCGAGCACAGGCCCCTCACATCGGCGCCGCGTTGAAATCCAGCAGCAACGGCATCGCCTTTGCCCGAGCCTGGGTCATTGCCGCATCGACATCCCGTCCCCACTGTATGTCGGGCATCGCACTCTCCTCGCCTTCGATGTGTGGTCAGGGCGCGGATCCCGCAACGCGCAGATCCGGCGACCGCGCTCCGCTTATGGGGATGATACGCCGCGGATGCCGGACGGATTCCCGAATCCCGGCCGGCGCGGGAATGGATCTCGGTTTGGAGGTGTTCATGGGATTATATGGAAGTTCCGCTTTGGGAAAGAGGGGGAATGGCCGTGAATCCGCAGGGGTCAACGAGGGGATTGGCTCACAAGTTCCTCGGCCCGTTCGGGGGGATCCTGGTCGCCGTGCTCATAGGATACTCCTCCGGTGTCCCTGTGGCGGCTGGCGCAGTAGCCGCTCAGCCGCCTTCGAGCTCAACCCCTGCACCGATTCCCGAACTCTCTTCTTCGATCGCCGGGATGACGGTGACGGGGATCATCGGTGGGAGCGTCCGCGTGGCGCTCATTGAGATAAAGGGGCAGTCCTCCGTCGTGGGCGTTGGCGATCGGATCGGGGACCTCGTGGTGAGAGCCATCTCCGGGAGCGAGGTCGTCCTCGGGCAGCGCGATCGGACCATCAGGCTACCGGTGGCTCGGGCCATCACTGCTTCAGCGGTTCAGCCGACGGCGGGCGGAGGACCTGCCGCCGCCGCGCCCGCCCCGAAGGCGCCGCCTGCGCCGGCCGCCTCAGAACCCCCTGCCGCCGCGCCGGCGGGGACGCCGGCGAACGGTTCCCCGACGGCGGCGATACAACCCGCGGCCGCCTCGATGGTGCCGCAGCCTCCCGCCACGACCTTCAGATCCGTGAACCTGGGGCCGATCGGGTATCCGCAAGCCACTTCCGTCCCCGTCTGGGGGGTGCCGCTCTCGCTTTCCACGGGGCTCTCGCCGGTGCTCCCCCTGGGCGCGACCGTGTACACGCCGTCGGGCACCTCAGATTATGGATTCGTGAGCGCGCCGATCACCACACAGAACACCGTCACGCCGCAGGGCGCCACGACCCTTCCGGTCGCCTCCAGCGAACCGGCGCCGCCCGCGCAGGTGCTTCCTCCTGGCGCGACATTGTACACGCCGTCGGGCACCTCTGATTACGGATCCGCAAATCCGCCGATTACCGCGCAGAGCGCCGTCACGCTGAGGGGGGCCACGGCCCTCCCGGTCGCCGCCAACCAGGCAGGGTCGACCGCGGAGGTGTCGCCCTGGCCGGCCTACCGGGTGCAGGTGGGTCCGATCTCCGATCAGCAGGGCGCCGCGGACATCGCCGCGAGCCTGATCACGGCGGGTTTCACTGCCAAAGTCGACGCCAACGCCAGCGGTCAGTACATCGTGACGCTGAACCCCCCGCCCCAGTCGACCATCGGGCGTGGTCTGGCCATAGTCACATCGATCGCGACCGGCCTGCCTATCAAAGTGGAGCTGGGCCCCTAGTCAGGCTCTGAGCACGGCGTCGGCCACCTCTGCCTCATCCTGCGTAATCTCGTACACGCGACAACAGGCTTCGAAGCGTCGGCCGCCAAAACCGCGAAGCCCACCAAGAACTGTCCATGGAGGGACCGCGCGCCCTCCGGGAGAAGCACGCGCTGCCCTCATGTTCGGACGGCTGCGGTTTGGGGCGGACCTACACGGGAGGTGTGGCTGATGAGGGGACATCTGCGACTCGCGTCGGTGGGGATCGTCATCGCGGTCCTGGCCGCGGTGGCCCTGGTCGTCGATCGCAGGCAGGGGCCGGTGAGCGGGCAGAACGAGGAGATCCTCCAAAAGGTCCTGCGCACCCACGTGCTCACGGTCGGGACGATCAGCGGCAACCCGCCCTGGTCGATCACGAAGCCCAACGGCGAACTGGACGGGTATGACATCGCGATCGCGAAATTGATCGGGCACGACCTCAACGCCAAGGTGAATTTTGTCGTGACCTCCGGGGCCGGCCGGATCCCGGCGCTGCAGACCCGGAAGGTGGATCTCGTCCTCGCGGAGCTGAACTACACGGGGCCCCGGTCGCTCGCGGTCGCCTACACACAGGTCTACTCGAATCCCATCAGCCAGTTCCTGGTCAAGGCCTCCTCGCCCTACAAGACGATTCAGAGCCTGAACAGCCCCGCCGTCACGCTCGGGTATGCGCTGGGCGGGAACGAGGCGCAGATCTGGCCGGCGATGCTGCCGAACGCGAAGCTGCAGGCGTTTACGACGGTGGCCGATGCGGAGCAGGCGCTGCTCTCGGGCAGGGTCACCGCAACGGGGGAGACCGATATTCTGAACCGCGAGCTCATCAAGGCGCACCCGGGCCTGCTTCGCGCCATCAACCCGGCGTACATCAAGGGGTTTGTCGGGATCGGGCTCCCCTACGGCGATTTCGACTGGTGGCTCTGGCTCGACCGATGGGTGGCCTATTTCAACTACACGGGGCAGAATCAAAAGCTGTGGGATCAGTACATGGGAGGCGGATCTCCGCTGGTGCCGTGATGCGGCGCCGGCAAAGCCGATCGAAGGCCGATCGAAGGCCGATCGAAGCGTGGAGTAGAGCAAAGGTAAGCGTGGAGTAGCGCAAAGGTAGGGCGCGCGCGCATGACCTCGTTGTTCGACCCCGGGCTGTTCTGGCGCTACCGGAGCGTGATTGTCGCGGGCGCGGCCACCACGCTGCTGCTCGGCGCCTGCTCGGTGGCGGCGAGCTTTGTCTTCGGCCTGGCCGGGTGGCTGCTCAAGGCGTCGAAGCTCCGGGCCTGCGCCTGGGCGGGCGGCGCCTACGTGGAGGCCCTGCGGAACACGCCGGACCTCCTCTACATCTACGGGCTCTACTTCGGGCTGGTGACCGTTGGCGTGACGTTCTCGGCGTTCACGTCCGCCGTGCTCGCGTTGGGCATCCAGGGCGGCGCGTACATCGCCGAGATCATCCGGGGCGCCTTCACGGCCGTGAGCAACGAACAGCGCGTCGCCGCGCGGGCGCTGGGCCTCAAGCCGTGGAAGAGCCTTGCCTATGTGGAGCTCCCGCAGATGCTGCGCGTCGCCTTCCCCGCGCTCGGCAACCAGGTCATCTCGACCCTGCTCGGGACCGCGCTGGCGAGCGTGATCGCGGTCCCGGAGCTGACGTATCAGTCGCAGATCATCGGGGACTCCACCTACCAGTACTTCAGCGTCTTCAGCGTGGACGCCGTGATCTATCTGGTCCTCGTGCAGGCGCTCACCCGGCTGTTCCACCTCATCGATCACCTGTGGTTCGGGCCGTGGCGGGGGACGGTGTGATGGAGCGCGTGCTCCCGTATCTCGGCCTCCTGGTGCGGGGAGCGCTGATCACGCTCGAGATCTCCACGCTGTCGCTGGCGTGCTCCCTCCTCATCGGCGTCCTGGTGGGCCTGGTGGCGACGTCGCGGGCGTCCGCGGCGCGCGCCGCGGCGCGCGTCTACGTCGAGTTCGTCCGGTCCGTGCCGCTGCTGGTGCAGATCTTCTTCGTGTACTACGGGCTGCCGCTGATGTTCAGGCTCAACCTCTCACCGTATCAGGCCGCGACGATCGCCCTCTCGCTCTATGGGGGAGCGTACATGGTGGAAGCGGTGCGGTCCGGGATCCAATCCGTCGGCAAGCTTCAGTGGGAGGCGGCGCGGGCCCTCAGCCTGGGGTACTGGCGGACCATGGCGCATATCGTGGCGCCCCAGGCGATCCGCGTCACGCTCCCGGCCGCGATCGGCATCTTCATCAGCCTGCTCAAGGGCTCGTCCGTGGCGAGCATCATCGGGTTCGTGGAGCTGCTGCAGACGGCGATCAACATCCGGAACAGCATCTTCAGCCTGAGCCCCCTGTTCGTCGCCGGCGTGCTGTATTTTCTCATGTGTTACGGGCTGTCGCGGTTCGGCGGCCGTGTTGAAGCCCGGTTCCGGTACGGCGCGTCCTGACCCGGAGCCCCGATGACCGCCGAGATGCTCGCGGTGGACGCCGTCGTGAAGCGGTACGGGCCGCGGACGGTGCTCAACGGGATCTCGTTTCGCGTGGCGGCGGGGGAGGTGCTGGTCGTCATCGGGCCGAGCGGCGGGGGGAAGAGCACGCTGCTCCGGTGCATCAACGGCCTGGAGGACTTCTCCGCGGGGCGGATCGCGGTGGACGGCCTGCCCGTCCACGCGCGCAGCGCGGGCATCTGGGAGGTCCGAAAGCGCGTGGGGATGATCTTCCAGCACTTCAATTTGTTCCCGCATCTGACCGCCCGGCAGAATATCGAGCTGGCCCCGCGCCGGGCCCTGGGCCTGCCGGCGGCGGAGTGCCGGGCGCGGGCCGAGGCGCTGCTCGCCCGCGTGGGGCTGGCGGAGTTCGGCGGGCAGTACCCCGGGCAGCTCTCCGGGGGCCAGCAGCAGCGCGTGGCGATTGCCCGGGCCCTGGCCATGCAGCCGAAGCTCATGCTCTTCGACGAACCGACCTCGGCGCTGGATCCCGAGACCGTCGGGGAGGTGCTGGCCGTGATGAAGGAGCTGGCGCTGGGCGGCATGACGATGATCGTCGTCACGCACGAGCTCAACTTCGCCAAGGAAGTGGGGGACCGGATCTTGTTCATGGATGCCGGCGTGGTGGCTGAGGAAGGCCCGCCCGAGATGCTGCTGTCGCGTCCCCAGAACCCGCGGACCCGGCAGTTCATTCAGGCCGTGCTGTAGGCGGGCAATGATCATCGACTGCGAGCTCTACTATCACGGCCCGAACGAGCCGGTCGGCGGCACGGTCTTCGGCCTCGAGCAGCTGGACGCGTTGTGCCGCGACGCGGGCGTCGATCAGGCGGTGCTGATGCCCGCGCCGACGTTCCTGCCCCGGAACCGGCTCGTGGCCGACGCGCTGGCCGCGGCGCCGCAGTCGCGGGGGCGCTTTGTGGGCTGCGCGCTGGTCAATCCGCACTTCGGCGAGGAGGCCGTGGGGGAGCTCGCGCGAGCGGTGCGCGAGTGGGGCTTCCGGGCGGCCAAGCTGATGCCCACGCTGCACGCCGTCGGCCTGATCGGTCCCCTGGCCCACCCGACGATGCGCAAGGCCCAGGAGCTCGGGATCCCGGTGACGATCCATTCCGGCGGGTCCCCGGCGCATCCCCTGGAGATCGGGGCGCTGGCGGAGGCGTTTCCCGCGGTCCCGGTGATCATGGACCACATGGGCTACCGGAACCACGTGGGCGCGGCGATCGCCGCGGCAAAGCGGGCGCCGAACCTCTACCTCATGACCACGGCGGTGATGGAGCCGCACTGCATCCGGGACGCCGTTCGGGAGGTCGGCGCGCACCGGGTCGTGTTCGGGTCGAACGGGCCGGCCGTGCGGCCGTCCACGCAGATCCTCGTGATCAAACAGGCGGAGCTGGCCCCCGCCGACGAACGCAAAGTCCTGGGCGAGAACGCCGCGCGCCTGCTGCGCCTCTCCTGACCCCGCTGGGACCCACATGTGAGCGGCTCAAGGGAATGGCGTCTCCGGTAAGAAGGTTTCACTGAATAGAGGTGCTTGATGCGGCAAACACCACCATCGCGTCTTCCCCCGGGGCAGTCCCGGACGGAGAAATGGCCGGTGCTCCACTACGGGGCCATCCCGCGGATCGACCTCGCCACCTGGGAGTTCACGGTGACCGGGGAGGTGGAGGCCCCGCGGCGCTGGTCGTGGGAGGAGTTCACTCGCCTGCCCAAGGTCTCGGTGCGCTGCGACATCCACTGCGTGACGGCGTGGTCCCGGTTCGACAATACCTTCGAGGGGGTGGCGGCCGCCGAGGTGCTCCGGGGAGCCGCGATCCGGCCGGGGGCCGCCTTCGCCACCGTCCACAGCTACGGGGGGTACACGACCAACCTGCCGCTCGCCGCGCTCATGGAGGACGATGTCCTGTTCGCGTTCACGCACGACGGCGTCCCGCTCACCCCGGAGCACGGGGGGCCGTGCCGCCTGGTGGTGCCGAGGCTCTATTTCTGGAAGAGCGCGAAGTGGGTCCGGGGCCTCGAGGTGCGGCGCGACGACCGGCCGGGATTTTGGGAGCAGAACGGGTACCACATGCGCGGCGATCCCTGGAAGGAAGAGCGCTACTCCGATCCCTGGTAGGCGCCGGTCAGGCCCAGGGCTCGATCACCACCTTCATCGAGTCGGGCGCCATCGACTTCCGGACCGCGGCCTCGGCGTCCTTGAGCGCGTACCGGTGGGAGACGAACGACCGCAGGGGATACTGGCGCATGTACCGCGCCATCTGGCGCAGGCTCGGACCGTAGCTCCCCGCCTCCTCGCCGCCGACGCCGAGGATCCGGACGTTCTTGGAGCAGAGGTGGCGGTGGGGGTTGATGGAGACCTCGCCGAGGTCCGAGAAGTTCCCCGCCTCGACCAGCAGCCCGCCGACGCGCAGCATCTCGAGCGCCTCGGGGATCACCTGGGGCACGCCGGCGCATTCGATGACGACATCGGCGCCCCGGCCGTGCGTGAGTTCCCGGACGCGGGCGATCCGGTCGTCCGCGCGCGTGGCGCCGGCGTCGATCACCTGGTCCGCTCCCAGCGCGCGCGCCAGATCCAGGCGGAACGGGGAGAGATCCACGGCGATGATCGTGCCCGCCCCCAGCATGCGCGCCTTCATCAGGAAGCACATCCCCAGCGGCCCCACGCCCAGCACCACGACCGTGTCGTCGAACAGGAACGGTTCGGAGGGGACGGCGGACATCTGCTTGGCGCGGTCCAGGCCCACCGTCACCGCCATCACCTCGGTCAGCACGGCCACCTCCGAGGGGAGCTCGTCGGGCACCCGGACGAGAAAGCTGCCCGGGACGACGTACAGGTATTCCGCCCAGCCGCCGAACAGGTGGGGCGGATCCGCGGCGCTCATGTTGTTGCCGTAGTCGACCATGCGCTCGCAAAAGTAATAGGGAAAGTCGTGCAGGCAGTAGTAGCAGCGGCCGCACACCACGTTGGCGCCCACGACGACGCGATCGCCGGCCCGCAGCGGCGTCCCCTCGATGTCGATGCAGCGCCCGTCTCCCCCGATCGCGGCGATCGTCCCGACGTTCTCGTGCCCCTGGATGATCGGGAACGGGATTTCCCGGGGCGCGCCGGTCCCCGCGTACTGCGTCGTATAGCCCTGGAAGGTGTGTTTGTCCGTCCCGCAGATCCCCGACAGTTCCATCTTGACGAGCACGCCTCCGGGGCCGGGATCGGGCCGCGGGTACTCGCGGAGCTCATAGCGCCCCGGGGCGACGAGCGTGGCGGCGCGAACGCGCTGGGGCGCCGTCATCGGCCCCGCACGGTGGCCAGCGCCTGCTCGATCCCGGGCTTATCCAGCAGCAGCTCCATCGGCCCGACCTCCCGGCCGTAGACGTCGGGGGGGATCGCTTCCTTCACCCCGTTCTCGAGGATGTGGTACACGGGGAGCCCCAAC
>VBAK01000001.1 GCA_005882275.1 Candidatus Segetimicrobium genomatis
CTCGGGGCTGATCAAGACGGTCTTCACCTTCGGGATGATCTGCGCCATCGCGGCCTACGGCTTCCACTTCAATATCCTGCGCCTCGGCCTCCTCAACCTCGTGCTCTTCTTCGCCAACCTGACGGTGTTCGCGTGGGCGGTCGGGCTCGTGCTGCTCGGGGTGATCTTCCTGGCGGGGACGCGGATCCAGGCCCTGGCCTGGGGCCTCATCTTCCTCTTCCAGCCGCTGACCGCCGCGTTCTTCCCGGTGAGCGTGCTGCCGCCGGCCCTCCGCCAGATCGCCTACGCGCTCCCGCCGACGTTTGTCTTCGAAGCGGCCCGCCAGGCGTTGAGCCGCGCGGCCGTGAACTGGCCGTACGCCGCCGCCGCGTCCGCCGAGAACGTCGCGTACTTCGGGGCGGCGGTGGTGGCCTTCAATCTCATGTTCGCCCGGTCGCGCAAGACCGGGCAGTTTGCCCGGAACGAAGGCTGAGCGCGCGCGCTCAGGCGTCGCGCAGCCGCGGGTTCAGGAGATCCTGGAGCCCGTCGCCGAGAAAGTTGAACCCCAGGACGACGGAGAGGATCGCCAGGCCGGGAAACGTCGCCACCCACCAGTACTCGAACTTGGTCTGGCCCGCCGCGATCATCGCCCCCCACTCGGGGGCCGGGGGGATGGCGCCCAGCCCGATGAACGAGAGGGCCGCCGTGAGGATGATCGCGTTCCCGATGTCGAGGGTCCCCTTCACGACCACGGGCGGGAAGGCGTTGGGCAGCACGTGCCGGAGGAGCACCCGCCAGGCGGGAGCGCCCAGGGCGCGCGCCGCCAGCACGTAGTCGTTGGCCTTGGCCGCGAGGACCTGGCCGCGCATCAGCCGGCTGAACTCGGCCCAGGCCACGAGCACGATCGCCAGCATGGCGTGGGGCAGGCCGGGTCCGAGCGCGGCGGTAATCGCCATGGCGAGGACAATTGATGGGAACGCGAGCACCACGTCGACGATCCGCATCAGGACCTCGTCCGTGCGCCCGCCGGCGTACCCGGAGACGCCCCCCACCCCGACCCCGATGGCGCTGGCCACCACGATCACCCCGACGGCCACCGGAATGGTGATGCGGGCGCCGTAGACCACCCGGGAGAAATTGTCGCGGCCGGCCTCGTCCGTGCCGAAGGGGTGGCCCGCGCTCGGGGGCTGCAGGCGGTTCATCACGTCGAGGTCGAGCGGGCTGTGCGGCGCGAGGAGCGGCCCAAAGGCGGCGACGAGCGCCCACGCGCCCACGATCACGGCGCCCGTCCAGAGCGCGGTGCCGGGAAGGGGCCTCACCCGGCGGGCCGGCCGGGCGAGGGCCGCGGGCCCGGGGATCACGAGGGGCCGCGCCTCGCCGGCCACGGGCTCAGACCCTGATGCGGGGATCGAGGACGCCGTACAGCAGGTCCACGATGAAGTTCACCGAGATGTAGATGACCCCGGTGAGCAGCGTGACGCCGAGGATGGCCGGATAGTCGAGCCGGGTCGCCGCCGTGACCGCGTAGCGGCCGATCCCGGGCCAGGCAAACACCGTCTCCGTCAGGACCGCGCCGGAGAGGAGGCTGGCAAACGCCAGGCCGGTCACCGTGAGGACGGGGATCAGCGCATTGCGGAGGGCGTGCAGCCCGACGACGCGCCGCTCGCCGAGCCCTTTGGCCCTGGCGGTGCGGAGGTAGTCGGCCGACAGCACTTCGAGCAGCGCCGACCGCGTGGTCCGCGCGGTGAGCCCCATGATGAACCAGCCGAGCACCAGGGCGGGGAGGATGATGTGGCTCAGCGCGGAGAGAAACGCGCCGGCCCGCCCGGCGATCAGGCTGTCGACGAGGAGGAATCCCGTCACGGCCGGCGGGAACGCCTGGTGCGGGTCGAGCCGGCCCGGCCCGGGCGCCCAGCGCAGGAGGTAGTAGAAGATGTACAGCGCGATGAGGCCGGTCCAGAAGATCGGCGAGGCGGCGCCCACCAGCGAGATGAGGCGCGCCGCGTGATCCGCGGACCGGTTGTGCCGGAGCGCCGCCCAGACGCCCAGCGGCACGCCGAAGACGACGCTGACGGCGAACGCGGTGACCGAGAGCTCGATCGTCGCCGGGAGGTACTGGGCCAGGTCCCGGAGGACCGGCCGGCGCGTCGTGAACGACTCCCCGAGGTCGCCGTGCGCGACGTTTTTCAAATAGTAGAGGAACTGCTCGGGCAGCGGCCGGTCCAGCCCCCAGCGCTTCATGTATTGGGCCCGGATCCGTGGGTCCTTGGTCGCGGTGTCGCTCAGCACGACGGCGAGCGGGTCCGCCGGCACCAGATGGGCGACGAGAAACGCCACGACGACCACGCCGAGGAGGGCGACCCCGGCGAACGCGAGCCGCTGCCCCAGATAGCGAACGAGCATCAGTCCGCCGCTGCCGGTCGCCTCAGCGGCTCAGTCTCGACAGCGTCACAAACCAGATCGGGTGGATGGCGTACCCCTTGATCGACGGGTTGACCCCGACGAACGACTTGGGCTGGATCAGCATGATGAACGGCACGTCGTCGAGCGCGACCTGCGTGAGCTCCTTGTAGATCGCCGCGCGCTTCTTCGGGTCGAGCTCCCGGTCGCCCGCCGCCACCAGCTCGACCGCCTTCGGATTGTCGTAGAACACCCGATGGGCCGCCGGACCGCCCTTCCGGTAGAAGGCGTCCGCCCACGGGTGCGGGTCGAGGTAGTCCGGGGACCACGAGGCCAGCATGAGCTGCGGCTTGCCCGCGCGATACTCGGAGATCATCACGGACCGTTCCTTCGGCTCGAGGGTGACCTTGATGCCCACCGCGCCGAGGTCGGCCTGGAGCTTCGCCGCCAGGGGCTCCGGCGCCACCCCGAGGAGCGGCGAGGTCCAGTAGTTCAGCTTCACGTTGAAGCCGTTGGGGTAGCCCGCCTCGGCGAGCAGCTGCTTCGCCTTCGCGGCGTCGCGCTGCCGGGCCATGCTGGGATCGACGCCGAGGACACCCAGGGGGAACATCGCCGGCGGCCGCACGCCCGCGTCGCGCACGAGCCCTTTGATGATGCCGTCGTAGTCGATGGCGTAGGAGACCGCCTGCCGGACGCGCTTGTCGGCGAGCTCCTTCGACACCTGGGGATTGGTGTTGACCGCCATGTAGACCTGGTTCATCGAGAGGCCTTCGACGATCTTGATCCTGGCGCCGCGCGTGACCCTGGCCACGATGTCGGCGTCGAAGTCCTGGGCGATGTCGGCGTCCCCGCGCTCCGCCATCTCGCGCTGGGTCGTGCCGTCCTTGACGTGGAGGAACACGATTTTCGCGAAGTACGGCTTGGGCCCCCAGTAGCCCGGATTCCGCTCGAGGACCGCCTGCTCGTTCTTCCTGAACGAGGTCAGCAGATACGGCCCTTCGCCGGCCGACTGCTCGTTCAGCCACGAGGTGGCCTTGTCCGCGTCCTTGGCGTTGGCCGCGTCCGTGCCCCCGTGGGCGATGACGGCCTTGGAGTCCAGGATGCCCGTCGGCGGCGCCGCCAGCGCGGCCAGCCACGACGCGTCGGGCGCCGACAGGGTGACCTTCACCGTCGTGTCGTTCGTGGCCTCGATGTCCTTGACGGGATCCATGAAGAAGGACGGGTTGTCCTGGAGGTACTTGAGCCGCAGGAACGAGAAGCGGACGTCGTTTGCGGTCACCGGGTTGCCCGAACTGAACCTGGCGCCCCCGTGCAGGTGGAAGGTGTAGGTCAGCCCGTCCTTCGAGATCTCCCAGCGCTCGGCCAGCTTCGGCTGGATCTTGGTGAAGTCGGGGGCCTCCAGGGTCACCAGGGTGTCGTACGATGACTGGTCGAGCATCTGGGACGTGTATTCGTACTGCCGGCCGGGATCGTTGGTGACGTAGTCGTCGATGTTGCGGACGATGATGAGGGTTTCCGACCGCACCTGACCCTGGACGGGGGTGTTCCAGAGACCGCTCGCCGCCAGGGTGGGCAGGATGACCGTGAGGACGGACAGGGCCAGGAGCCGTGACCT
>VBAK01000002.1 GCA_005882275.1 Candidatus Segetimicrobium genomatis
ATCTGGAGTCTGCGCGCGTGGATTCTAGCGTGGCGGACTCAGCTGAGCGGGACGCGCAGGCCGCCGGTGCTGCTCGGCGAGGTTTCGACGGACAGAGACGCTCGACAAGCCTAGCTTGACAAGGCCCGAGGCCGTGCGTAGGTTGCGCCGGCCTTGCGTGGGGCCATAGCTCAGCTGGGAGAGCGCTTGCATGGCATGCAAGAGGTCGGCGGTTCGATCCCGCCTGGCTCCACCATGCTTCCGGCCCGGCTGACTCGCTCAGCGTGGCCCCTCTTTTCCCTCGTGATGTCGTGCAGCCTCGCTTGGCCGAGCGCAAGCGCAGCTGCGCTCGAGCCTCCGCTGTTGACTCTGCGCAACAGGTCCATCCCTCCAGCTCAAGAGCAAGGCAAAACGATGATGCGAAACTAATACAAAAATTGCCGGGCGCCGACATCTGGTGCTACCCTCGGCTTGGCCGCAGGAAGTGGCCTGACGCAAGAACACACACGGAGGATCCTCGATGCCATCACCGTTTGCCCGCTCCCGGCAGATCATGCTGGCCGTGGAGACGGCACTTGCGGGCGCTGCGGCCGGAGCGGCGCTCGCGCAGCAGGCCCCGCCTGCCCAGCCCGCACAGCCGCCGCAGCTCCAGGAAGTGGTCGTGACCGGTTCGCGCATTCTGCAGAACGTCGCGCAGTCGACGCAGCCGCTTTCGGTCATCAGCTCGGACCAGATCGAGAAGACCGGTCTCGCGAGCGTCGGCGACCTGCTGCAGCAGCTCACCACCGGCGGCAAGGCGCTCAACCAGAAATTCAACTCCTCCGGTAACTTCGGCTACCCGCCGGACGGTGGCGGCATCGGCGCCGGCTCCTCGCAGGTCGATCTGCGCAACCTCGATTCCAAGCGCACGCTGGTGATGGTGGATGGGCTGCGCTGGGTCAATGAATCATCCGCTTCCGGTGTAAGCGGCAGCGCAGACCTCAACACCATTCCGCTCGCCATCATCGATCACATCGAAGTGCTCGAGGATGGCGCCTCGTCGATCTACGGCTCGGATGCCATAGCTGGTGTAGTCAACATCATCACCCGCAAGAAATTCGAAGGCATCGAGGCGAACGCCTACACGGGTGATTTCAGCAAGGGCGGCCGCACCACCGAAGCGAGTCTGTCCGCGGGTGGCTCGAGCGGCAAGTTCACGGGAGTGTTCGTGGCCAGTTTCTACAACCAGGACCAGATCAGCTCCGGGAAGTGGGGCCAGTCAGCCTTCCCGGAGCCGAACGCCGGCCTGGCGGCCGGCAGCTCGGGGACGCCGCAGGGACGCTTCCGGTTTTGCGACCCCTCGCTGCCGGCGGGAAGCTACGGCGCATGCGGTACGTCCAATTTCAACGTGACCTTGGACAATGGAACTACGGCCCCGGTATGGAGCAACATGTGGCCCGCGAACGCGACGAGTAACGGCACGTACCATCATTTCACCAACGCGGACCGCTTCAATTACGCGCCCTACAACCTGCTGCTGACGCCTTCGCAACGCAAGGCGCTGTGGACGGGTCTTACGTACGACGCCAGCGACGATGTCCAGTTGTACGCTAAGGGACTCTTTAATACCCGTTCCTCGACCAACCAGGCGGCGCCGGAACCGATCTTCGTCGGTCCGGTAGCGGGAACCGGCGGCATCGCCGACTCCATCAACGTGTCGCACCTCAACCCCTTTAACCCCTTCGGCATCGATCTGTGCGCGGTTGCCTCCCCAACGTGCGGAAACGGCACGGCCAATTTCGTGGGTGTCACGCGCCGTCCGCTCGAAGGCGGACCGCGAATCTTCGATCAGGACGTCGACACCTGGTACTTCAGCGTCGGGTTCAAGGGCACGCTGCACCTGCTCGATGGCTTCAGCTGGGACGTCAATTACGTCGATACCGATAACAAAGCCACCCAACAGTTCACGGGCGGTTATAACGTGGCCAAACTCGGCATTGCGCTCGGCGATCCGGCCATTTGCGCCAAGGTCCCCGGGTGCACGCCGCTGGACCTGTTCGGGGGTCAGGGACGTCCGATCACCCAGCAGATGCTCAACTACATCCTGGCGCCGCAGCTCGATGCGAGCGACCAGAAGCTCAAGCTCCTCTCGGCAAACATTACCGGCACGATATTCCACATCCAGGATCGTGCCGCGGGCATTGCGGTCGGCGCCGAGCACCGTCTCTACGACGGCATATTCAATCCGGATCCGCTGCGACAGACCGGCGAGTCTCAGGATTCCCTCGCGTTTCCAGTCTCGTCGAGCTATCACGTGAACGAGGCGTATGCCGAGTTCAGTGTGCCGATTCTCAAGAGCCTCGGTGCGAGCGCGGCGGTGCGGTACTCGGATTACTCGACCTTCGGCAACACCACCACATACAAGGGTGGCTTGCGCTGGCAACCGGTCGAGGACGTCGCCGTGCGTGGCACCTATTCGACCGGATTCCGCGCCCCGAACCTGGGGGAGCTCTACGGGCTCACACAATTCGGTGCGACGCTCGTCGACCCCTGCGGCCCAACCGGCGGCACTGTGCAGGCGCAATTCGTGGCGGGCTGCAGGGCCCAAGGCGTGGTCGTGGGGCCCGGCTTCGTGCAAGCGAACACGCAAATCACCACCTTCACTGGCGGGAACGCCAGCCTGCGGCCCGAGAAATCCGACAGTTACACCGCTGGCATCGTGTATCGCCCCAGTTGGCTGGCCGGCCGCGCCGGGACCGATCACCTGAATCTCGAGGCCACCTACTACAACCACAAGATCAAGGGCGCCATCCAGGCAGAGGATATCCAGGCGCTGCTGAAGGCGTGTCTGCTGGCCGGCGGAACGGACCCGGCGCTGTGCGCACCGTTCTCGCGCATACCGAATCCAGCCGGTGGACTCGGTGATCTGAGACCTCCGAAGAATTTCCTGCAGAATCTCGCCCAGATCACCACGAGCGGTGTCGACGTCAAGCTGACCTGGTTGTCCGAGCCCGTGAGCTTCGGTCACCTGTCGGCGGCGCTGCAGGCGACGCGGGTGAATGACTACTCGGCGGTGGACACCCTCGGTCTGGTTGCGCAGCGTACGGTGGGCGTCGAAGTGGATAACAGCGCAATCCCACCGTGGCGGGCCAATGCGCAACTGGGTTGGGGAGCCGGCGGCTGGGAGGCGAGCTGGAACCTGCGGTTCTTGTCAGCGGTAACCGAGCTCTGCAGCAACGCGTCCTTAACGCCGGTGCCAGGCTGCAGTGACGCGCCCGGCGCTACCCACAACCTGCACTCGGTTCTCTATCACGACGTGCAGCTCTCCTGGGCGGACCCGTTCAAAGTAACGGGCCTGAAGCTCGAGGCCGGGGTGAACAATGTCTTCGGCACCAATCCGCCACTCTGCTTCACCTGCACGCTGAATGGGTACGACGCCGGGACATACGATCTGCCCGGAGCGTTCTGGGACGTCAGGGCGATCTATAAGTTCTGAACGTCTGAGCTCTGCGCGCCGCCGCCTACCCGGACCGCGGCGGGCCCTTCCGCCAGCGACACGGCACTCTCGTTGTCCGCCGTTCGGGGGCCGTGTAATCTCCGCGCCCTGCTGGTGAGGCCCCTCCGCGTCCCCATCGTCTAGAGGCCCAGGACATCGCCCTTTCACGGCGGTAACAGGGGTTCGAATCCCCTTGGGGACGCCAATTAAAACAATAACTTATGATTGCATCACCGTCAGTCCAACGACGGTTCGGTAGAGCGGAGCATCGAGCACGGCCTCCCGTTCCGCCCGGTTCAAGCCGCCGCCGCGAAACGCCGCATCGCGCCCATTTTAGATCTTCGTCACTTGAGCCCCTGGCCGCGAGCCTCAGCCGGATCGGGTTTCGTAGATGACGTGCCGATGCGCCGCACTTTGGGCCCAGCAGTGACCGTTGCAGCACGCTTGACCGGAAACCGTGCAAGTCCGCCCAGCCGACCGAGATCACAGAAGCTCCGTCTTGGTGCGTGATGGAGCAGTCGAGCGAGTCGCTGCGCCATAACAGGGCAAAGCGCTCAACCGAGCTCGCCGACTCGGGCGATAACTGATTGATCAAACGCGGATGCCCATTTCTGGCACGGCACGTGCTTATGTCAGCTCGGCACCACCCAGCATTGGGCTGGCGATTCGTCGCATCTGACGGGGGAGGGCTTCGAAGCATGAAACTGATCACGGCGATCATCCGGCCACACAAGCTCGAAGAGCTTCGCACAGCGGTCGGCGAGGTGGGCGTCCAGGGCGTCACGGTGACCGAGGTCCGAGGCTTTGGGCGACAACGCGGCCACACCGAGGTCTATCGGGGTGCCGAGTACCTGGTCGAGTTCGTGCCGAAGACAAAGATCGAAATCGCGGTCGACGACCCGCTGGTCGAGCGGGTAATCGAGGCGATCAGCAAGACGGCGCGGACGGGCAAAGTGGGCGATGGCAAGATTTTTGTCGTCGACCTCGAGCAAGTCGTGCGGATCCGCACCGGCGAGCGCGACGCCAGCGCCCTTTAAGAACCACAAGTCATGCAGGGGAGATAGTCGATGACTGCACTGTCGCGATCGTTCCTGTGCGCTCTACTGGCACTGTCTGCGCCCGTGGCCTGGGCGGATCCGCCGGCCGAGGCCACCCCGTCGTCGGCGCCCGCCTCGGCGCCCGGGCCGGCGCCCCAAGCCGCAGCCGCCGGTGCACCGGCAGCCGCTCCCGCAGCCGCACCGGCCGCTGCGTCCCCACCTGCCTCGCCCTCGACGACGGAGCCTTCACTTATCCTCAACTCGCAGATCAACTCCGGGGATACCGCCTGGATGCTCGCCTCCATGGCGCTGGTGTTGATGATGACCGTCCCCGGACTCGCTCTCTTCTACGGCGGCATGGTGCGCAAGAAGAACGTGCTGGGGACGCTCATGCAGAGCTTCGCCATCACCTGCCTCGTGACTCTCCTCTGGTACGTCATCGGCTACAGCCTCGCCTTCACGCCCGGAACGCCTTACGTCGGCGGCCTGAGTCGGCTCTTCATGAACGGAGTGATCTACATCAAGGACGTTGCGGCAGCTGCAGCCACCAAAGATACCCCGGCCGTTGAGGCGGTGATCGGGAAGGTGTCGGTAAGCCACCTGGGTGTGACGATTCCCGAGACCGTCTACGCGATGTTCCAACTCACCTTCGCGATCATCACCCCCGCGCTCATCTGCGGCGCGTTTGCGGAGCGCATGAAGTTCTCCGCGATGCTCTGGTTCATGTCGATCTGGTCGATCATCGTCTATGCGCCGATAGCCCATTGGATGTGGGAACCGGGTGGCTGGGGGGCAACCGCCGGCGTGCTCGATTTCGCCGGCGGCACCGTGGTGCACATCAACTCGGGAATCGCCGCGCTCGCTTGCGCGCTGGCGCTCGGCAAGCGTGTGGGATTCAACAAAGAACCCATGGCGCCACACAACCTGGTGTTGACGGTGATCGGAGCGTCGCTGCTGTGGGTCGGATGGTTCGGTTTCAATGCCGGTTCCGCGGTCGCTGCCGATGGGCGCGCCGGTATGGCGATGGCGGTCACGCAGATCGCAACCGCCGCAGCCGCGCTCGCCTGGATGTTCATGGAATGGACGGTCAAGGGGAAACCGAGTGTGCTGGGCATCGCCTCCGGCGCGGTCGCCGGCCTTGTGGCCATCACACCGGCGTCAGGCTTCGTGATGCCCACCCCTGCGGTCATCATCGGCATCGCCGCCGGGGTGATCTGCTTCCTCGCCGCGACTTCGTTGAAGAAGGCGCTGGGGTACGATGATTCGCTCGATGCCTTCGGCGTGCACTGCATTGGTGGCATCGTCGGCGCGTTGCTCACGGGTGTGTTTGCCAGCACCGCGCTAGATGGCGGTCAGGCCGGAAGCGTCGTCACGCAACTCAAAGGCGTGCTCGCCACCTTGGTCTACGGCTTCGTCGTCAGCTACCTCATCCTCAAAGTCATCGATATGACCATCGGGCTGCGGGTCACCGAAGAAGAGGAGCGGGAAGGGCTCGACGTATCGTTGCACGGCGAGCACGTCGAGTAGCGTTCCATCACTGATCCTACTAAGGGTTTCCGCCGCCGCCCGGCGGCGGAAACCCCTACCACCCCTCTCTTACGGAGTTCCCGTGTCATGCACATGCCAGTCACCCGAGTTTTGTCCCTCCGCTTCGAGCAGGTCCGCGATGTGAACTGTCTTCGTTTGGCCCTATGGGGCGCACTGTTGTGTCTCTTCGCCCTGAGTGCCCCCGGTGCTCATGCAGACGAAGCCGCCAAGTCTGCGGAGCCGGCCAAGCCCACCGCGCCCTCGCTGACCGACGTGCTGACAGCCTCGGGCATTGACCTTCACGGCTACCTGGACACGGCTTACTCCTATCTTTCGGGCACGGGCATCTTCAGGAGTGGGGTAGCGGATCGTGTGTTCGACACCGAGCCCAACGCGTTCAACCTGCATCAGGCTGCGCTGACCGTCGACTATCAGCCGAAGGAAGGGTTCGGCGGTCTCGTCAACCTCACGGCAGGCCGTGACGCCCGCGTCATCGCATCGGCGGGCGAGGCGACGAGCAATTTCGACGTGACTCAGGCTTTCGTGCAGTACGCCCATGGTCCGCTGACCATCATTGGCGGCAAGTTCGTGACGCTCGCCGGGGCGGAAGTCATCAACTCTACCCAGGACACCACCTACTCGCGTTCCATTCTGTTCGGCTACGCGATTCCCTTCTCGCACACGGGAGCACGGCTCACCTATGCCGCCTCCGATCAACTGAGCCTCATCGTGGGCGTGAACAACGGCTGGGATCAGCTGCAGGACGCGAATAAACAGAAGACTGCTGAGCTCGGCGTATCGTATACACCCAGCAAGATGTTCTCGCTGGCTGTACAAGGCTACAGTGGCGTCGAGCAGCTCTCCGGGGGTGCGTTTATCGGTGCCGGCACACACGGAGTGCGCAGCCTAGTCGATGCGGTGGGTACCTGCACCGCGACCAGTCAGCTCACGTTCATCCTCAACGTCGATTGGGGCCAACAGGAGAATTTCACTTCTCTCGTCGATGGGACCTCGATCAAGGCGAAGTGGGATGGCGCGGCGGGCTACGCCAATTATCAGGTCAATGACCAATGGCGGCTCTCGGTGCGCGCGGAGTACTTCGACGACAAGGACGGCTACCGCACCGGGGTCATTCAAAAATGGAAGGAAGCCACGCTGACGCTCGCGTACCTGCCGACAAAATTCATTGAAATACGCGGCGAGGTGCGCGGTGACAAGTCCGACTCCAGCGCCTTCGTCAAAGATACCTCATTCTTCAGCGGCCCCCCTGGTGCCGGCATCACCGACAACCAGACTTCGATCGGCCTCGAAGCCGTGTACAAGTTTTGAGAGTCGAGCGATCTCACGCCACGCCCGCGAGCGCACCCGCGACCGCGCCGCCCGAGTCTCAGCCGCGAGCGCTTCTGAGGCCCGGTGCGCCCAGCCCCACGCCGTCGTTGCTGAGGAGCCACGCTTCGAATTCGCTCCTCGGGAGCGGCTTGGTGTGCAGGTAGCCCTGCGACTCGTCGCAGCCTTCGCGCCGGAGATAATCGAGCTGCGCCCGATTCTCGACGCCCTCGGCTACGGTCGTCATGTCGAATGCACGCGCGAGAGCGATGATCGTCGAGACCAGCGTGCCGCTCTTGCGGTCCGTGGGAAGACGGCTGGTGAAGCTCCGGTCGATCTTCAGAGTATCGATCGGCAGCTCGGACAGGC
>VBAK01000135.1 GCA_005882275.1 Candidatus Segetimicrobium genomatis
GGAGTCGTTGGGAATGATGCTGATGGATCCATCCGTTTCCAGGACAGCCAGTTGGACTTCGGCGATGCCAGCGATCCCATGCTCGCGCATGGCCATCTCCACTTCCGATCCCTGCAGCCCCTCCTTCTGAAGGTTGGGCACGATAAACTGCCCATTCTCCACCAAAACGGTGGGAGTACCCCCAACGAGCCCTCCCCACCACTTGCTTCTCAGACGGAGGACGCCGACGAGTTTGTTCGCACCGAAGATCACGAACGCGGACAGGAGCCCCGCTGGGAGGGATGTATCCGGACCGACCATTGCGTTCTGCACGGCATTCGCGACGAGCAGGATCACCACCAGATCGAACACAGTCATCTGACCGAGTTCTCGTTTGCCCATCAGCCGCAGTCCGACCAGGATGGCCAGGTAGACAACGAGGCTGCGGAGGATGATCGTCCATGGAGGTGTTTCAAACCCTAACATGCCACGACCGCCTCCTCGATATCCTCGAAGGGTTCAGACGGAGCCGCCACCTCGATCATAGCGCTGAAGCAGGGGATGCGTAATTGGGGGATCCCAGTCGCTGCTCTATTGGGGGCGTGTCTTTCGCCTAAAATGCGAAACTGAGGAACGCATGTTGTTCAGTTGGCTCTGGATTGGCCAATGGGCTCCGCGGCACGGCGGCGACTCCCGAATCCGGTCTCGCCGCCATGCCGGAAGCCGACAGGGACGCGATGGGTCCCATCTACGTACTTCTGACCGTGGCAGCGGTCTTCGTGGCCTGCGTCACTTCGGCGCCGGCCGGCACCTGGATGTCACCGCCCCCGACTAGGGCTCCGGCGAGGAGCCCGACAGGACTCAGAACAATGGTGCCGGCAACGCTGGCGCCCGCCGCGCCGTCCCTATCCTTGACGATGTCTGACGAGATGATCACATCAGTCAAGTTCACTGGCCTGCGATCCGCAATGGCATGCCTGCGCGCCCGCGCTGGGGGAGACTATGCCACTCGGGGGTTTCGCCGCCCGGTGAATAGGCGCATCAGCCAGAGCACGCCCACAGCCCCCACAAAGGCGACGATGATGGACCCGATGTTCACACCCGTGGCGCCGGGGTACCCAAAGGCGTTGAAGACCCAGCCACCCACGATGGCGCCGACGACCCCGAGCACCAGATCTCCGAGGAGACCTGCGGGCCCCGCACCCGGAATCGCCATCCTCGCCAGCCAGCCCGCTATGATCCCGACGACAATCCACGCTAGAATGCTCATCTCACGATCTCCTTTCTTGTTCAGATGGGTTGTGATCTGTGTGGTCTATGACCGAAGTTCCTAACTGAGCATGGCTCAAGGAGTTGGCTTCCTCCTCCAGTGTGGTCCGAGCCCGATGCACCATCTCTTTCGCGATCCCCTGCGCTCTCATCGCGAATTCGCCTGCCCGCTCGCGGACTTCCCCCGCAACATTCTGTGCAGCGGCCCGAACTTCATCCGCGACACGGTTCATTTGCTCGCGGACACGGCCCGTCAGCCGTTGTCCCTGGTCCCGAACCCGCTCGCGGGTTCCCTCCTCCGATTCGAGCGCAAAGAGACGGCCAAGCAAAACCCCGATACCGCCGCCCACGATCACCCCCACTAGAAAACTACGCGGTTTTTCCATTGCGTATCCCTCCTTTTCTCTGCCATCTCCTCACACGCGATCCGGACTGCCAGCGAATCTTGGTGACGGTAAGCGCTCCATTTCCATTTGTTCATGGTTTGGATATCCGGTTCGGTCAGGGTCGCTAAGAACTCGCGGACGTTGGGCGTCACTGTGATCCCGGCATCTGCGTGGCGTGACCCGTGGACAGCACGGACCACCGCGGCGGGCGCGAGCGCCGCCATCAAGAGCAGCCGTTTTGTCAGGGGCCGCATCGCGGCGGACGCTCCGCGAATTTGGGGTTCCAGGTCCCTCAGCAGATATAGAAGATACCAAATCCCGACCCCGATCCCGAGCAGGGTCATCAGCGAGCCAATCAATACCCCCTGGCCTACTGTGGAACCCGCGATTTCCACCGTGATCACCGCCACGGCCAATCCCACTGCGATCCGTTGACACCAAAGTCCTATCATTATCGTCGCTCTCCGGGGTCTCCAAGCATCAGACACTGACCAAGGGGCCTTCTTGGAGTGAAAGTAACACGGCAACGATTTGCCCGTCTATTCAAAATTGCTCACACGTGCTCAGATTAAGGAATTGTGGGAGCAGTGTGCTAGCGCTGGACGAACTACTCCAAGGCCCGAAGACCCGCGGAGTTAGTCGTGGAGGACGATATTGAAGAGGGAACTGTGAACTTGCAACCCGCCGTTGTACTCGATGAAGCCCAGCTGCTTGAACTTGTTCATGAAGAAACGCACCCGCGCCCGCGTCGTGCCGATCATCTCGGCGAGCGTCTCTTGACTGATCGTGGGGACCACAGGCTCAGACTCTGATTCCTTGCCAACGCGCGACAGGAGCAAGAGAATCCGCGCAAGCCGTTTCTCGCTTGAATTGAACAGTTGATCGACCAAGTCCGCTTCAACGCGAATATTGTGGGATAGCAGATACCTTGTGAACAGCTCTGAGAATGTGGGGTGGTTGTGCAGCAAGCGTATGATGGCTTCTTTCTCTATTCTCACGAGAGAGCCACCGGTCACCGCGGTCGCCGTCGCCATGCGAATGCGCTGGCCGGCCAGGCCTCCCTCGCCGAAGAAGTTGCCTGACTCTAACGTGGCGATGACCGCTTCTTTCCCCTGTTTGGACACGACCGTCAGCCTGATCTTGCCCTCGAGGAGGTAGAACACAGCATCAGCGGGATCCCCTTGTGAGAAGATGAGCCGCTTCTTCCGGAACTTCACGATGCTTCGTCCCTCTCCGCCTCGTGCGAGGAACGTCGTGAGACCGAACCGCAAGGATTTTTTACTCCTCATCCGATGGCCTCAATGGTGTGGCGTGCTCCAACAACAATAAGCAATCCATCAAGAATGCTCATCCAGCGCATAGCCATTCCCTCCAATTCTGCTGCGGGTCCCAACGAAGCGTCGGCCTCACCCACGATTTCTAGTTGATAGATAACACGACAACGATTTGCTCGTCTGTTCAAGATTGCTCACACGTGCGCAGTATAGGTGTGCGATCCTCTCTACTTCCGCTAATCTTGATGTTGTGCGTGCACTCGTCCAAATAATGCATGCATTTCTTCGAACGTTGGCGGTGTGAGTTAAGTGTGGCGCGACACAAGCCGATGTTGAATCATTCGATGCCCACGCAGAGGAACGGGGTCCGAGGGATACCCGAGAGTCAGGTTGTTCGGGACATAACTTCCCGACACGCTTGTTTCGGATCCGCGTTCTTGACCACCGGGGCACAAATCAACTGCGGACGCGTGAGCGTGACCGTCCTCTTCCCGAACTTATCCTCGAGAACCATCGCGTAAAGATGTTGTCGGCTTACTTCGATTAGTCAAGGCCCGGAGATGCACGGAGTTCGTCATGGAGGACGATATTGAGGAGGGAACTGTGAACTCGCAACTCGCCCGGGCTGTACTCAATAAAGCCCAACTGCTTGAACTTGTTCATGAAGAAACTCACCCGCGCCCGCGTCGTGCCGATCATCTCCGCGAGCGTCTCTTGACTGATCGTGGGGACCACAGGCTCAGACTCTGATTCCTTGCCAACGCGCGACAGGAGCAAGAGAATCCGCGCAAGCCGTTTCTCGCTTGAATTGAACAGTTGATCGACCAAGTCCTCTTCAACGCGAATATTGCGGGACAGCAGACACGTTATGAACAGCTCTGAAAATGTGGGATGGTTGTGCAACAAGTGTATGATGGCTTCTTTCTCTATTCTCACGAGAGAGCCATCGGTCACCGCGGTCGCCGTCGCCATGCGAATGCGCTGGCCGGCCAGGCCTCCCTCGCCGAAGAAGTTGCCTGACTCTAGCGTGGCGATGACCGCTTCTTTCCCCTGTTTGGACACGACCGTCAGCCTGATCTTGCCCTCGAGGAGGTAGAACACAGTATCAGCGGGATCCCCTTGTGAGAAGATGAGCTGCTTCTTCCGGAACTTCACGATGCTTCGTCCGTCTCCACCTTGTGCAAAGAACGCCTTAATATCAAGCGGCGAGTATCCCGCACGGCGCTCGACTCGGGACCCGGATTCCCGCTTACTGAATTGCATGAGCGGCCCCCAGCGGGGACGATGCCCCCCGGTTCCGTTGACGATTAGTTATAGCACACTTATTTAGCACCCTTCAACCAACCTTGAAGACAGTTTCTCTCCACAATTCTCCGCATTTAGGCAAGTGTGAGCAATTTTGAATAGAACGCAAATCCCTGCCGTGGTACTTTCCAATTCGGAAGGGCGTCTTAGTCAAGAATCTCAAGGGGAGGAGGGAGACCAAATGAAGACCATGCAGAAGCTTGCGGTTACCGTCCTGGGCGTGGTGATGCTTTCGGCAGCGTTCGCGGGGGTCGCGTTGGCTCAGCACGGTCCGAACACGGTCGGGCTGACGGCATTCTCCGCACCGCCGGACTACATGTCCCTGGCCGGCTATTTCCGGTTCAAGAGCCACGGAATGACGAATCATTGGCTCACATACAAGGAATCCACGAAGATCGTAGCGGCGCAGTAGGGCCGATAGGTGCTCCAAGACCCAGACCGGGCTTCCCGGGTTCCTTTGCGGAAGCCTGGTTTGGGCGAGGGCGGCGACGCCGGGACATTGTGACGTCAACTAATCGCGTGGGGTTTGGCCGTGGTGTGATCGCGGCGGGAGTCGCCAGGCCTGTCGTGGGCCCAAGGGGCCGGAGGGGAGATTCCGCGCCATGGTTAGGCCGTGGTACCGATCAACGCGGGTGCGCCTCGGCGGCACGATTTTGGGGCTGGGGGTCATCGTGGCGTTGGCCATCCCCTCTCTCATCCCGGTGGACCGCTTCCGGCCGCTTCTCGCACGGCTTATCGAGGCCGGCACCGGACGTCGGGTCCAGATCGACGCCTTGAGGCTCCACCTGCTGCCGACCGTGCACCTTCAGGCGGTGAATATTCGTCTAGAGAACCCGCCGGGTTTCCCTCAGGGTGACGCAATCAGCGTGAAGTCTGTCGATCTCGGTGTCGTGCCGCGTGCGCTGCTCTCGCGACGGCTGGAGGTGACGTACATTGCCATCGGCGGCATGCGGGTGAATCTCCTTCGTGACCCTGCCGGCCGGACGAACTTCGATCTCTCGGCCCCCGCGCGAAGCGCACCGGCGGAAACCTCTGCGGCCGCAGCAAGGGGTACTCCTGTTCTCACCATTGACCGCGTGGGCGGGGTGACGGTCACGAATGTTGAGATCACCTCTTCTAGCTCCGACGCACGCCTCGGGCAGGCGCCGCCGTCGTTTACCCTGAGCGGATTGAATGCCCGGATCGGGTCCATCGACCTGAACGCGCCGGACTGGCCGAAGAGACTGGATGTCGTCATAGACCTCCGGCGCGCGAGACTCACGACGGCGTCGCTGGCCAAACCCGTGCAGTTCCAGACCGGCGAACTCGTCGTCAAGGACGGTGCAGGGCGGGGAACGTTTTCTGCGTCACTGGATAACATGCGTGCCGAGGTGACTGCGGCGATGGCCAGCCTCGACCCATTGTCCATGACGTTCACGGTCGCCATCCCCGAATTGGATCTCAACAAGCTGCAGAGCCTGATGGTCAGCAGCCCGAGCAGCAGAAGGGCCGAGGCGATCAGCGCTGCGAGCAGCAGCGCTGGCCGACAGGCGCTCCCCGTGCTGCACCGCCTGCTGGGCCGCGGAGGGGTCAAGATCGACAGGTTCATCTTTTCGCCGCTCGAGGTCACCCGGATGAGTAGCCGACTGAGCGTTTACACAAACACGGTTGAGGTGGACTCTTACGCCATCTCTGCCTATGGCGGCACCGTCCAAGGGGCAGCGACGCTGGATTACTCCGCCCCCGGCCTCCCCGCCGCCGCGACCGCAGAGGTAAGCGGGGTGAACCTGGGGCGGCTGGTGAGCACTCTTCCTCCCCAGGCGCAGAAAATCACTGGCAAGCTGGACACTGTCCTCAGGCTGGCGACTGCTCTGGGGCGAGATCCGATGGCCGCATTGACGGGCGGTGGAACCTTCGCGGTCCGCAACGGGTCGTTCCCGGGATTGGATCTCAAGAGCAACCTGGCGCAAATAGCCAAGGCCTTGCAACTCAATGTGCCCACGGATGACACTCGATTCAGTTACTTCGGCGGGGATCTTCGCATCGCGCAGGAACGTTTGTATAGCGATGCGCTTCGGTTAGACGCAGAAGGACTGGAAGGGACGAGTCGGGGTAGCCTCGGCTTCAACAAGACACTGGACTATACAGGGACAGTCGGGCTCACGAGCCTGGCACCGGGGGCGTCGCCGCCAGAAGGCCTGTCGCCGTCGGTGGGGCAGATGCTCAGCAATATACTCCAAGGAGCCACGGGCACGGTTGGGGTCCGGGTACCGTTCTCCTTGCGAGGCACGGTTGACGATCCCAAGTTTTCCCTAGCCGGCACGCCGCAGCTAATCCGGGACCAGAGCACCCCGCAACAGCCGCTGGCGAAGCCTCAGCAGCCCGCCCTGCTCTCTACTCCGCAGGACCTGTTCAAATTCTTTCAGTAAGACCAGCGCCACCTCCCCCAGAGAGCTCGGCATCAGACTGGGGATGATGGAGACATGTGCAAAGTCTACCCATCGCGGCCCGGATAACGGGCCGAACTCTATGAAAGGACTCCCAATCCCGGATAGGCTGTAAAAAATTGCACAGACTGAAGATTCAGTCAGTGTTATCTTTCGGGTTATGAGGGGCAGAAGGACTTGGCAATGGCCGTTCCTGCGGGCGGTCGTGGTGTGCTGTGTCATCGGCGCGATACTCACTGTGGTCGGTGTGGGCGTTCTTATGGGGGAGGCCCTTACGATCGGCTCCCGCCTGCCGTCCATCGATGCGCTGGATACGCCCTCCAGCGAGGCCACACGCATATATGCTGCCGACGGGCAGCTCATCGCGAGTCTCTATCAGGAAAATCGCGAGAGCATTCCCCTCTCCCAGGTTCCCCATATCCTCCAGCGGGCAGTCATTGACACCGAGGACGCCGACTTCTATCGGCACCATGGAATTTCGCTGCGAGCTGTCGTGCGGGCCGGCTTCCGGGATCTGCGCGAGAAGGGATACGCCGAGGGGGGCAGCACGATTACGCAACAGCTGGCCCGGAATCTCTTCCTGACGAGCGCGAAGTCGATTGAGCGAAAGATCGCCGAACTGCTGCTCGCCGTGCAAGTCGAGCGGCGGCTCACAAAGGACGAGATCCTGGAACGCTACCTCAACCAAGTGTACTTCGGAGAGGGGGCCTACGGGGTCGAGACGGCCGCCCAAGTGTACTTCGGGAAGCCGGCCCAGGATCTCACGCTGGCGCAAAGCGTGCAGCTGGCGGGGCTGATCCAGGCGCCATCGCACGATTCACCTTTTGAGCATCCGAGCCGCGCCCACGCCCGTATGGTTGAGGTGCTCCAGCGAATGGTTGACCAGGGAGACCTCACCTCTCGCGAGATGGCCACCGTCCTTCACACCTCACTCCACTTCGCCGACAAGGGGAACACCGGGTTCGTCGGCATCCGTGCTCCCTACTTCGTCAGCTACATCCTCCCGATGCTGCGCCAGCGCTACGGCGAAGAAGTGCTGTATAAGGGGGGGCTCCGTATCTACACGACCCTCGACGTGACACTGCAAGCCGAGGCTGAAGCGGCGCTCCGGCACGGGGTCGATGAGGCGTTGCGCCGACACCTGAGCGTGCACCAGGGGGCGATCGTCGTTCTGGACCCGCGCACCGGGTATATCCGGGCAATGATTGGCGGGTACGATTTCCAGGAGAGCAAGTTCAACCGAGCGTGGCAGGCGCACCGCCAGCCGGGCTCGGCATTCAAGCCGTTCTTGTACACCACGGCGATCATGCGTGGATATCCCCTGACAAAGATGCTGCTGGATGCACCCATCGAGTTTGCGCAGCCGAACGGCAAGCTCTGGGCGCCCCAGGATTTCGATCACGCGTGGCACGGTCTCGTGACGATGCGGTATGCTCTGGAAAACTCGATCAACGTGGCATCGATCCGGCTGGAGGAAGAAGTCGGCCCCGAGGCCGTCGTCGAGGTCGCACACTGGATGGGGATCACGAGCCCGCTCCAGCCCGTCCTCTCGCTGACGTTAGGCTCCAACGATGTGACGGTGCTGGAGATGGTGTCCGCATACGGAGTCTTCGCCAGCGGCGGGGTCCGGTCGGCCCCGCTGGCCATCCTCAAGGTCACGGACTGGCACGGGAAGGTCCTGGAAGAGCACGTCCCCCTGCGAAAGGTCGTACTCAGCCCCGAGGTCGCCTACCTGATGACCGACATGCTGAGGGGGGTGGTGCTGCGGGGCACCGGTACCGCCGCAAATATCGGCATCCCGGCGGCAGGGAAGACGGGCACCACCGATGATTACCGGAACGCTTGGTTCATCGGCTTTACGCCGTCGCTCGTGGCGGGGGTCTACATCGGCAACGATGATGACTCGCCGATGAATCACGTTGTGGGCGGGAGTGTGCCCGCCGGGATCTGGGCGGCGTTCATGAAGCGGGCAACCGCGGACCAACCGAAGGACGACTGGCCGCAGCCGGACGGGATCGCCGGGCAAATCCTCTGTGGGACGAGCGGGTTGCTGGCAGCCCCGGGGTGCGTGCGCCCCCATTCGGAACTGTTCGTGAGGGGCACCGAGCCAGAAATCTTTGATCTGACTGACGGGAGGCCCGATCCGGTCGAGGGCGGTCCCACGCCGTCTGCGGGAAGAGCACCCGTGGCGGACCTACCTGTGTCGGTCCAGCCTGGGGTGGGGCAACCCGCAGTGGTGCAGGGAGGACCTCCTGCGGCCGTGCCCGGGGCGACCGCCGGGGCGCTTCCTCTCATTATCACCGTTCCTCGCGAGGGGAGCTCGGGGACCGTTCCTTTCCTCGTCCAAGGAACGACGCGCTCAGGGGCGGTCGTGCATATCGTGGTGCTGAGCGAGATTGGTGCTCAGCGCATTCAGGCGGCCGATGTCTTCATGCAGGCTGATCAGGCCGGGGGGTTCGCGTACGAAGTGAGCCCGTGGGTCCGGCATGCGGGGGGGAGGCTCGTCATCACCGCCACCGCGACCGTTGGCCTTGACGCCGTGCCCGCCAGCATCTCGGTCCAGCCGCGATAAGCCCACTGCTGTCACACCACCGCGAGACGATCGTCCTGCACGACTGAAACCTCGCTTCGCTTGGCGTGGAGTCGTTTCGACCTCCCCCACCATTTTTGTATGTGAGCAAGTGTGCGCAATTCTGAACAGACGGCAGATCCTGACCATGGTACTTTCAGCTTAGAAGGCTCGTGTGAGCCCTTCAGCCTGTCGTCGGCTCCGTGGTGCATATTTCTCGAAGCCTGGCGGACGACACAATACGAAGGAGGGTGGTAGGTCTGAATGAGTCATAATCGTTAGTGCGCATTGGAGGAGTACAATATGTTGCGATATGCGGTTCTGTTGTTCTCTGGCGTACTTGCTCTAATGACGTCTATGACGACGCCGGCTCTCGCGGCGCAGACGCCGTTGTGCTACTACGGCGCGATCCAGATCTACCTGTCGTGTGTTGATCGCGGCGCCAGCCAGATCAGAGTCAACCTGGACGCCTCGGGACATGGTAACCAGGGCCTCGGCGTGAGCATTGGGAGTGGCGGGACGGCCACGGCCACCAACACTGGCCCAGGTTTTGCCACGGCCACACAGTCCGGGAGTGGTACGGCCACCTCGGCAAACACCGGTCCCGGTTCATCGAGCTCGAACAGCACCGGCACGGGGACGGCCTCTTCGACTCAGTCCAGCCCAGGTCCTGGCTCTTCATCTGCCACGAACAATGGCGGGTCTGCCGTTACTTCGAGCACGGGCCAGTCTAACACCGCCGGGTCCGGCGGGATTTCAGGGTCTGGAGGCTCAACAGCCACGGCGTCTGTCAGCGGGGCTGGCACTCAGGTGGCTACGAACGGTCAGGGCGGGACGGCCACGGCGACAGCCGTTGGAGGAGGAACCGCGACAGCGACCGTGACGGGGCCGGGCACGGCGACTGCGACCACGACCGGCAGGGGAACCGCCACGGCAACTAGCACCGGGAACGGCGCAGGAGTTGGGAGCGACGCGACCCGCGAGCCCGGCGCGCGAAATTAAATTGAGGCCGAGCACTATCCGCAAGAGCGGGGTAGGAGAGAGGGGATCGTGAGATGAGTATTCTGGCATGGGTTATCGTCGGGATTATCGCGGGCTGGTTAGCGAAGATGGTGATTCCGGGTGAGGGGCCGGGAGGTGTCCTTGGAGACCTAGTGATCGGGGTCGTCGGCGCCATCGCGGGGGGATGGATCTTCAACGCCTTCGGGCATCCCGGCGCCACGGGCGTGAACATCGGGTCAATCGTCGTCGCGTTTGTGGGAGCCGTGGTCGTGCTCTGGCTGATGCGGCAGATCACCGGGACAAGGGGCGCCAGACTCGCATAGCGCTTGCAGATAGATCCTTGCGTCTACGTTGGGGGTAGGGAGAACCGGCCCTACTCCCAAGGCAACTGCGAGAAAAGCGGGAGCATATACTCTCGAGGGAGGGCAACGGCGATGCGAACGCGGAGATTCAGCAGGGCCATTATTTGGGCCGTCTGTCTTTCTCTCTTCGGCAGCTTGATCCTGCCGAGTGTGTCCCAGGCCAAAACGGCGCACGAGATTGACACGAGCGTGAGTGCGGCGCTGGATCGATTCATGACGCAGGTGCGGGGATCCCGGCAGTTTCTCCGGGACGCCAAAGGTGTTCTCGTGCTGGCGGATGTCTATCAGGCCGGGTTCGGGGTCGGGGGGGAATACGGCGAGGGCGCACTGCGCATCGGCGGCAAGACTGTTGCGTACTACAATATCACGGCCGCTTCGATCGGGTTTCAGTTCGGCGCGCAGAAGAAGGACATCATCCTGGTGTTCCTGCAGCAGAAGGCGCTCACGGACTTCCGGGCCGCGAACGGCTGGCAGGCGGGCGTTGATGGAGCGGTGGTGCTCGTGAACATGGGGGGCCAAGCTTCCATCGACTCTACGAAATTCAATCAGCCGATCGTGGGATTTGTGGTGGGTCAGAAGGGTCTCATGTACAACCTGACACTGGAGGGGTCGAAGATCACGAAGATGGCGAAATCGAGCTGATCTGCTGGGCCGCTAACCGCGTGACCGGTGCTTGAATATGGGCCATCGACGAGAGTTTTGGCCCAAAAATGAGAGGTGCGTGAGTGGGATGAAGATGGCGACTATCTTCGGTATTCTCCTCATTATCATCGGCCTCGTTGTCTTGGTGTACGGAGGGGTTACCTACACGTCGAAGCAAACGACGATGCAAGTTGGCCCCGTCGAAGTCACCGCAAAGGAGAAGAGAACGCTTCCGCTCCCACCACTGGCGGGCGGGGTAATGGTTGCGGGCGGGATCATCCTGCTGATTCGAGAGGGCGGCATAAGGCGGTAAAGAGTCGATGTTGAAGACGCAGAAGGAGTTCCATGAACAGGTCGGGGTGCGCGAGGTCGAGGAGCAGATCAACGCGGATCTCGCCGCGTGGGAATAAGGAAGGGCACGGTGTCGGTCAGGGCGACCGCCAGCGCCGCGAGGAGGGGGGCCGGGACCACCGCGACAAGTGCAGAATGAGTGCAAGCGACCCGGCCGTCACGAGGGACCATCGCTGGGATCCTTGTCTTCCAAGGGCTCTGGCGAAACAGGTGGCTCGGCTGGTGCGGGTTCGATTCCCGCCGCCTCCACCATCGCACGGCATTGGGCGTGATGTGATCAAAGGTGAAGTTGCTCCCCGCCCGACATGCTGTGAGGCCTCGGGCGGGGTTATTAATTTGCTTGAGGTCCTCCGGTGAATCTCGAGCCTCCTAATAAGGCTTCCCCCTGCGCTCGTGAAGCGTTGGCTGGTGCGAATTACCTCTGAAACCACAAACCTCTCCGAACTCTCTCGGAACTATTGGAAAAGCGGCGAAAGCCACCCGCGTACCTTTTATGGTACACTAGGTCTTGTGGCGAGGGACAAACACGTAGCGCGTCGTGTGCTGCGGCCGCTGTGAGTGGCGAGGCCAAGCGGGTTCCTGCAATCTTCTTTCGAACGGAGGCTGGTCGGGAGCCTGTGCGAGAATGGTTAAGAAGTTTGCCTTACTCGGAGGATCGCAAGCGCATAGGTCAAGATATCAAGACTGTCGAGTTCGGCTGGCCTGTTGGAATGCCGACTTGCCGGCCTGTTGGAGGCGGGATCTATGAGGTGCGGACTCATCTTGAGAGGAATCGAATTGCACGAGTCTTGTTCTATATTGACCAGAACGCGCGCATGGTTCTTTTGCATGGTTTCATAAAGAAGACGCAAAAGACGTCAAACCAGGATCTGCAACTCGCTCGAGATAACAAGAGAAGGCATGAAAGGGGTCTCTCATGAGGATAAGGACGAGCAAAAGGATCTTTGATCATAGCGGATCGAGCTTTGATAGTTTTTTGGATGAGGAAGGCATTCGGGGAGAAGTTGAGGCTGTGGCTGTCAAACGTGTTCTCGCCTGGCAGTTAGAGAATGGGAGGAGGAAACTCGGAAAGACCAAGCAGGCCATGGCGAGAGAGCTCCATACGAGTCGGTCACAGCTTGACCGTTTGCTAGATCCGCGGAACGTAGCTATCTCGCTCGACACTATCGCCCGCGCCGCCAGGGTATTGGGTAAGAGAGTGACAGTTCGCATCACGGACGCGAAGCCACAGCGGACAAGGCATGCCACTCTTGTGAAGACCCGCTCGCGAACCGCATCCCGCTTGCCGGTTACTCGGGCACCTCGTCGCGGCGGGTTCTAGTATTGCTCTGCAGGCGCCACAACTATGGAGACCGATAATTCGATTCCCGCCGCCTCCACCATCGTTGTGCTGCTCCTGTGTACTCCGTAGAGTAGGGCCAACGGACGGGAGACATCGGCGCCCCCTCTTCGCCAGGTTCCTTTCCTCGTCGTGGCGCATTTGGCGCTCGCGCAACCGCGCAGCGGCTACCCCAGGAGGATCAAGTGCCGCGACGAAGTAGGAGCCTCGACCACGCGACAGATTTCGTCCGGTGAAACGCAAGGAGAAAGGTGGGCAGGAATGAAGCGCAGAGTGATCGCCATGATCATGTGTGCCGTCTTCGTTCTTCTCGTCCTGGGTGGGGGCGTTCCGCGGTTCCCCGCCCAGTCCGCGGAAAAGTGGAAGGTCGCGTTCCTCCAGGTGGGCCCCGTGGGCGACGCCGGCTGGACCTACCAGTCAGACCTTGCGCGGCGCGAACTGGAGAAGCGCCTCGATTGGGTCGAGACCATGCAGGTCGAGAACGTGGGGCCGTCGGATTCGAGGCGGGTCATCGAGGACTTCATCAAGCAAGGGGCCAAGGTGATCATGGTTCAGGATCCGACGATCATGGACATGGTCCTGGACATCGCCAGTGAGCACCGCGATCGCTACTTCCTGGTCGCGAACGCCTTTAAGTATGCTCCCAACGTGGGCGGATTCTATGGCCACATGGAACAAGCCTATTACCTCTGCGGGCTCGTGGCAGGGAAGATGGCCAAGAGCCACGTGGTCGGCTTCGTGGGGTCATTCCCCGTTCCGACGATTATTCAAGCCATCAACGGATTTGCGCTGGGGGTCAAGGCCGCAAATCCCAACGCCAAGGTCAGGCTCGTGTGGACTCAAAACTGGTACAGTCCACCCCAGGAGAAGCAGGCTGCGCAGAGCCTCCTCAATGTGGGCGCAGATGTGCTGGCGCAGTACGTGGACAGCCCGACCACGATCCAGACCGCCGCCGCGGCCGGCAAATGGGCGATCGGATCGGACTCTGATACGTCCCGGTTCGCACCCGATGCGTACCTGACGGGGCAGATTTGGTACTGGACGGATTTGTATGAGCGGTTGCTCAAATCGCTGAGGGACGGTACCTGGAAGCCCGTGACAGTTTGGGGGAATCTCGCCGACGGCACGGTACGCTTGGGCCCCCTGAACAAGGCGATCCCGGCGAGCGTCCGCCAGCAGGTGGCGGACGCCAAGGCGGCCATTGTCAGCGGCCGGCTCAAGATCTTCACCGGCCCGTTGTCAGACAACACGGGGAAGCAGCAGGTTCCCGCGGGCAAATCGCTCGGTGAGCAAGAGACCCACGGGATGAACTGGCTCGTGTCCAACGTCGTGGGCAGCCTTCCGAAGTAGCCCTGGAGTTCTCTCGGCATTGAGGTCCGGAGGCTATCTGGTGGAAGACGCAGCCGTCTTGATGCGGGGCATCCACAAGCAGTTCATGGCTGTGCTTGCGAATCATGGCGTGGATTTTGAGGCCCGCGCGGGAGAGATCCACGGGCTCCTGGGGGAAAATGGCGCGGGCAAGACCACGCTGATGCGGATCCTGAGCGGATTCTATCAGCCCGATGCCGGGAATATCTACCTGCGCGGGCGGCTGGTGCGGATCGCGACTCCGCGTCAGGCGAAAGCGTTGGGCGTGGGGATGGTCCACCAGCACTTCCGGCTCGTGGAACGGTTCACGGTCCTCGAGAATCTCCTCCTGGGGCAGCGGGCGGGACGCGGCACAGCCACACTCCGGCGTGAGATCGATGCGTTGGAGGGGCGCTTCGGGCTCTCGGTCGATCCCAAGGCACGGGTGTGGGCGCTTTCGGTCGGCGAACGCCAGCGAGTCGAGATTCTCAAAGTGCTGTACCAGGGCGCCGACCTTCTCATCCTGGATGAGCCAACGGCCGTGCTCACCCCGCAAGAGACCGAGCATCTCTTCACGATCGTGAAACGCATGGCGGCGGAGGGCAAGGCCGTGATCTTCATTACCCACAAGCTGGAGGAGGCCCGCCGCTTGTGCGATAGGATCACGGTGCTGCGTCGCGGCCGTGTGGCAGGCGTGCTGGCGAGCGATACCGCGACAATCCCCGACCTCGCGCGGCTGATGGTGGGCCGCACCTTCGCCCCTCACCTGGCCAGGTCTCCTGTGCCGCTGGGGCAGGTCGAACTCGAGCTTCAAGGCATCTCCGCACTCGACCCGTCGGGGCGTCCGGCCTTGGAGGACGTCCATCTCCAGGTTCGGGGGGGGGAGATCCTCGGCGTGGCCGGGGTGGCCGGCAACGGGCAAGTGGCCCTGGCCGAGGTGGTGGCCGGAATGCGGATTCCAACGTCGGGCCGCCTCTGTATCGGGGGGGTGGACCGGACCGGCCAGGACGCCGCCGCCATCCACCGCGCAGGCGTGGCGTTCGTCCCCGAAGACCGCCTCGGCACCGGGCTGTGTCCGGGCCTCGGGGTGGCCGAAAACCTCATCATGCGTGATTTCAACAGGGCCCCGTTTGCCCGGAACGGACTATTGCAGTTCCGGGCGATCGTTGAGTCGGCCCGGCAGAAGGTCTCCGACTTCGACATCCGCACGCCGGATGTCGGCGGGCCGGTCTTCCGGCTCTCCGGCGGCAACATGCAAAAGGTCGTCATCGCCAGAGAGCTGAGCGGATCACCCCGCGTGATCATCGCGTCTCAGCCGACCCGCGGATTGGACGTGGCTGCGACGGACGCGGTCTACCGCATTCTGCTGGCGGCGCGCCATCGCGGTTGCGGGGTGTTGCTGATTTCCGAAGACTTGGACGAGGTCCTGTCTCTCTCCGACCGTGTGGCGGTGATGTATCGGGGCCGGATCGCCGGCATCGTGACGCCCAACTCAGTCAGCAGGGAAGTTGTCGGCCAGCTCATGGCCGGAGTCCCCGCGTAGGAAGCGGCGGTGAAGTGAATACTCTACGTCGAGCGTCGGCATGGGTCTATGCCGCCGCGGGTATCGCGGCGGCATTGGCGGCGGGCGCAATCCTTCTGACCGTCACCGGCTATGCTGCCGGTCCCGCGTTCAGCCGGCTGTTCCAGGGTGCGTTCGGCTCCAGCTATTCTCTTGCGCAGACGGCCGTCCAGTCCGTTCCCATTCTCCTCTCGGGCGTCGGGATCGCGTTCGCCGCTCGAATGGGGCTGTGGAATATCGGGGCTGAGGGGCAATTCTACATGGGGGCGCTCGCGGCGGTCGGGATCTTTCAATACTTCCCGGCTCTCCCCTCGGTGCTCATGCTCACCTGCATGGCCGTCGCGGGCACGACCGCGGGCGCGCTATGGATCCTCGCTCCCGCGCTGCTTCGGGCCAGATTGGGGGTCAGCGAGATTCTCACGACCCTGATGCTCAACTACGTTGCCGTGCCGGCCTCCAACTACTTTCTCTACGGTCCCTGGAAGAGCCCCACCGCCTTCAACTTTCCGGTGACGCGCCTCCTGACCGGCAACGCGCGCCTGCCGCAGCTCCCGGGCTTCCCGGTGCACATCGGGTTCCCGATCGCCCTCGCCGTGGCCGCCGTGCTCTCTTTCGTGCTCTCGCGGACATCATGGGGGTTCCAAGTGCGCGTGATCGGCGACAATCGGCGGGCGGCCGAGTATCTCGGATACCCCATCGCCCGTGTCACGGTGCAGGTGTTGTGCCTGAGTGGCGCGCTCGCCGGGTTCGCGGGGATGCTCCACGTGGCTGGCGTGACCCACCAGATGCTGCCGAATCTCTCCCCCGGGTACGGCTATACGGGAATCATCGTCGCCTCGTTGGCCCTTCTCGACGTTCTCGCGACGGCGATCGTGTCCTTCCTGCTCGCAGGTCTGATCGTGGGCAGCCAGAGCGTCCAGAACACGGGGGTGCCGTGGGGACTCTCGTTGTTCCTGCAGGGGCTCGTGTTGCTCCTGGCCCTTGCGGCGGTCGCGCTGGCCTCTCGCCGCCAAGCCCGGCAGCGGCGAAAAGCCCGGGACCAAAAGGAGATTGTGGCTCCTGCCTAGCGTGCTCATCCTCCTGATCGCAGCCACCGCCGTGGCCGCGGCCACGCCGATCATGCTGGCGTCCCTCGGCGAGGCCCTGACCGAGCACTCGGGGGTGCAAAACCTCGGCATTGAAGGCCTGATGCTGATCGGCGCGCTGACCGCGTTCTGGGCGAGCGTCCATCTGGGGACGCCCTGGGCAGGGGTGATCGCCGCGGTGGTTGTCGCTGGGGGTGTCGGCCTCGTGTATGCCAGCCTCACCGTCTCGCTCGGGACCGATCAGGTGGTGACCGGGCTGGCGTTGAACATCCTGGCGGCGGGCCTCACGAGTTATCTGGGCCGGGCATTGGTTGGGCTCCCGCCGCGGGCGTCGTTTGGTTCCGTGCCGATCCCCGGACTAAGCCACATCCCGGTCCTGGGCCCCGTGTTCTTTCACCAAACGATTTTCACCTACGCGAGCTACCTCATGGTGCCCGCGCTGACCCTCGCCTTGTTCCACACGCGGTGGGGACTGCATCTTCGCGCCGTCGGAGAGAGTCCCGGGACCGCGGATGCTGCGGGATTGTCGGTCGTGGGTTTCCGGTATGCGGCGACGATCCTGGGTGCCGCGTTGGTCGGGATGGCAGGTGCCAACATCTCCACAGCGGTGGCCAACGCGTGGACCGACAACTTGACCGGTGGCCGAGGGTGGATCGCGCTGGCGCTGGTGATTTTTGCCGGGTGGCAGCCGGTCCGGGTCATGCTGGGAGCCTATCTGTTTGGTGTGGTAGAAACCCTCGCCTTTCATGCCCAGGCATTGGGCCTGCCCATCTCCAGCTATCTGCTCCAGACGCTCCCCTATCTGTTTACGGCGGCGGTGCTCGCCTTGAGCGGGGGGAGGGCCATCCGGCTGAGGTTGGGAGCCCCCGCCGCTCTCGGCCAGTCCTGGTTCCGAGAGTGACGGTCATCCGTCCCGTCCGGGCGCCGGCTCGTAGATCGTGACCTTGAGCGGCTTGAGTCGAAAATTGTTGCACGGGTTGAAGATCTGTGGACAGTTCGAGAGGCCGACGAGGACGTCCATGTCGGCCCGCAAGTCGATGTGGTCGCCGGCGCGGCTGAGCGGCGCTTGGATACTGACACTGAAGTCCGCGCCAATCGGGACGTTCATGAAGAGGTTCATATTGTACGGGATGTCCTTCCAGTCGATCCCCCAGGGGCGCAACGCGGCGGCGAGGTTGTCGCGGCAATTCGGCGTGCCGTCCTTGTCATAGCGGGCTTTGTTGCTATACCGGGAACAGGCGCCGGCGATCAGGTCATGGCTGCCAAGGGTGTCCGCGACGATCGTCATCAGAGGATTGTGTTCATTCGAGAGCAACGCGTGGCCAACGGTCGGCCGGAGCGTGCGGTTGCCCATGATCGTGTACGGTATGGAGAGTTTCTCACTGAGGCGCTGAAGGTTGAAGCAGACCAGGTCCCCTACCTGCTGCCCTTCGACGTCGATGACACGCATCACGCGACCCCGCGTGACCTCCCAGGCCATGTTGCCGCCCGGGACGATCGTCGCTTGACTGACGATGCGGCCGGGTATGTGATCGCTCATCTGCAATTTGTCCATCGCGGTCACCGTACCGTTTCGGGTGCTGCCTTTCAGGTCGCGCCGCCGGCCTGTCCGCGCAGCCACCGCGCCGCTCTCCACGGCGAAGTCTACCCTGAGGCCATCAGACGGCATCCCGTTGCGAAGGATGGGTTCGACCGACAGACTCGTCTCACCACCCCGCGAAACTGAATAGGCCAGGTCTTCATCCCACCCAGATGCGCTTCCTGCTCAGCGGCTATGGGCCGGCAGCGCTTCGGCCGCTGGGGCCTCAGCCGCAAGGAATGCCCCCCGAGCGGGAATGTGCTCGGCTCGTGCCTCTTCTGCCGCTTTCGAGAAGGTGGCACCGGTAGCGCTCGCCCTGTGGAAGAGCCCGGAGGCGCATACGCGACCGCGCCCATTTAGACTCCGGGCGTCTTCTTGCCCGATTTGCGGGAGTTACCGGATTGCCGGTTCGCCGCCGCCGACAGTACATTGCCCGGTGAGATCCTGGAGATCACGAGGGTAGGATCCCGCCGGTCGTTCGGGTGCGGCCAGCTGCCGGGAGTTCGATAACCGTTGCGAGCACCGTCACCGCGCGCGCCTGCCGCTGTTGGATGCCAACATGGGGGGGGTACCATGAGACAGCTCGCGATGGCAATCGCGACCGTGCTCGCGTTTGCCATGATTTCTCCCGCCTTCGCTCAGCCGTTCGCCGATACACCCACCAATCACTGGGCGTACGACGCGATCGCCGAGCTGGCGGCGAAGGGCCTCGTCGAGGGGTACCCCGACGGGACCTTCAAGGGCGATCGGGCCATGACGCGGTACGAGATGGCCATGGTGGTTGCACGGTTGCTCGCCAGGATCGAAAGCATCCAGATCCCCACCCCGGCGCCGGCGGCCAAGCCGGAAGTCACCGGGTCGGACATCCAGAGCATCCAGCGGCTGGTGAACGAGTTCCGGGCGGAACTGGCGGCGAAGAACGTCCGGCTGACCGCGGTGGAGGAAGAGCTGAACGCCATGAAGGCGAAGCTCTCCAACGTCCGGATCACCGGCGGCCTGCGGTTCCGCGAAGAACTGAAGCAGAAGAACCCCAACTTCGACGGGGCGGGGGTGGCGCCCACGCTCAACGGCAATCCCCTGACCAGCACGGTGTCGGCAACGACCCAGATAAGGGGGAACCGACCGCGCATTGGCGAGAAGATCGGGTTTGACGGCAGCGTGGCGCCCGATCTCCACTTCATCCTGGCGGTGATGAGCCAAACGGGGGACCAGACGTTCAACAGCAGCAATACGTTGACCGGAAGCACTCAGGGCTCGTTCGGCAGCATCGACAGCGCCTTCCTCGACTACAAGCCTCCCTGGCTCGGGGGGACGACCGAGATCTGGCTCGGCCGGTTCGGACAGGACTCTCCTTGTGGCGGCGGGTGTTACCCGCTGCAGTTCGGTCCGTTCGGGCTGCTGTTCAATACCGGTGGGGACACCTGGGAAGATTCTACCGGCGACAGCGGGAACAACGCGGCCGACGGCCTCTGGGTGGGGGTGCACCTGAGCGGCCTCGCCGATCTGCAGGCCCAGGCGGTGTGGGTCCGGATCGTGGGCAACACCGGGTCGCTCTCCTACCCCAGCGGCGAGGACGCCTACGGGGTGGACGCAAACATTCAGTTGATGGAAGGGCTTCGGCTGGGTGCCTACTACGTCGGCAACCAGATCGGCAACTTCGGGACCTCGTCGAGCAACTTCCAGCCGGCGGGTGCGCCGAGCATCTTGTTCCACGTGTATGGGCCCAGCGGTCCCTCCCTCAACCCTGCCACCGGGCGGTGCCCGGCGGTCGCCGGCACCGGGTTTACCTGCCCGGCGCTCGGCAACGGATGGGGGGCCTACGCGCAATGGGATGTCATGTCCGGCATCCATCTGGACGTGGAAGCCGCCCAGTGGCTTGACCGTGTGTTGGGCGGCACAGACAGCGGCTACCAGGCAAACGCGGCTTGGGACCTCAGCAATGTCTTCCACATCTGCTGCAGCCTGACCGTGAACACCGGATACGCGTACTTTGGGCCGAACTTCTACACGCCGTACGGCGCGGCGGAGATCGACATCAACCTCTTCGACTATCTGTACCCCGGCAACGCTCAGGGGTTTACCGCCACCGCCAGCATTAAGCCGGTCAAGGATTGGACCATCTCCGCCCAGTACCTGACCGGGAACAATGTCTCGAACCAGATGACGATCACCTCGTGGGAGGCCAAGGTCGCCTATGCGTGGTCGGCCAACGCCAAGATCACATTCAAGTACGGCGACCTGACCATGGGCGGCGTCGACCAGGCGAATACCTACAAGGCCGAGATCACCTACAGCTTCTAATACAATGTCCACTTGCCCATCCTCGGGACCTGTCCCGCGCCGTAATCGCCGGCACGGCTCGCTTGCGGCGCGGAATCGGTAAGCCCGTCACCCTCCGGTATCCTCCTTGGGGGATTAGACGTCCGTTTTTTGCCTGACCGTTCTGCCGCACATCGGAATTACAGGATTCATCGGATTGCTGGTTTCCACAGGCCCCACTTATGGTACGGGTATTGGACGGTCCGTCAAGGGCGCGTCACACGGAGGAGGAATCCTGAGATGCGGACGACGCACGACGACGCCGCGCACCGCGCGGCTCCAACGAAAGCTGCCGACCGGGCGCGCCGGCCGGTCAAGATTGCCCCGCCGGAGGGCACGCTGGGCGTGCTCACCCCCGGCATGGGAGCGGTGAGCACCACGTTCATGGCCGGGGTGGAACTCGTCCGCAAGGGGCGTGCGCTGCCGATCGGCTCGGTCAGTCAGCTCGCCACCATCCGTCTGGGCAAGCGCACCGACCGCCGCTCGCCGACGATACGGGAGTTCGTCCCGCTGGCGAAGCTTGACGACCTGGTCTTCGGCGGCTGGGATGCCATTCCCGATAACGCCTATGAAACCGCGCGCAAGGCCGCCGTGCTCGAGCCCCACCACCTCGAGGATGTGAAGGGGCTGCTCAGCGGCGTCCGGCCGATGAAGGCGGCGTTCGACCAGGCCTACGTCAAGCGGCTCGATGGGACGCACGTGAAGAACGCCAGGACGAAGTTCGACCTGGCCGGGGAGATCAAGGACGACATTCAACGGTTCAAGAAGGAGACCGGAGCGCAGCGGCTGGTGATGGTCTGGTGCGGCTCGACCGAAGCGTTTCTGACCCCACACCAGGTGCACGACAACCCCAGGGCGTTCGAGGACGCGATGAAGGCGAACCATCCTGCGATCGCGCCCTCGATGCTCTACGCCTGGGCCGCGATCACCAGCGGGGTGCCGTTCGCGAACGGCGCGCCCAACCTCACGGTGGACATCCCCGCGCTGCAGGAACTCGCCCGCGAGCACCACGTGCCCATTTGCGGGAAAGACTTCAAGACCGGCCAGACGCTCCTGAAGACGGTCCTGGCCCCCGGCTTCAAAGCGCGCATGCTGGGGGTGAACGGGTGGTTTTCGACCAACATCCTGGGCAACCGCGACGGCGAAGTGCTCGACGATCCCGAGTCGGGCAAGACCAAGGAGTTGTCCAAGCTCGGCGCGCTGGAGTACATCCTCCAACCCCACCTCTACCCGCAGCTCTACGGCAAGATGTGCCACAAAGTGGACATCAGGTACTATCCGCCGCGCGGCGACAACAAAGAGGGCTGGGATAACATCGATATCTTCGGCTGGCTCGGCTACCCCATGCAGGTCAAAGTGAACTTCCTCTGCCGCGATTCGATCCTGGCGGCGCCGGTGGTGCTCGACCTGGTGCTGTTCCTCGACCTGGCCCAGCGCGCCGGGCGGCGCGGCATCCAGGAATGGCTGAGCTTCTATTTCAAGTCACCCATGTGCGCGCCGGACCTCTATCCCGAGCACGACCTGTTCATTCAGATGATGAAACTGAAGAACACGCTGCGCTCGATGATGGGCGAAGAGTTGATTACCCACCTCGGCGCGGAATACTACGACTGAGGATCCCGGTGCGGACGGCGCGGCCGTCGCCCGGGTCCGGGAACGGGAGCGGCGGTTGCAGATAAGGCCGCGGGTCAACTGGTCGCTGGCTGCCATCGTGGGCGAGGGCCTGCTCTCCCGCCTCAGCTTCGGCCTGATCACCTTCGCGCTCCCGCTCTACGCGCGCCACCTGGGGTTCAGCCTCACCGAGGTCGGGATCCTGGCGGCGCTCAGCAGCGCCGTGTCCGTGATCCTGAAGCCGCTGTTGGGACGGACGGCCGACCGGTTCGGCCTGAAGCGCACGTTCATGGTCGCGATCGGCCTGCGCAGCCTGATCTCGCTGGGGTATGGCTTTGCGTCCGCTCCGTGGGCACTGTTCGCGATTCGGGGCGTGTATGGGTTGTCCATGTCCCTGCGCGATCCCTCCGCGAGCGCGCTGCTTGCCGAGCAGGGCGGAGGCGAATCCGTCGCCTCCGCCTTCGCCTGGTACCAGACGGCCAAGACCGTCGCGGGCTCGGTGAGCCAGGCCTGCGCGGGGATTTTGCTGACGGTCACGGCGGCCAATTACCCGCTGGTGTTCTTTGTGGCCTTCGCGCTCTCCGTGCTGCCGCTGCTGGTGGTCACCCGCTATGTGCAGGAGGACGCCGGCGCCCACGGCGCCCCGGACACAGCCGCGCGCCGCCCCGCGCAGGGAGACGACGCGGAGCCTGCGGACCGCCCGGCGCATCCTCAGCCGCCGAAGCTCCTGCCCTTCGTCGGCCTGGGATTCTTGATTGCCGGGACCGCCGAAATGCTCGGCAGCCTGTTTCCCGTCCTGGCCACCGAATACGCCGGCTTGAGCAAGGCCCAGGCCGGCTTGATCTATGCGGTGTCCACGCTCCTCATGGTCTTCGCCGGCCCCATCTTCGGCTGGCTCTCCGACAACGTCAGCCGCAACCTCGTGTTGATGGCGCGGGGGGTCCTCAACACGTGCTCCTCGGCCCTCTATGTGGTCGCTCCCGTGTTCGTTGGGGTCGCGGTGGCGAAGGCGTTGGACGACATGGGCAAGGCCGCCTTCCGGCCGGCGTGGGGCGCCCTGATGGCGCAGGTCTCCAGTTTCGACAGGCGCCACCGCGCGCGCGTGATGAGCTGGATGAGCACGGGAGAAGACGCGGGGCGGGCGCTCGGTCCCGTGCTGGCGGGTGTTCTGTGGAGCACCTGGGGCATCGCGGTGTTGATGGGCGTCCGGATCCTGCTCGCCATCTTGACCGAGGTGTACACTGTATCGGTCACGCGCCTGCCGGCACTGCGCGCGCCGGGGCCGGACCCTCTTGCCCGTGTTGAAGACACCGCCGTCGCGGCGGGGTCAGAGTAGCGCATGGAGCGGCGCGCGTTCCTCCGGTGGGCGGCCGCCGCGGCAGCCGCGGCGGTTGGCCGCCCCGGATGGGCCGCCGCCCGGGGACGGTGGTGGAGCAGCCTCGTCTTCGGGGTGTTCGAGAACCAGGGGTTCGCTCAGGTGGCGGGTCTGCCCTCGCACCGCCGCCTGGCGCGCGAAGGGACGGTCCACGCCCGGTACTCGGGCGTCGCGCACCCGTCCGGCCCCAACTACCGGGCGATGGTCTCCGGCGCGACCTGGGGCACCGAGCAGACGGTCGAAACCTTCCACCACTCCGTCGGGAGCGAAGCCGCCAAGCGGGTTCCACCGATTCCGACTTACGTGTACCATCTGGTCGGGGAGATCCCGCCGAAGCACAACCCCTTTGCCGATCTGCGGGCACCGGTGGCCTCGGTGCGGCACGGGCTGGCTGCGTTTCGGAGCGACCTCGCAGGCGCGCTGCCATCCTCCGCGCTCGTCTACGTCGGGTGGGACGACGACAACAACTTGCACGACGGCAGCCCCGACGTTGCGGATCGGAACCTCACCGCGCTCCTCGACACGCTGGCCGCCTCTCCTTGGTTTGCGCGGCCGGATGGGGAGGGGCGGTACCCGGTCTTCTTCTTTTGCTACGATGAGGACGACGGAGACGGCGACAACCGCGTCTTCGCGGCCTGGTGGGGGCATGGGGTGCGTCGGGGCAGGGTGTCGCAGACCCCCTACACGCACTACAGCCTCTGCCGGACGATCGCGGACAACTGGGGGCTTCCCGCGCTCGGGAACGCGGCCGAGGCGGCCCCGATCACAGACCCGTGGCTGTGAGCCCGGGTCCTTCCGGACCGATCAGGTATTTCCTTAAGGCAGCCTGAAGAGTCTCTTACGCTCCCCGTCCAAGGCATCGATCAGGATGTTTCCCCAAGGGCAGTGAAGAGTTCTCACGGGGCGGATGAAGAGTTTTTCACCGGTCGATTCCATACGTTCACCCCTGGCGCGGCGGCCCCCTGGGGTGAGAAGTTAAGACACGGTTAAGACCGTTTGTCGAGAGGGTTAAGGGGGAACCGACCGGGATGCGTCTGTGCTTCATCGTTGAAGAACTCTACAGGCATGACTCCATGCCCCTGGACGTTGCACACCAGCTGCGCCGATGGGGCCATACGGTCGATTTGTTGGAGCCGCCCGAGACGGTGACCTGTCTGTCCGATCTCCCGAGCCAATCGTACGATGCCATCGTCCTGAAAACGGTCTCGGGGGGCCCCGGGCTGAGCCTGCTGCAGGCGGCAGAAGCGGTCGGGATTCCCACCATCAATAACTCGCGCTCGATCAGGCTGGTGCGCGACAAGGCCGTGGCCGCCGCCTTTGCGCACGCCAAGGGGCTCCCGGTTCCCCGGACGTACTTTGTCGCCCATCCGCGGCTGCTGGAGAGGATTCCCGAGAGCGATTATCCCCTCGTGATCAAACCGACCAATGGGAGCGCCCACAACGGCATCTATCGGGCGAAAAGCCCTGCCGACCTGGCCACGCTGGAGATCGCCGAGCCCGATGGAGGGTTTCTGCTGGCCCAGCACTATGCGGAGAACCCGGGATACGACATCAAACTGTACGTGATCGGCAACGATGTGTACGCCGTCGCGAGGAAATCCCCGCTGCATCCCAAGATCGTGGTGCACGAGCAACGGATCCCGCTTGCGCCGGAGTGGCGGCGGTTGGCGCTGCGCGCCGGCCGGCTCTTTGGGTTGGACATCTACGGTCTGGATGTGGTGGAGACGAGAAATGGACCGGCCGTGGTGGACATCAATGACTTCCCCAGCTTCGGGCATGTCCCGGGGGCGGTGAGCCATGTCGCCAATTACATCCTCAAGATCGCCGGACGTGCCGGGGCGAATCGGCGCCGCAGCGTCGCGAACGGGGGGAGACCACACCCCGCTGCGCAGACCCGCGCGGCCCATGCGGGGACCCGCCCGACCAAGAGAAGGGCGGTGATCAACGCCTGACCGGCGGCGGACGATCGCGCGCGCCCTCGAGGAAAGGGGTCGCCTCATGGACATCTGCATGATTCTGGACAATTCAGAAACACCCCAGCACCCTGTGATCGGTCCAATGCTTCGACAGCTGAGCGCGGCTCACAGCGTCCGCCTGCTCGACGTGCGCACGCTGGCGGGCGATGAGGCCGTCGCGCACGAAGAGGCGCGCTCCCTGGCCGACCTCTACCTGCTGAAGGGACACAGCCTCCCGGCGCTGGAGGTGGGACATCACCTGGAACAGCGTGGGGCGCTGGTGGTCAACAATTGGGCGTCGTCGATGGCCTGCCAGGATCGCGTCCTGATGGCCGAGCGGATGAAGAGGGCTCGTCTTCCCTTCCCGCGCATCTGGAGTTGCCCTTCGTTGGCGGACGTGCGAACACAGCGTCGCCTGCTTTCCACGCTGCGATTTCCGCTCATGGTGAAGAGCCGCTACAGCCGCCGCGGAGATCTCGTGGACAAGGTGCAGGACATGGAACAGGTGCACAGACTCGCAGGACGGTGGGGCAACGAGCCGGTCATTCTCCAGGACGTTGTGCACAGCGATGGCTGGGACATCAGAGGATGGGTGATCGACCAACAGATATTTGTCGCACGGCGCCGCACGCCCTTGGAAGCGGGTGACCCGACCCAATTTCTCCCTGTGCCGGCGGAGACGATTCCAGGCGACTGGCGCTCCCTCATGAGAGAGACCGGCCGGGCCTTTGATCTCCATCTTTTTTCGGTCGATCTCCTGATGACCGACCAGGGGCCTTGTATCGTCGATGTCGATTCCTTTCCAGGGTTTCGAGGGGCCGCGGGCGCCGTTTCCGCGCTCATTGCGTTGATCGAGCGCCTGGGGGCGGAGAGACCGGGCCGGCCGGAAGGCACCGGGCCCGGGGCTGTCCGGCGCCAGCGCGCCCGGGCCAATCGTGGATCATAGGCGGTCGTCCCTACCCGATCGTTGTGTCGCCGCGCATCAGTCCACACCCGCGCCCGACAGAGAAACCGTCTGCGGGCTTCCGTTCCCGCTGTTGGTGACGGAAAGCGTTCCGCTGTAGGGAGCGTCGCTGTCCCGCGGCGTGAACACCACCTGGAACGTGCAGCTCTGCCCCGGGGCGAGTGTGCCGGGGCAATTGTTGGTCTGTGAAAAGGCATTCGACGGCGAAATGGCGATGACCGTGACCGTCACCACCGCGGCGCTATCGTTGTAGAGGGTGGCGCTCATCGGCGCGCTGCTCGATCCCGGGAGCGTCGCCGGGAATCTGAGGCTGCTGGGCGTGAAGGCGAGGTCGCCCGGCTCGCCCGTCCCGGCCAGCGCAATGGTCTGCTCCGGGCTGCCGACCGAGTTGTCGCTCAGCGTCACCGACCCGGGTCGCGTTCCCGCAGCCGTGGGGCTGAAGGTGACGCTGACCGCGCAGCTTTGGCCGGGATCGAGCGTCGCGGGGCAATTGGCGGCCTGGGCGTAATCTCCGTTGGTCGCAATGCCCGTAAACGTGACCGGACTCTTGCCGACATTGGTGACGGTGATGGTCTGAGACGCGCTCGTGAGCCCAACCTCCAGCAGGCCGAAGTCCAGGCTGAGCGGGCTGATGGCCAGGGTGAGCGGGACGTAGAACTCAACGCCGTCCAGTTGACGCAGATTGCTGGCGCCGCCGACGACGAGCACCCGTCCATCCCCCAGCAGGGAGGCGGTGTGGTAATAGCGCGCCTGGTTCAGCCTGGCGATCGCCGTGAATTTGCCCGTGGCTTCGTCGTAGATCTCCGACGTCGCGGTGGGGTAGAAGCAGAATGTGCGTCCACAGCCTCTGAACGCCCCACCCGCCGTCAAGAGCACGGTGCCGTCCGCGAGAAGCGTGGAGGTGTGCGCGAAGCGTCCTTGGGTCATAGTGCCGGTTGCCGTCCATTGATTGGCCGATGGGTCGTAGATTTCCGCCGCGGCCAAAGCGGTGCGAAAGGGGTTTCCGCCCGTCACCAGCACCTTGCCGTCCCCGAGGAGCGTCGCGGCGTGCAGGAAGCGCCTGTACGTTGTGCTGGGGGCGCTGGTCCAGGCGCCCGTGGCAGGATCGTAGAGTTCGCAGGAATTGAGGGTAGAGCCGTTGGACCCGCCGACGATCAACACTTGGCCACTGCCCAGCAGCGTCGCGGTGTGGCGCCAGCGGGCCGTCCCGAGGCTCCCGCCGGCCGACCAGGAGTTCGTTGCCGGATCATACAGCTCGCTTTCGCCGGTGAACGCGCTGCAGCCGCTCACCGTGCATCCGCCTGTGACCAGCACCTTGCCGCTCTTCAAGAGGGTGGCCGTGTGGAAATAGCGTCCCACGGCCAGGGCGCCCGCGGAGGACCAGGTTCCGGAGGCCGGGTCGTACAATTCAGCCCCGGCCAAGACCGACCCGCTGCTGCCGAGTCCACCCGTGACCAGCACCCTCCCATCGGGCAACGTGACGGCAGGGAAGTCCTCTCGAGCGTCGGCCATCGTTCCCGTCGGCGTCCACCCGCCCGACGATGGACTGTAGACCTCAGCGGATGAGAGGATGTTCGTGCCGTCCGTACCGCCCGCCGCCAGGATACTTCCGTCGCCGAGCGTCGCCTGCGCGGCGAGTTCACGAGCCGAGTTCATGCTGCCTGTGAGTGTCCACGCACCCTGGACCTGGGCGCGGAGCAACTGCGTGTTCGAGATCAACAGCATCGCGCTGACGGCCATACCGACAAGAATTGCGAAGCGATGACTCTTCATGAATGCGCCCCCCCAGGTGCCTCAACACTCCAACCAGGGTTTCCGGCTTGGCTTCCTCGACACCTTCAACTGCGCGACTCGACGCACGCCGTGCTCCCTCTGCCCCTGCGTCCCACGAACAGGGCGGGCGGCGTGGGATCGAGAAGCACATCAACGCGGATCCGGCCGCGCGGACCGAGGAGGGGCACGGTGTCGGTGAGGGCGACCTCGGGTCGACGGGACCTCCAGACGATTGCCCGGCGCGCGATGCTCGAACGGGGCTTCCAGCCGGATTTCGGCGCGGACGTGCTCGCCGAACTGGGGGCCATCCCCGGCCCTGCCGCGGCCCAGAGTCCGTCCACCCGGGACCTGCGGGGGGCGCTCTGGGCGTCCATTGACAATGACGACTCGCTCGACCTCGATCAGCTCTCGGTCGCCGAGAGCCAGGCCGACGGCGGGGTGAAGGTCCTCGTGGCGATTGCCGACGTGGACGCCCTCGTCGGAAGAGCCTCGGCGATGAACGCGCGCGCGCAGCAGAACGCGACGTCCGTCTATACGGTCGCCCAGGTCTTCCCCATGCTCCCGGAACGGCTGTCAACGGATCTGACCTCGCTCCGAGAGGGCCAGGAGCGGTTGGCCGTCGTCGTCGAAATGGTGACCGACCCGGACGGCGCCGTGGTGCGGTCGGATCTGTATTGGGCCACCGTGGTCAACCACGCCAGGCTCGCGTACCACGCCGTCGCGCCGTGGCTTGCGGGGCAGGGGCCGGCGCCTCCGCGGGTCGCGGCCGTTCCCGGGCTGGCGGACCAGCTTCGCCTGCAGGACCGGGTCGCGCAGGCGCTGAGGGCGCGGCGATTCCACCGCGGCGCGCTGACGCTCCAGACAACGGAGCCGCAGGCCGTCTTCGATGGCGACACGCTCACCGATCTCCAGCCGAGGCAACAGAATCGCGCCGAAGCGCTGATCGAGGACCTCATGATCGCGGCCAACGGGGTGACGGCGCGTTATCTCGAAGCCCGGGGGGCTCCGACGTTCCGCCGCGTCCTGCCGGTTCCCGAGCGCTGGGATCGGATCGTCGAGCTGGCGGCGGGGTTCGGAGAACGGCTGCCGGGAACCCCCGATGCGGCCGCGCTCGAAGCGTTCCTCGCAAAGCGGCGGCAGGCCGATCCGCTGCGATTTCCGGACCTGTCGCTGAGCGTCATCAAGCTGCTGGGACCCGGCGAGTACGTGGTCGACGTCCCCGGCCGGCAAGCGGAGGGACACTTCGCGCTCGCGGTCACCGCGTACACGCACTCGACCGCCCCGAACCGGCGCTTCGCGGACCTGGTGACGCAGCGGCTCCTCAGGGCCGCCATGGTGAGCGGTCCTGCTCCCTATGGCCTGGACGAATTGCAGGCCCTGGCGCGGCATTGCACCGAGCAGGAGGACAACGCCAGGCGGGTGGAACGACAGGTGCAGAAATCGGCCGCCGCGCTGCTCCTGCAGCGCCGGATCGGCGAGCAGTTTCTGGGGGTCATCACCGGCGCCTCCGAGAAGGGAACCTGGGTACGCATTGTCCGCCCTCCGGTCGAGGGCAGAGTGGTCCGCGGATTCCAGGGCCTCGACGTGGGCGATCGGGTCAACGTGGAGTTGGTCGGCGCGAGCGCGGACCGGGGTTTCATCGACTTCGCGAGGGTGGACGGACGTGGGGCTGAGCGGGGGTAGTGCGCGATCTTCGATGCCACGGGCGTCCGCCTCCGCACTGTGCCCCTCACACCCGCCCGCGTGATCGAGGGTCTGCGCCACCGGGCCTAGGCATGCCCAGACCCACCCTTGTCGCGGCGGCCGCAGCAGTCTCCCGCCGGGACAAGGTGATGGCCAGGCTGATGAAGAGGACCGGCCCCTTCCGCCTGCCGAGGCCGGGCAAGGTCGCGTCCATCCGAGATCTCGCCACAAAGGTCGCCGATGGAACCGTCCCGCTGGATCGCATCGCCAGACTTCCCGACGAGGAGGTCATCACGCGCCTGTCGGTCGTCCGCGGCATCGGGCGGTGGACCGCGGAAATGTTCCTGATCTTCCAGCTGCGCCGGCTCGACGTGTGGCCGGTCGAGGACTACGGGGTCCGCAAGGGGTACTCGCTGGCTTACGGCCTGCGGGACCTCCTGACACCGAAGCAGCTCGAGGCCGAGGGCGAACGCTTCCGGCCGTACCGGACGGTGGCGGCCTGGTACTGCTGGCAGGCCGTCCACGAACAACGGAAACCGCGCCAATGACCGATCCGGGCCGGTGATCTCCCCTCAACACCGGCAACGGCTATGACGTTTGAACGGTCCGTTGCCGGCAGGCCTGTAACTTGCGCTCGAAAAAGTTCGTCTCGGACCGGCTCCGGGCCAGCGTGATGGCTCTTTCAAAGCACTCCCCCGCCTCCGCCGCCCGGCCCGCCAGCAGGTGAAACTCTCCCTGGGCCGCCGGGTAAAAGGGATAGTCCTTCAGTCTGGCGGGATCGGGAATCTTCCTGAGTTCGGCCAGCCCTGCTTCCGGCCCCCGGGCTTTGCCCACGGCAATGGCCCGATTCAAGGCGACGATGGGCGAAGGTGTGAGCCGGACCAGCATCTCGTACAGTTCCAGGATTTTGGCCCATTCGGTGCTCTCATAGGTCGGCGCCGCGCAGTGCAGCGAGGCGATCCCCGCTTCCAGGTGATACTCGCTCAATTCGTTTCCCGTCGAGGCTTGTTCAAGGAACTGGAATCCCCGCCCCATCAACTCCCGGTCCCATGTCGACCGGTCCTGGACCTCCAACTGGATCAACCCGCCGTCCTCATCGATCCGGCCGGGAAGCCGGGCGGCGTGGAAACAACAGAGCGCGATGAGGGCATGAGTCTTGGGTGTGTTCCCCTGCGGGTGCTCGCTGAGGAGCAGCGCGAGGCGGATGGCCTCGAAGCAGAGGTCCTCCCGCACACTCCGTTCGGATTGGCTGCCGTGGTACCCCTCGCTGAACAGCAGGTAGATGGCCTGATGGATGGCCTCCAGGCGCTCGGGGATCTCCGACGCGTCGGCGAGCTCCACCAACGTCCCCGAACGCCGGAACAGCTTCCGCGCCCGGCCCAGACGTTTTTCGACGGCGTCCTCGCTCGCCAGGAGGGCGTGGGCGATCTCGGACACGCTGAAACCGCACAGGGTCTTCAGGATGAGCGTCACCTGGGCTTCGGTGGAGAGCTCCGGAGGACAGCAGGAAAACATCATGCGCAGCTGGTCGTCCTGGATCTCGTGCTCAACAGCCGCCATCTCCCCCGGCAGGTCCTCCCCGTGCCTCATCAGGCGGGCGAGCTCCGGGGTGAAGTAGCGGAGGTGATCGTCCCGCCGCAGGAGATCAATGGCCCGGTTGCGGGCCGCCCGCATGAGCCAGCCGGAGGGATTGTCTGGAACGCCGTGCAGGGGCCACGTCTGCAGGGCCCGATAAAGAGTGTCCTGGACCACGTCCTCGGCCAGGTCGAGACGGCCCAACCCGAAGATCCTGGTCAAGTAAGAGACCATCTTCCCCGCCTCCTGGCGGAAAAGATGGTCGACCAATCCCTGGACGTCCTCCGTCGCGGCCCTCCCCGGCGAAGCAGCCCTACATGGAAACGATGGGGCGGATCTCCACCGATCCGTCGCCTTCCAGGATGGGACAGCCCTTGGACAGTTCCACCGCCTGGTTCAAGTCACTCGCCTCGACGACCATATAGCCCCCGATGGAGTCCTTGGCCTCGACGAAGGGGCCGTCGGTGACGATCTTGGACTTGCCCCGAACCACCTTGCCGGTTCCATCCAACCGCTCCCCCGCCTGCTTGAAATGGCCGTTCTTTTTCAGGGTCTCCGCCCAGCCCATCCACTTCTTCGTGAGCTGCTGCATCTGCTCGGGGGACATGGACCGCAGGGCGGTCTGGTTGTGCCGGAACAAATACATGAAATTGGCCATGTGGCTACTCCTCCTCTGTTCGAGTCTGCTTCTTCCTGCCGATGTCGCAGAGCATGTCCGAATGGATATTCAGCCCGATATTGGTCATATTGTACAGATGCTCACTGGCCACGAGCCAGACGATCTCGCAGATCGCGCGTTCCGAATAATGACGGGACAGGCGGGCAAAGGTGTTCGGGTTGACCTCTTTCTCCTTGGTCAGCTCCGTCACGTAGTCCAGCGCTGCGCGTTCCGCCTCGGTGAAGAGCGGATTCGCGCGGTAGTGCTCCAGCGCATCGAATTTGGCTTGATTCATCGATGCTTGGATCGTGGCCCAGCGGCCGATGTCCATGCAGAAGAGACAGACATTGAGACGCGCCACCTGCTCACGGATCAACATGACGGTCTCCGGTGGAAGCAGCAGTTTCTTGTCCAGCGCGGCGACCTTGGCATAGAACTGACCGAACGCAATCGGCAGCCGCGCGGAATGCACTTTCAGCGGTGTGAGCACTTTCCCGAATCGCCGGCGTGTAAAGTAATACGCCAGCCTCATCATGAGCCCCTGAGGCTTTTCGATGGGAGGAAGGAATGTGTCCGCGTGCATCACGTTTGCCATGGTGCTTCTCCTTTCCCCAGGTCATGATTTCCGGTTTCTGCCTCTATGACGAATGGGAAAGCCGAAACCGGACATCCGCGGTGCGGAGGCCGCGGGACGGCGGGACCGCCCCATGCGCGTTATGGCTTGGGCGGTTCTTGCCGGTTGAACATCATGTACAAGACCATATCCCAGGTATTTCGGATGCCGGCGACGAGGAGCAGGATGCAGGCCCACGCCATGGCGTCGAGCACCTGAGCGGTCCTGAGGAGCAGCCCCATGCCGGTTCCCACATACATCAGGTAACTGACCAAGGGCGCGAGGAAATACCACGCCCAATCGTGCAGATCGACGATGTGTTCCCTGTACTGGCGCACCATGAACGGCAGCACCGCGAGGGCCCGCCCGGCGCTGACGAGGCCGGCCAGGGCAAGCAGGATCCCGAGTTGGATACGCGTGATGGTGGGAATCACGACCACCGCGGCGGTGACGAGCACGTAGATGAAGTGGATGAGCGATGGATTGACGAACGCCCGGAGGGCGGGGGTGTTTTGTTTGATGATGATCCCGGACCCGACCGTGATCGCCACAAACGTGAGCCCCACCAGCCCGGCCGCGGCCCCACCGATCAGAAAATAGAAGGTCTGCCAGTCACGGAGCGTCTGGGATAGCGTATCGGGCATACCGTCCCCCCAGTGTCGTCGGATTTCCATTTGTGTGACCGAACTCCTTGCCGGAGGCGCGTCGCCTCCGTGAGCGGCAGTCGTGTGGTGCTTAACAACCGCGCCGCACGCCGCACTTGCAATTCTCGCGGCGAACGCATACCCTGCAGGATAGATAGAGGTTCCCGGAATCTTGCAGCACCTATCCGGCACTTGGTCCCGCCGCGTTGACCCGGTCCGCGTCCCAGCTCGCAGCGATCAGAGAAACTCTGCAAAGGGGGAACGGCTATGTTGGTATTGGGAACTCTTGCCCGAAACTGGTGGGCGTTCGTGCTGCGCGGCGTTGTCGCCATCCTCTTTGGGATCCTGGCGATCACCCGGCCGGGCATGACCCTGGAGGCGCTGGTGTTCGTGTTCGCCGTCTGGGCGCTCCTCGACGGCGTCCTGGCCTTGATCCATTCCGTGGGGGCGGCGCAGGCGGGCGAGCCCTGGTGGCCGCTGGTGCTGGGGGGGCTGTTGAGCGTGGCCGCCGGGCTGGTGGCCCTGAAGTGGCCGGGCATCACCGCCCTGGCCCTGCTCCTGCTCATCGCGTACTGGTCTATCCTCAGAGGCATCCTCGAGATCGCCGCCGCGGTCCGGCTGAGGCACGAGCTCCGGGGCGAAGGATGGCTCATCCTCGGCGGGATTGCCTCGGTGGTGTTTGGCGCGCTGCTCGTTCTGTCTCCCGCGTCGGGCGCGCTCGCGGTGGTGTGGCTGATCGGCATCTATGCGCTGATCTTCGGCATTGCGCTGCTCATGCTGGGCTTTCGCCTCAAGAGTCATGCGGGAGAGCTGCCGGCCGCGGCCCCTGCCCGCGCCCGATGATATGGCGGTGACAGTAACCGCGGCAACGACACGCCGCAAAGGAGAACAATGGTGACGACGGTCATGGAGCACGAAGCGGACCAGGTCAGGCGTGCGAACACGACCGAACGGCAACCGGTCGTCTTCATCCACGGCCTCTGGCTGCTGCCCAGCAGTTGGGACCGCTGGGCGAAGGTATTCGAAGAGGCCGGCTACACCACGCTCACGCCCGGATGGCCCGACGACCCAGAGACCGTCGGCGAGGCGAACGCGAAGCCCGAAGTCCTCGCGCACAAGACCGTTGGCCAGGTCGCAGACCATTTCGACGAGATTATCGGGAGGCTGGAGCGGAAACCGGCCCTCATCGGCCACTCGTTCGGCGGACTGCTCGCGCAGATCCTCGCGGGGCGCGGCCTCGCCGCGGCAACGGTGGCGATCGACGCAGCGCCTTTTCGCGGGGTGCTGCCGCTTCCGTTTTCATCCCTGAAGTCCGCGTGGCCGGTGCTCGGCAATCCGGCCAACCGCAACCGCGCGATCCCGCTCACGTTCGAACAGTTCCGGTTCGGTTTCGCCAACGCCGTCGGCGAAGACGAGGCCAGGGAACTCTACGAGACCTTCGCCGTGCCGGCGTCGGGCGTGCCGCTGTTCCAGGCCGCGGCCGCCAACCTCAACCCGTGGACCGAAGCGAAGGTCGACACCGAGAACCCCGGCCGGGGGCCGATGCTGCTCATCTCCGGCGAAAAAGACCACACGGTCCCATGGTCGATCACGGAAGCCTCGTTCAGGCTCCAGCAGCGCAACCAGGGCGTCACCGAGATCATCGAGATCCCCGACCGGGGGCACGCGCTAACGATCGACAGCGGTTGGCGAACGGTTGCCGGGACGGCGCTCGCATTCGTTCAGCGCTTCGTCTAACCGCTGGAGCTCGGGGAGGTCACCGACACGCGTGTCGATCAGGGGGTGACAATATGCCAGACAGATTCGTCTCGCGGGCATTTCGAGGGCGTCGCCAGGCCGGCGAGGTCTCGGCGCGCCTGCCGCCCGGACAGTACCTGGAGCGCGGCTTTCCCGTCTTGTCGGCCGGTCCGACTCCTCACACGCCGCTGGAGCAGTGGGACTTCTCGATTCTCGGCAGCGTAGAGCAGCCGAAGCGCTGGACCTGGGACGAACTGCGCGCATTGCCGCATGAGCCGGTGACCGCCGATATCCACTGCGTGACCAAGTGGTCGAAACTGGACTCGCATTGGGAGGGGGTCTCGATCGACACGCTGCTCGCGCAGGTGGAGTCGGAAGCCGACTACGTCATCGCCTTCTGCGACGGCGGCTACACCACCAACCTGCCGCGTGAGGACGTGACGGACGGGAAGGCGTGGGTGGCCTACGAGTACGAAGGCGAGCCGATCCCGCCCGAGCACGGCGGGCCGGCGCGGCTGCTGGTGCCCCATCTGTACTTCTGGAAGAGCGCGAAATGGGTCCGGGGCCTGCGCCTGGTCGACCAGGATGAGCCGGGCTTCTGGGAGTCACTCGGCTATCACAACCTTGGGGATCCATGGAAGGAACAGCGCTACGCGGGCGACTGATCTGGCAACTCGGCGAGGTGGTGGAGACCCGGACGGAGACCGCGCGGGCGAGGAGCCTGACGCTGGCGGTGCCGGGGTGGCCGGGACACCGGCCGGGCCAGCACGTGGATCTCCGGCTCACCGCGGAAGACGGCTACCAGGCGGAGCGGAGCTACTCCATTGCCTCACCTCCCGAAGAACGCGGGAAGGTGATGATCACCGTCGAGCGGCTGGACGATGGGGAGGCGTCTCCGTACCTGGTTGACGAGGTGAAACTCGGCGACCGCCTGGAGCTGCGAGGGCCGATCGGCGGGTACTTCGTCTGGGAGGCGCAGATGGGCGGGCCCCTCCTGCTCGTCGCCGGGGGATCGGGGATTGTTCCGTTGATGGCGATGATCCGGCACCGCCGCGCGGTCGCGAGCACCGTGCCGGCCCGGCTGCTGTACTCCGCGCGATCGCAAGACGAGGTCATCTACCGCGATGAACTCGATGAATCAGCGCGCCGCGATAGGAGGCTGGACGTGATCTACACGCTCACCCGAAGTCAGCCGCCGGGGTGGGCAGGGTACCGGCGCCGCATCGACGGCGATCTGCTGCGGGAAGTGGCGTGGCCTGCCCGGGACGGTCCCCGCGCCTACATCTGCGGCCCCACACAGTTCGTCGAAACCGCGGCCGCGGGTCTCGTGTCACTCGGCTACGACCCGGCCCGAGTCAAGACCGAACGCTTCGGTCCGACAGGAGGAGGATGATGGAGAGCAGGCTGGACGGGAATGTCGTCGGAGGGATCCTGGGCGCGGTCTTTCCCTTTGAAATGACCAGCGCCCTGACCACATGCGCGGGGTGTGGTTTCACCGATCCGATCGGCGCGTTTGCCGCGTACGTGCACGGCATGGGGACGGTGGTACGCTGCCCGTCTTGCGATACCGCCGTGATTCGCCTGTCGCGCGTGAGAGGGCGATATTGGATGGATATGCGCGGAACGCGGATTCTTCGGATCAGTGAGGGGCGGTAGCCGGACG